>CAJQPR010000046.1 GCA_905480255.1 uncultured Woeseiaceae bacterium | reverse complement strand
CGGAGGGCTTTCAGGACTTGTTCTAGAATAGCGGTTAGAGCAGGTGTGAAGGTAAGAAAAGGCTGTATCATGAGGGCTGGGAGTGTGATTGTAAGGACAGCTGACATGCGTGATGCGGATGTTTGTTTTTACAGAAATGTTAATAGTTCTTATAATACAGTAGTACTGATACATGGCTTTGGTTGTAACACCTCATATCGATTATTTCTTGAATTTGAATAATAGAATTGGTACAGTAAAATTCTTCTAAGAATGATTAGTGCCGTTCCGTTCAGCAGCATTTAACAAAGGAACGGGTATGTCAACCAGAACAATGTTCTCTTTTCAGTCTGGAAATGCAATAAACACGCAGTAGACTATGTAATCGACTCCATTTCATTGGATAATTTTCTGAACTAGAAGTATGCCGAAACGCTGGTCAGCGTGGACTACACGATTCTGCCGAATGGTGACGGGCTTCCCGACGGCAGCGGCACGGCGAAAAAGGGCGCCGCTGTATATCAACAGCACTGCATTGCCTGCCACGGAGAGGGCGGTGCGGGCAGCGTGAATGACGCGCTCGTTGGCGGTCACGGCTCCCTCGCGACCGGTCAACCTAAAAAGACGGTTGGGAGCTATTGGCCATATGCGACAACAGTCTTTGACTATGTTCGTCGTGCAATGCCCCTGCAGGCCCCAGGAAGCCTGTCCAGCGACGAAATCTACTCGGTTACGGCCTACATACTGTTTCTGAACGATATCGTTCTGGAGAGCGATGAGCTAAATGCGGAGACGCTACCGCGGGTCGAAATGCCTAATCGAGACGGTTTCGTTTGGGACTATTCGCCCTGATTTTTCTAATTTTGAGACATAAGACAAGGCCCTGAAAGCGTTGCTGTTGCTAGGATTACCAGGAATTCAACAGCACTTTCAGGACGACGGATGCCCGACGAAGTAATCATCACCGAGCATGAACTGCCGCAAGACGTAATTTCAGCGATCAAGAGTGGTCGCAGGATCGAGGCGATCAAGCTCCTTCGTGAAGCAAAAGACCTTGGACTTGCCAACGCACAGGTGCTGGTTGATCGTGCATGGCGAACCCACGGGCCCGCAAAGCCAATTCCGAGTTTTGCTGATCAACCGCGGGGCCTGACTATCATCGCCAAATCACTTGGCATGGTACTGCTGGTCATAGCTGCGTATTACTTCTACACCGGTTCCTGAATCAGATTTCCTCAAGATATTTACCTGCTTGTAATTCCTGCAGGTGAACATATCTATAATTATAGAGTCCAATACTGGGCGTATAGTCGAGACTTCAGGGTTGGCCTGAAAAAGAGGAAAGACGATGACAACAAGTGATCAACCGATGGACCATGCACCGCCCGGCGCGGACGTAGGTGGAAAATCAGAAAAAAGTGAGCTGGAGAAGAATGTCACCGCACGTTCAACCTGGATCCGGCTGTTTTTTATGATCATTTTTGCGCTCCTTTATGGTCTGTCCAGACTGGTAACTGCCGCAGTAGTGGCCGTGCAATTTTTCCACGTCCTTTTCGCAGGCAGCATCAATGATCAGCTGAAAACTTTTGGCCACTCGCTGGCTATTTATTCCTACGAAGTTGTGAACTATCTGACATTCAATTCAGAAACGAAACCGTTTCCGCTGGATGCAGAATGGCCACATTCATTAGCAACTGATGAAAAAGTTGCTGCAGAGGAAGAACTCTGATCTCGGGCTGACAATGAGAGCATGAAATACTGGTGCCCGTGCACGGCGTAGAGGCTGTGCATGGGCACTTTTTTATTTGGGCCACAAACAATCCAGCTGATTTTTCCTGCGGCCGCAGTGAGAACCGAGCCCGCGTGCGGCGTGAACCGTGGTGCTATAGTTTTCGCTAATGAATACGCAGACATTGACTGACAACTGGGCGCTTTGGATGGCAGCCATTCCGGGAGTGGTTGTCCTGTTGGCGGTGGTGTATTTGCTTCTGAGGCAAGGGGCTCATGGCAAACTTCGACAAGCTGTCAGGGTTGAGAGGGCGGCGCTGAAGGATCTGAACAACGCCCGCAAAATAACTCAGAGGTCCGAAGCCCGTGTCACGAAACTGCTCGAGAAATCCGCTACGGTAAAGCCGAGGCTTTTGCAGGAAGCAGAAGGTACCCTCGAAGACGCTCGCGCACTACAAAAAATCGCTGACGACAAAGCCCAGATTGCAACGAATCATGTGCGTCGAGTTATCTTCTACGAATTTCCTCCATCACGTCATGATAAATTGCGAGCTAAATACCTGCCGGGAGACGTCAGGGATAATCGGCCATTTTCTTTCTGAGAGATAGGTATATCTAAGACTTCATCGGTCGACAGGCTTCTTCGAAAATCGAATCGTTGAAGTTATCCGGACTCGAAAATGGTTGAATTTGTCATTGCAGTCTGTGAGTTTCTCGGCCTGGCAGCCGCTGTCGCTATTTGTGTCGTCCTGCTGTTGATCTCACTAGAGAAGGTCAAGGTCTGATTTATAACCAGCCGTCCCAGCCCGGGCCGCGTACTACGCGTCCCGGCTTTGCTCCCGTGTGTTCTCCGTCCCTCAGTACCTGTTCACCGTTAACGAAAACGTGGCGCATGCCCGTTGCATACTGGTGCGGTTCTTCGAATGTCGCTTTGTCGGCAATCCTTTCCGGATCGAAGACGACAATGTCAGCGTAGTATCCCTCGCGAAGCTCGCCGCGCTGAAATGCACCGATATTTCCAGCCGGTAGCGAAGTCATACGTCGAATAGCGTCTGACAATGGAATCACTTTTTCGTCGCGAACGTACTTGCCAAGCAGTCTCGCAAAATTGCCGTAGGTCCGCGGGTGGCGGCTTGACTCCAGGAACACGCCTTCGGCAGAGGGTGCGCCCGCATCGGATCCGAAGCTAATCCAGCGCTTTGCAATTTTGCGCCGTACGTTGTCTTCAGACATCAGGAAATAGACAGCATCAACGCGACTGTCATCTTCGACGACCAGGTCCATCGCCGTTTCAGCCGGATCCGTACCTCTCTCATCAGCGACTTCCTGAAGCGTCTTGCCAATCAAGGTACGGAGATCGGGATTTCGAAAGCCAATCAGCAGAATATTTTCCGGGCCGGCATCAACAAAGAAATTTTCCCATTCATTGGTCGGCTGGCGCATTTCCGCCGCGACCCGTGCCCGAATTTCGGGATCCTGCAAGCGCTCAACCCAGGCGTCATGACCGCCGTCCTGAACCCAGAGAGGCATAGTGGCGTTGAGGCCTGTCGAGCCGGCGGGATAGGTATACATATCCGCCGTGATGAATAAACCGGCGGCGCGTGCTGATTCGATCAGGTCAAAAACATTCGACAGCTTGTGCCAGTTGCTTTTCCCTGAGGCTTTCAGGTGATAAACCTCGGAAGGTGCGCCGGTGATGCTCGAGATTTTGATCAGTTCCTGAACGCCTTCTTCGAGTCGACTGCCCTCAGAACGAATGTGAGAAATATAGGAGCCATCATATTCAGCGGCCGCGCTTACCAGCGCGATCAGTTCATCCGTGTCTGCGAAGTTGCCTGGCGCGTAAATGAGTGACGAACCGACTCCCACAGCTCCTTCACGCATTGCCTGCCGAACGAGTTCCTGCATTCGATCGATTTCTTCTTCGCTGGCGGGTCGGTTTTCGTAACCCACTTCGTGCACCCGCAAAGTCGTTGCGCCGACATAAGATGCAACGTTGACGGATACGCCTCGTGCTTCGAGATAGTCGAGGTAGCCACCGAGGGTTGTCCATTCGATGTCATAACGTATGTCACCCTGGCGCTCCAGGACTTGTGTTTTCATCGCGTCGTTCCACGGGCCCATCGACGAGCCTTCACCCATTACCTCGAGCGTAACGCCCTGCATGATGTCACTCATGGCGCGACCATCTTCAATGAGCGTCTCGTTTGCCCATGACAGCATGTTGATGAAGCCAGGTGCGACCACGAGACCTCGCGCATCAATTTCATTTGCGCCGGAGTAAGCAGACAAGTCACCGATAGCTTCGATCCGGTCATCAGTGATGGCAATATCTGCGATGACCGGGTCGCTGCCAATGCCATCATGAACACTGCCGCCACGGATGATGACATCGTAGTTGGCGTCGCTGCCGCCGGGTGAGCAGGCGAACATGACGACGCTGAAAATTATCAGCGCACACCACAGCCTGATTTTTGCTGGATAGTTCATGTAAGGTCCTAAAGGTGTGCTACGACGCTGCTGCAGCCTCTACTTCGCGCCAGACCCGTAACAGGTTGCCACCAAGAATTTTGACGACATCATCTTCGCTATAGCCACGTTCGAGGAGTCCTTCGATAAGTGTCGGATAGCTCGATACATCCTTAAGTCCGACTGGCAGGCTGTCACCAACGCCGTCGTAGTCCGACCCAATGCCGACGTGTTCAATGCCGACAAGGTCTCGCACGTGATCAAAATGATCGAGTGTTTCTGCCAGCGTGGCATATGGGTAACTGCCATTCTCCGCTTCATAGATGGCGTTGAAAGTTTCGGTAACTTCGTCCGAGTCTTCGATGTTATTTTCTTCGAGATAGGCTTGCTTGGCCGCACGTTTATGAGGGCCGTATTCCTGCGCTTTTTGTGTCAGGAACGACGAGCCATAGTTAATCATAATGACGCCGCCGTTTTCAGCGAGCCCCACAATCATGTCATCAGCCATGTTGCGTTCAAACCCGGGTGTGAAATGACGCGCCGACGAGTGCGATGCAATCGCCGGGGCCTTCGCGATTTCCATTACATCCCAAAATGCCGCGTCTGAGACGTGACTGATGTCGACCATGATGCCAAGACGATTCATTTCTCCGACCACTTCAACGCCAAACTCGCTTAATCCGTCCCAACGTTTGTTGTCGTCGTAAGACGAATCAGAAATGTGATTCGACAAACCATGTGCCAACGTGATGTAGCGAATGCCACGATCAAAAAAGTGCTGGACATTGGCAAGGTCGCCTTCGATCGGAGATCCGTTTTCCATGCCCAATGGCAGGGAAATCAGCCCTTTCTCAAATTGATCTTCAACCTCAGCTGGTGAGATGGCAATCGCAAACTTGTCCGGAGATTCATTTACGATTCGATTAACGAGATCTATGAGGTTTTCCGCAACTTCTTTTGAACGACCTTCTTCTTCAAGACCGGCTGGAGTGTATATAGACATGAACGGGGCGTTGAGGCCACCGGCGACGGCACGAGGATAATCGAAATCGCCACCTTCGGTGGCTACTGATACGTCTTCCCATTCTTCAACAATACGATATGGGACGTCGATGTGTGTATCGATGATGATCGAGCTTTGTGCTATTTCGATAGCCCGCGCCGCGAGGTCGACTGGTTGTTCAGCAATAGCGGCCGGGTCGGCCGGTGCGGCTGGTTCTTCAGCCGGCCCACAAGCGGTGAGCAGGAGTGCAATCACAATTGCTGCGATGGATCTGGTAGTCATTCGGTCTCCCCCGGAGATCATTGTTTAGCCAGTGATGGCGAAGGCAGAGTATAGGCAATAATTCAGGTGGGGGCAGCTTCCTCGATGAGGTCGTCACGCCATTCGGAAAGATTCATCTCGATCGCGGCGAACCCGCCGATCCAGAGAAGTTGATCCCAGCCATAAACCCAGTGACCTTTCCAGGCCCAGATCAGCGCGTGACAGATCAGGACACCGTACAAGGCGAACGTCGCCCAGCTGGTGGTCGTGATCAGTGGCCCTTCTGAGGTGCCTTTTTCCTGGAGCAGTATTACGAGTTCAATAATCAGCACAACAGCGAGCCAGACGATTGCGTCTTGTATATCTATGTAACCCAGGAACGTCATTTCATCGAGCCCGGCAAGATCGGTCACAACACTACTATCACCTATCTGATAAAGAGCTCCAGCCGCACTGACGGAATTGCAGGTAGTTGCGTCGATAGTGGTGTACACGAGATTTCTGACAAAAGAAAAATCCTGCCCGACGAGGTCACAGGCGCTGTTCACTGTCGGCATGACTACGGTGTGCATCAATTCATAGAGATTGAAGCTATAGGCGTAAACGGTGTGCGCAAGAAACCCATAGCAGAAGAATCGCAGGATGACGAAGGCGAGCCTTTTCAGCTTCGTCAGCGCCTCGTCGTCGAGCCAATAGGTTTCGGCCTCGAACAGAAACAGCATCGCGAACCAGGCAAGTTCATCGAGAGACGTTGCGAATGCGTTCGTCCATTCCGCAAGAGACGCACCTTCTGCAACGGTATGCTGGGCCGCGCGCCAGTCGTCGAAAATGTAGTAACACCAGTTGACCATCAGCAGGGCATAGACAACCCACTTGATAGTCTGGCGGAGTTTGTCCATCCGTTGCTCGTGTTCGAGTCTTTGAACTGCTGCGTCGATCGTTGTCGTCCCTGGCTACTTCTTGTCAGATGGATCCGGCAAGGTCGGTGAGCTGTTCCCAGTCCCCACTGGCTTCAGCTTCGATGATTCGGTCGTACATTACAGAATTCAACGCATCAAGCTGGTTGATTATAGCGACGAATCGATCATCTTCGCGCATCGATTCAAAATAAGGATCTGTTTCGAGAATCCACCAGTTATCGGCCACCAGGGACGTACGATAGCCGGCCTGAATTGCGTCGCCTAGTGCCGCAAACGCATTATCTTCCTGTCCCAGCAATGCATAGATCTGAGCCTCACGAACGCCCTGGCCATAAAGTCCGAGGAGTGGTAATTCCTGGACAACAGGCAACGCAGACTTAAGCAGTTCTATACTTCGAGCGCTGTTTCCCTGTTGCTTTTGTATGTATGCAAGCTTGACGATGTCGCGAACGGTAAACCGGTCTATCTCCAGTTCGCTGTCAAGCCCGAGGATCGGGTTTTGTATCAGCATGAATTCTCTTGCCGTTTCCAGGTCGCCTGACAGAAGTGCGAAGTCGGAAGTGAGCCCGTATATGAATTGCTGCATTATGTTGTCCTCTTTCGCGACTTCAACAAGAACAGCTGTTGCTGTTTCATAGTCCCGGGATAACAGCGCTGTCATTGCCGGCGCCATCATGGCAAGAGGGTGTGATTCCGGCATTCCGGCAAGAAAAGCCTTTCCTTTTTCGATTTCGCCGAATTGAAGATACAGACTAAAAGTGATGCCGCCGGTTGGATCCGAGTCTGCACTCAATTCTCTGGACAGCCGGTCCCAGGCGAATGCCTCATCCAGGCGACCCATTCCCAGTAGCTGAGCTGCCAGCAAGCCATACGGGGCCGGCCATTCCGGGTGAATATTAATGGCGTCAAGCCAAAGCTTTATGGCGAATTCATTCTCGCCACGTTGTGCATAAAGCGTCGGGAGATTGTTGTAGGGTACCCGGCCCAGTGGGTCGAGTTGCATGGAGCGATGAAAGTAGCCGATCGCCTCGTCGGTCTGTTGTTCTGCGTCGCGCAGGTTTGCAAACCACATGTACGTTTGGGCGTGATTCGGGTTAATGGCCAGCGCCTGTTCAAAGGCCGCTTCTGCCTCGAGGTTTTCAGTGCCGAGGCGGGTGATTGCCCATTCTGATGTTTTGAGAAGCCCGAGCGTCGCATAGGCATCGGCCAGTTCCGGGTCGAGCAGAAGAGCCTGATCGATGTGTTGCTCAGCCATGCGAAATGCCTCTTCGGTCGTCATGGCGCGATGATTTACAGCAAGCAATACAAGGCTTTCTGCGAGCCCAACATAGGGCTCTGCGTATTCGGGATCAAGCTCAATCGCCTGTTCAAATTGCGTGCGGGCCTCCAGCAGAGGCTCCAGCCTGCGCTGGTAGAGATTGTCGCGCCCTGATTTGTAAAGGCTGTATGCGCGAAGGTTTTGTGTTGGAACGTCTGCTGCCTGAATCTGTTCGTCCGGCATGAGAGTGGTATGCAGTGCGGCCGCGATTTCGGCGGACACTTCGCTTTGAACGGTAAAAATGTTTTCAGTGGTGAGCTGACGATCATAGATGCGTGCCCACAGGTGCTCATCGGTTTCTGCGTCAATCAACTGGACATTGATTCGAACATTGGCGCCGATCTGTTGCACTGACCCTTCAAGTAAAGTGTCGACGTCAAGCTCTTCCCCGATCTGCCGCAAATTCTTGGTCGTATCGCGATACTCCATGACAGAAGTGCGGGAGATGACTTTAAGGGATCCAAGATTTGCAAGCTTGGTCAGCAGGTCGTCATGCACGCCATCAGCAAACAGAATGTTATCTGCTACGGAACTTCGGCTGGAAAATGGCAGTACCGCAATTGACTGGCGATTCATCATGATGTCGGCGGCTGATGGTTCACCACCTGGTTGAATATCCGCGACGTTGAATGTCACGGAGACCGCCAGCGCAACAATCAGCAGGCCAATAATGGCGTAATTCGTCAGGCCACCTTTGTTTTCGGCCTGTGCAGCCCTGTCAACGTCCTTGTCCAGTTTTACGCCGTCAGGCGTGATCTCGAAGATCCAGGCGAATATGAGCGAAACAAAGAAGCCAAGGAGGACAACGATCACATAGGTCTGGAAGGCAGTATCGCTGGCCCCGAATGTCGGCAGGAGGACGGACCCGGCCTCGATAATGATCCAGGCAACGAGTGCATACGCCGCTGCTACGCGCAGGACGTTTCGACGGCGAAGTTCTGATACAAAGGAGGTCATCAGGTGAAATTATATGTGATTTGAGGTTGCGGCTGTTCGCCAGCAACAATGAATGTTATCTGATCCAGAGAAAAAGGGGTGTGATCATGATTATTAAGATGCTTGTCGTCCTCGTTGCGGTTGGAATCGGGGATGAAAATATTCGCCAGGAGGTGATATGTGCCGAAACCGGGTTCAGCCGGGCCGCCGAGGCAAAAGACGCCACAAAGTTTCTTAGCTTCGTTGACCCTGATGCAAGGTTCATAACTGGTCGGGTGTCCCGGGGCAGGGAAGAGATTGGCCAGGCCTGGTCCGCCGTGTTGGCGGCGGGTGGACCTGCAATGCGCTGGCGTCCGGCATTTGTCGAGGTCACGAGTGACGGTAACCTGGCCATAAGCCGAGGCCCTTATCGTGCGACCAGCACTGCCGAGGATGGCTCTGTGAGCGAGTCCTGGGGTCATTTCATATCGACATGGCGGCGGAATGAATTCGGTGAATGGCAGGTATTGTTTGATTCAGGAGGCGATGCCGGGATGACGCCGACGGATGAGGAGGTCGCTATCCTGGAGGCCGAACCCGATTGTCCCTGATTAAACTGTAATTTGACATAAAGCAGCAGGGTCGTTTGACAACTGATGGACCGGCTGATGTCCGCGATGCATCGCTGGGCGGAGGACGATCTGCGCAGTCTGAATGCGCAGATCGAATTCGTTTTGCGGGAGGCCTTGCGCAAAGCAGGTCGGCTTCCCAGGCAAACGAAAGAATGAGTCTTGGTTGCTGAGTGATCATTCGGGCTATCATGGCCCCCATGAACCTGCTGTCTATCATTCTTGTCGTTATGGCCCTGATCGTCGGCGGCTGCGTCTTTTACGTGGCCTGGGAACTCTCATCCGGGAAGTACGAGCCGGGTGAGGGGGGAGAACCGGGCGAATCGAAAGAGTCGAAAGATTCGCCCGGCCCTTGAAGGAGCGGGGAGCTCCTTTGCCTCTGCCCAATCAGAGGCCCTGACGTACTGAGATTCCTAGTTTCGAGGGCGTGCTCGCGGTTTCCGGTCCTGTCGATTGCGACCGGCGCCTCCGTCACCCTTGTTTGATCTGGCCGTGGCCGGCCTTGTTGAAGGCGCGCTCGCGCGAGCAGGGGCACTCTGCCTTGCCGGCGGCGGTGTCGACCTGGCTGCACTCGTTTGCTGTCTTGAAGTCGCCTGACTTATTCGCTGAGGTGGGGCAGCACGGGCTGCAGACGTCCGTGACGGTGCTACCGCCGATACCTGGCGATTGCTGCTTGTCCTGTTCGAAGCGGTCCGTGCCTGTTGTCTCTGGCTTGCAGCGACGCGTCCCGGATTCTGCGCCGAGGGTGCGACGGTTCGACGAGAGGTCGTTGTCGCGGCGGTCCGTCTGCTGCGGTCGTTCCCCGCGACTGTCTGACGCGACCCCGACGTGGATCTGGCCGCGTCGACATTCCTGCTCCTGAACTGTATGTCACGGTTTGCACCATTTTGACGATTCTGGCTCCGCTCTGAACGGCTTGTCGTGTCCTCGATACGGCGTCGACCGTTTGCAGCAGAGCTGTTCGCGTCTGTCCTGCTCGCAGGAATCCTGTCACGGTTCGAGCTCCGCCTGTTATCTGCGGCTCCCGAACGCCGGCCGGTATCGGTTACGACCTGGTTGCCGTCGCGCTCACGGAGATTGAGAGCCATCCGACCGTTATCTGCCGCTCGCATTCGATCTCTTCGCGAGACCGTGTAATCCCGGCTGTTGTTCGACCTGTTCGGAGAGTAGTGATAGTTCCGAACTCGCGGCTCGTTCTGACGCGAACCGGCCCTTGATCGAGGCCGCCAGTGATCGCCGTCACGATAGCGATATCGGGCGTTGCTATACCGGTTGTTTACATACCAGTTGTTGTAAACGGTAATGCTCGGGCGACGGTAATAATGCCCGTAGTAGTAACGACCATAGTAAGGATGGCCCCAGTAGCTCGGATGATATACGTGCAAGTTGTGGTTCGACCAGCCGATGGTAAACGCCGTTGTTACGCCCCAGAAGTAGTGTGAACGGAACCGATAGTCGACCGGGTACGGGTAGTAATAAACAGGATACGGATCCGGATAGTAGTAGTAGACCGGACGTGTCTGCCTGACGATTACTTCAGTCGGTTCGTAGTAAGGAACGTAAATGATCTCCTCGCTCACGGGCACAATTTCGATAGTACCTTCGTCATAGGAGACCTTCTGGTGCTCATCGGATTTCAGGTTTCCGGCCGCATAAGCACGGTCGCGGAAGGACTCTACCGCTGCGATGAGATCGTTTTGCTGGCTGATAACTGCTTCGCCGAGACGCCAGGTCCAGTCGATCTCGTTATCCATCATCTGAATGACATCGGGATAGTTAAGCAATGCAACAATCGACTCGTCCCATTCTTCGTCGGGCTTCAACGAACTGTCGGTTTCGAGTTGCTCAAGGAATCGGGCTGCCTGGACGACTTCCAGAGGGTAGGTCGAAGCTGGCAGCACAATAGCGAGCAGATCGTCGGGGTACAAAGCAACCGGACCTACCAGTTCCTCCAGTTCGGCGGCGGTCAGGACAAGCTCGGCGGAGTCCTCATGCTCTTCGACAATCGCGTCATCGAATTGGTCTCCGGCATAGACGGGTAGTGCCCGACCGTTTTCATCAACTGGCACCTGGGACAAGGCCTGACCCGACGCCACAGACAACGCAAGTACGGCTGTCATGATGACCTGGAAAAGGGTTTTGTCGCGTTTCTCTTTGCTCAACTGGCCTTTCATGGTGGCCTCCGGGCTGTTCGAACCGTTTGTTCACGGATCTGTGCATGTTGAGCTCAAGCTTAAGGGGGGTAACCTGAATGGGCGCTTAATCCCGGGCGGGCTTAAAAATATTAAATTATTTCAGTAATTTACACGATTTTCTCCCGAACTGATGGCACCTTAGTCCGGTCTGGATCGTGTGCGGCAGCAAGCCCAGGAGAATTTGCAGCTGGCGGAAAATCCAGCGGGATTCCGAAAACAGCAATGTCGTCCGGGAGATCCAGGCTCGATTCGGGAAACGCGAGTACCCGGAACCGGGTGATTCAGATCCGGGTCATCCAGGAGAAACAAGGGCGCGGAAGAAAAACAGCAAGTGGGATTTCTTAGCCAGGCACTAAAAAAGGGACTGAAAAGTCCCTTTTTCTATTCGGCGTCGGCACCACCGTGCCACGACAGGAATTTCCAGCCGGTGTCATCGCGAACCAGTATGTCGGTAAACCGTCCATTGCTCACAACCGTCTTCTTGTCTTTGGTCTGTACGGCCATCGAATATAGATAGTGCACAACGGCTGTATCTCCGTGCACCACAATGGACAGCGGATACAGTTCGTGCGCCAACCGTTTGGTCCGGTCCGAATCAAATCGCGCCCACATCTGGGTTGAAGCTTTGCTTCTGGGGGCCGGAGAGACGTTAGGCCAGCCCATGAAGTCATCCGCTAGCATCGTGTCAGTCCATTTGTCGTCACCGCGTTCTTCGGCGGTCCAGATCTCTTCAACCGCTGCCCAGACAGCAGAATGGTCGTCTGCGGAATCCTGAGCGAAGGCGGCACCGCCAAACAAGATCAGCATCAGTATCAAGGAAAGTCTGTGAATTCGTTGCATCGGTCTAAACCTTCAAAGTCGTTCTATTTCAACGATTTAGAAAGTCTACACCCAACAAAACCCGGCAATCCGGACCTGTAACTCATTTCAAAGGTGGCGGTCCCAGAAAATCGTGAATGCTGTCACGCTTTGAGTCGTCAAAAAGGATTTCGCCATAAAGTTCTTTCAGCCCGATCACCGTAAGAAACTCGGGGTGATGAATTTCTGTGATTGTTGCGTAGTTGAACGAGGTTTCGTCTCGCGAAATGATAAACAGGTACTGATGTGTGGCCAGCGTCTGCGGCAGAGCTATTTCCATCATTTCGGCTAACTTGCCATAGGTTGCAGGTACTTCGAGTTCGCCAATAAATAGTTGTTGTTTGCGGATATCCCAACCGGCGTCCCGGAATGTTGAGCCTATGGATGCACCAGATAGTATTTTCTCGTGTTCGCTCGCATAGGCCTGCCTGGGCCTGCCTGTGTATTCAACAACGGCATACGTTCGGGTTGTTTTGAATTTGCCCTGGCTGCTGTAAAGACTGGACGTGCGTCGACTGTCGTTTTCGCTGAGAACCTCAACACCATAATTGCCGAAAGTATCTCGAATCATATCGCTGTTCAGCCCGGAGCCTGTGCTGGCGCAAGCACCAAGGATCAGGGCACCGATGAAGACGGGAATGCGTTTTACAGGGGTCAATTTCATTACGCTAACTACGAATCGTGAGTGACATAGAATGCTGGCATAGTTCTTCTTTGCAAGCGATAAACCTTGGGGATCGAAAATGCGGGCAATGTCGCTGGGCGGTGTCTCGTCGTTCGATGAGAGGCCGGACCCTCTAGAACTCGTTGATATTCCAGTTCCACAGCCGGGCCCGGAAGAGATACGTCTCCGGGTTGCGGTTTGCGGCGTTTGTCATACGGAGCTGGACGAAATTGAAGGCCGGACCTTACCACCGGTTTTTCCGGTTATACCCGGCCACGAGGTCGTAGGCTATGTCGACGAGCTCGGGCAGGGAGTTACGAAGTTCCAGGTAGGCGATCGTGCGGGCGTAGGCTGGATTCACAGCTCTTGCGGTGCCGATGACGAAAATCTGAGTGATGAATTTCAAGCGACCGGGAGGGATGTGAATGGTGGATACGCGGAGTACATGACCGTAGGACAGGACTACGCCTTTCCAATCCCGGACGTCTTTTCTGATGCCGAGGCCGCGCCTCTGTTGTGCGCCGGTGCAGTAGGCTACAGGGCTCTGCGGCTTGCAGGAATAAAGAAAGGGCAGCGCCTCGGTCTTACAGGATTTGGCGGCTCCGGACACATTGTATTGCAGCTCGCACGACATATGTATCCTGGAACTGAGGTCTTTGTTTTTGCCAGGAGCGCTGCCGAGCGCGAGTTTGCTATGGACCTTGGTGCCCATTGGAGCGGTGCTACGGACGACGAACCGCCGCAACAGTTGCACGGCATCATCGATACGACGCCAGCATGGCGCCCGGTTCTCGCAGCAATGAAGGCGCTCCGGCCTGGCGGTCGCCTGGTCATCAATGCCATTCGCAAGGAGCAAGCCGACAGGCACCTGATGGCAGATATCAGCTACACCGAACATTTGTGGATGGAGAAGGAATTAAAGAGCGTCGCGAATGTGACCAGCCGCGACATTTCCGGGTTCTTAAGCGTAGCGGCGGAAATTCCACTGAAACCTGCAATCAGAAGCTATGCGCTGGAGGACGCCAATGTCGCACTACGGGATTTGAGGGCCGGCCATATTCGAGGTACATTTGTACTACAAATCACTTAAAAAACCGCAAGATAAAGACTAAAGTTAATGTTATTTATCTAATCGGTCAGGAGCACTTCCAGATCGAGGTGGCTCGTGGCCTTCAGTGAATTGGTGATCAGGCAGCTGTGCTCGGCCTTGTGGAGCAGCTTCTCTGCCTTCGTAATATCCGTGCCCGCGCCTACCGTCAGTTTTGCATATACCTTGAATTCGGTGAATTGGGATTTCTTGTCGATGCGGTCGAGAATACCCGTCACATTGCATTCGAGGTCCAGCCATTCAAAACGGGACGCGCGAGCAATTGCCCGAAACGACAATACAAAACAGTCGGCAACTGACGCGACCAGCAATGACTCCGGTGACCAGAGGTCACCCGGGCCACCGAACTCAACGGGTCCTGCTGACTCGATGGTCGCGACGCCGGGAGCAGTCAGCCTGACATTGGAGTCGAAATTTGCGGTAGCGCTTACGGGATAGCTATGCGGAAAAGGATGCATTTGTGAAACTCCGGTTATCTGTCTTTCGCTTGCCTTGTGTGTGGGCGCCTTCGCCGCTTGCAAGGCCTAATCCTGTTTATAATTGGCAAATCATAGCTGACGCTATTCGGGAGAACCGCAATGGCTAACAATCTGCTCTGTTTTCGGTGTGGCGCATCTCTCGAGAAATTGAGTTTGCCGTTGTCGCGCCGTGATGAATGTCCGGAGTGCTCAATTCATGTCCACGTTTGTCGAATGTGTATCTACTATGACGTGGATGTGCCAAAGGCGTGCCGCGAGGACGATGCGGAAGAGGTCACTGACAAGGAAAAAGTCAATTTCTGCGAGTGGTTCAAGCCAAGTGGCGATGCGTTCGATCCAGCAAGGGCCGGACAGGCCGTCAAGGCGAAATCGGATCTTGCCGCTCTATTCGGCGACGAACCGCAACCCGGTTCTGAGCCGGATGCAATGACGCGGGAAGCAGAGGACCTTTTTAAATAAGTGGGCTTCACACGTCGCAATTTTCTCAAGGCTTCAACTGCAGCTATTGTTGCTCCTGCTATTCCTGCTTGCAGCGATAGTGTGCTGGTTCCGGCGGCAGGCGTACCGTTAGGGCAGTTTGACGCTGACTCGACCGCCGAAGAAGTAACGCAGGAGATTGACCTGACCGGCAAAATTGCGGTTGTGACGGGTTGTACTTCCGGGATAGGTTTCGAGACCATGCGCGTTCTTGCTCTGCGTGGTGCCTATGTGATCGGCACGGGACGTACGTTACAGAAGGCAAGTGACGCCTGCGCCAGGGTGAAGGGAGTGACTACGCCTGTAGAACTCGAATTGAGTGACTACGATTCGATCGTTGCATGCGGGGAAGCCATTCGCTCGCTAAATTCACCCATTGATATTTTGATCTGCAATGCCGGCATGCGCGGCGGTGATCGGGAGATAGTCAATTCCGTCGAGAAGCATTTCGCCGTGAACCACCTGGGGCATTTTCTCCTCGTCAACCGGCTACTCGAAAGGCTCTACCTGGCCTGGCAAGGTCGTGTAGTCGTCGTATCGAGCAGGGCCGCTTATCGGGATGCGCCGGAAGCCGGAATTCTGTTTGACGATTTACAATTTCGCAGGGACTGGGATGTAAGAACTGCTTATGCGCACTCAAAACTGGCGAACGCTCTGTTTTCGTTTGAGCTTGCAAGGTTGCTCAAGGGCACACGAATTACTTCGAACTCGGTGCATCCTGGCGTGATTAGTACAAACATTATCCGCGATGAAGCGGCGATCGTTCGTTACGGTTTCTCGTTGCTAACGAAGATCAGCGGCAAATCGATCGAAGCAGGAGCCGCTACGAGTTGTTACGTTGCAACCAGTCCGATACTCGACAGTATCAGCGGGCACTACTTTGAAGACTGCGATGCAGTTACCGTTACCGGTGGGGCGCATATGCATGATCGGGAGCAGGCATCCCGGTTGTGGCTGCGATCTGAGGAGCTGACCCGGAATTTCCTGGACCAAATTGAGAGGCCGGACTGGAGCGATTTCAGGAACGGCATTCGCGGCAACAGAGGACCACGGGCGGAAGTACAGTAGATGGGCAATAAAGCGCTTGTAGTGTTATCAGGTGGTCAGGATTCGACCACGTGTCTTTGGTGGGCTATCGACAAGTTCGGTCAGGCAAACGTATCTGCGCTGACCTTTGACTATGGTCAGCGTCATCGCATCGAACTGGAATGCGCGGGGCAGGTCGCCACGCTTGCCGGGATCCCGCAGGCGGAATTACCGATTGACACTTTCGCAGCGCTCGGTGGCAATTCACTAACCGACATCCGTATCGATATCGAGGGAAAATCAGCCGACGACCTGCCAAACACATTTGTGCCCGGGCGAAATCTCGTTTTTCTGACATATGCGGCGGCATTTGCCTGGCCCCGAGGTATTCGAAATATTGTTACCGGCGTCGCACAGACGGATTACAGCGGGTATCCGGATTGTCGGGCAGAAACGATTGCCGCGCTTGAAAAGACGATCTGCCTCGGTATGGAATACGATTTCACCATCCATACGCCACTGATGAACCTGTCCAAGAAAGAAACGGTCATGCTGGCGAAATCGCTCGGCGCTATCGATGCAATGGCGCATACGCATACCTGCTATGAAGGGCAGCGCCCTCCCTGCGGCACCTGTCCAGCCTGTATTTTGCGTGCAAAAGGTTTCGCCGAAGCCGGTATTCCTGATCCGCTGCTTGCGTCATGACTTACACAGTCAGAGAAATCTATTTCACGTTGCAGGGAGAAGGCGCCCAGACGGGCCGGCCGGCGGTGTTTCTCAGGTTTGCCGGCTGCAACCTCTGGTCGGGACGGGAGCAGGACAGGGCAGAGGCCGTCTGCAAATTTTGCGATACCCAATTTGTTGGTACAGGTGGTCCGGGCGGCGGTAAATTCGAAGACGCGAGCGAGCTTGCAGCCGCAGTGCTGGACAAATGGCCACGGGGTGACGAGGGGATACCCTACGTTGTATGTACCGGCGGCGAACCATTGCTGCAGCTGGATGAGGATGCCGTTCAGGCGCTGCACAAAGCGGGATTCGAAATTGGTGTGGAAACCAACGGGACAATCAAGGCACCGGCCGGGATCGACTGGATCTGTGTCAGCCCCAAGGCAGGCGCCGGGCTTTTGCAATTGAGCGGCAACGAGCTAAAGCTGGTCTATCCCCAGGAAGAAGATACGGCGCAGCCGGAGCGGTTCACCGAACTGGATTTCGGCTACTTTTTTCTGCAGCCGCTGGACAATGCGGCGAAAGAGAAGAACACTCGCGATGCTATTGAATATTGCGTTTCAAACCCACGCTGGCGCTTAAGTTTGCAGACGCACAAACTAATTGGAATACCGTAGATGCAGGTCAACCATAAAATTCTCAGGCTGGTTTTCGCATTGGGCACGGGCCTTCTGGTTTCGTACTGGTCCTACCAGTGGATTACCAATCCGCAGCGCGCCGCGGAACGCGCGGTCGAAGAGGCGGTAGTGCAGGAGTCTCGTCTCGTGCTCCTGAGCTACGTTAGTGACAATGAAACAGTGGAATTATCGGACCCGCTTGAGCGCGTGCGGGCAGCCGGGAAGGTTTATATCTACCCCATCGAGGACGGCTGGGAGATTTCCGGCCAATACAAACGCCACAATGACTCCGGCTGGCACGCTTTCCTGATGCGGCTCGACAAGGATTCAAGGCTGCTTTCCTTGTCCGTCGAGGATAATGATCCCGACCTCGCGATCAAGGCAGGCGCGGACCTGAAATTCTCCGTTTCACGGGAAAAGTAACCCTCTCAGGGCCCGGATTCCCTCAATTGGTTGGCAGAACCACAATCAACTAAACGTTTTTCGTTCTTCGGGCATCAAAGATCTATAAACGTACCAGTCACTTTGGCTGGTTTGGGGGCATTCTGAATATAACGGACACATCCGGGCAGGACGTGCAGCTGGCGCCGAAAAGCCACAGGAACCGGAACATCATGGGCGGAACGGCTGTCCTGGGCTTTCTGGTCGTGCTTTGGGTGCTGGTACCGGCATTCAATCGGTGGGCTTCAGCCAGCATCACTGTGCCGATGGACCGCCTGAGGATCGCCACTGTCATTCGTGATGATCTCGTACGGGATGTATCCGTACAGGGGCGCGTTGTTGCAGCGGTCAGCCCCACACTCTATGCCTCGGCATCCGGCACGATTACGTTGCTCGTTGAGGCTGGCGCAGTGGTAGAGGAAGGTCAGGCACTTGCCGAAATTGCGAGTCCGGAACTAACCAGTACGCTGGAACAGAGTCACGCAACCTTTGAGCAGCTTTCTGTGCAGCTGCAGCGCCAGAGAATCGAATCCCGTCAACAGGCGCTGGAAAAACGCAAGTCGGCGGACCTGGCCGAAGTTGCCCTGGTAGCAGCCAGGAGAGAGAAGCGTCGTGCGGATGAAGCGAATGCCGTATCCGTAATTTCGGTGATCGACTATGAGAAGGCGCAGGACGACCTGCGCAAGGCCGAATTGGCGCATGTGCACGCCGTCGCGGATGCCGATCTTTTTGACGAGCGCCTGGCTTTTGAATTACGTGCCAGCGAACTGGAACTTGGTCGCCAGGAACTCCTGGTTCGCGATCTGCAGCGACGAGTTGACGGGCTTGCACTGGTGTCACCGGTGAACGGCGTTGTCGGGGATCTGCTGGTAGATCAGAAAGCAGCAGTCTCCAGGGATATGCCTGTCATGGCGGTCGTCGATCTCACTCGGTTCGAGGTCGATGCCGAGATACCGGAAAGTTATGCAGACGACCTTGGCCTTGGCATGGCAGCCGAGATTATTGTCGGCGCCGATCGATTTGCCGGAATCCTCGTTGCCGTGTCGCCGGAAATCGTTAACAACCAGGTCAGCAGCCGTATTCGATTTGTCGACGGCATGCCCGGCAATCTTCGGCAAAACCAACGTCTCACGACCCGAATACTGATTGAAGAGCGTCCGGACGTGCTCACTTTACAACGCGGCCAGTTCTTGGAGAGTGGAGCAGGACGCGTTGCCTATGTACTCGATGGCGAGGGTCTTGCGTCCAGGCGGGCAATAATGATTGGTGGGCGAAGTCTGTCAGCTGTAGAGATTGCGGATGGACTTAACGAGGGAGACCAGGTCGTCATTTCGAGTATCGAACAATTCCGGGGCGCAGAGACCGTCCTGATTACTGATTGATTAAAGACACGAGGAGCATCAGCAATGCTGAACATGCAGAATATATCGAAAGTGTATCGAACGGAGTCGGTCGAGACTCACGCCTTGCGTGATTTTTCATTGCACGTCGAAGAAGGCGAATTCGTGTCAGTCACCGGGCCTTCGGGATCGGGCAAGACGACGTTCCTGAATGTTGCCGGTTTGCTTGAGGAATCATCTCACGGCGTCTATGAGCTGGACGGCCAAAGTGTCTCCAGCCTCAGTGATGCGGAACGCTCCGGGCTGCGGAACGAAAAGATCGGCTTCATTTTCCAGAGCTTCAATCTGATTCCGGAGCTTGATGTTTTCGACAATGTCGATGTGCCGCTGCGTTACCGGGGGTTTGACTCGGCAGAGCGTAAGAAAAGGATCGAGCGCGTCGTTGAAATGGTCGGCCTCGGATCACGCCAAAAGCATCTGCCATCACAGCTATCAGGCGGGCAACAACAACGCGTCGCTATTGCACGTGCGCTGGCAGGTGATCCGCGTTTTCTACTCGCGGATGAGCCGACCGGAAACCTTGATTCGGAGATGGCGGAGAGCGTCATGCAACTGCTTGAATCAATCAACAACGATGGCACGACCATCATCATGGTGACTCACGAGCCGAATCTCGCTGATCGGGCGAAAAGGAATATTTTTGTTCGTGACGGCCAGATCGAGTTGGCTGAGCCGGAACTGAAGGTCGCTACTGGCAGTTAGCTCGCGAAGAAGCCTGGTCAGGTTTCGCTACTACCTGAAACTCGGCGCACTTAGCATCCGAAGGCATCCAGCACTTGGTGCGCTCATGGTTGCCGCGATTGCGAACCGTTTAGGCGGTTGCTCAATGTTTGTTGAGGAAGTTCACCAACTTCTCGGCAAAGACCGGCTTGTACGGTGCTCCGTCCGGTCCGGCGTGAGTGCCCGATATTACCGTGACGTCCAGATTGGACATAGTGCTTTTCAATGTCGAGAAGTTTTCCGCTGACACGACTTCGTCCTTATCGCCAATAATCGCGAAGGCAGGAACTTCATTGGCACGAAGATTTCTTTCCGTCGGCGTCAGGTCGTACATGCCAACGCTAACCGCTGCCAGTGCCTGCAGATCGTTTCCTGGCAATAACGTTCTCTGTTGCAGGCGCGTGCTTGATTCCTCCAGGGTGAGCTTCGGCGACTGCCAGGGCCAGCCATAGCCGCCCAATGTTATCGTCAACAGTCTTTCCGGATATTTTGAGCGGAACATATTGCTGACTTTCCCTCCCATCGAGTAACCGACAAGATGAACCTTGTCGAGCTCCAGGTGGTCAAGGAGTCGTCGTACATCCTCAACCATTTCCATGCCATAGCTTGCGGCGTCGTAAGGTTTGTCGCTCATTCCGTGGCCGCGTTGATCAAGTGCTACGACCTGGTAACCGGCAGTAACCAGCGCATTGAATGTGCCCGGTTTAATATAGAGCCCTTCCGCCGATCCGCTGAATCCATGCAGCAGTACAACAGTTTCGCCAGAGCCCTCGGTGAAGTAACGAAGATTGACGCCGTTCGAATCGAAATGGTCTGAGCCCGCAGACATTACGGTCGAAGAGAAAAGCAAAAAAACGAGGGTGAGCGTGTGAGAAATTCTCATTAGTAATCTACCTTTGTTTCGGCAGTGATATGGTAGCTGGCAGCATTCGACGAAGATAAACACAGGAGAGCCGTGCATGTACAGCGCAGCATTTATTTTTAAACCGGGCACTTACGACGACGAATTCCACCGCCTTAATGGATTGATTGATGAGGCAGCAAAAAGTACCGAGGGCTACCTGGGAGCGGAAACCTGGAAGTCAGGTGATGGCAAGGTGCTGAACGCAACTTACTACTGGGACAATCTTGATGCACTGAACTCGTTTTCGCTGAATCCCCATCACCTGGAAGCGAAAAAACAATACAGCAAGTGGTATGACGGCTACCACATCGTTGTCTCAGAGGTTTTGCGGTCGTACGGAGATGAAACCATCCCGCATTTCACCCCAAATGACCGATCTCCGGGCCGGAATGACTAGCTCTCTGAAGACAGTCCGGCCACTTCGGCTGCGGTCATCTTCAGAGCGCCTGCGACCATATTGAAGAAATCGATTTCGAGGACGCTGACTTCAGTATCACTGCGGATAACTTCAGCAAGCAAATGTACAACTGCAACTCGATCCCTATCGGTGAGTTTGCCACCGGTGCTCCCAAGATACTTGTCGAGGGGGGTGGTTTCGTAGAGCTCAGTACGTGCTGCTTTGCGCACATCCTGTTCGGAAATCGTATTGCCTGTTTCGCGCTCGACGATATTCTGGATTGATCTGACTTCGATACTTTGAATGCTGCTATCGGAGCTTGATGCGCGAGCCAGTACCATCAGAAGGACTTCCTCGAAAAGTGCCTGTTGCTCTTCCGGGGTGATCTCGGATCCGCCAAAGATTTTGAGTACATTGCCTAAGTCTGCGATTCCCATATTTTGCTCTTTTTCGTTAAAGGTGGACTGATGGTTGTTTGGGGGAAGTATATACACAAATCCTCTGAAACGGGCTAGATAGAGGCCTCTGTGCCGATTTTTTGTTCCCCAAGCGACTCCTGCCGCCAGTCAAATACGTTCAGCTCGATGAATACGAATGCGACCAGCCAGAGAAAAGCATCCCAGAAATCGACAAAATCTCCCTTGAAGCCCCAGTAGATGGCAGCGACTAACAAGAGGCCGTAGAGCACAAATTTACTGGCGTTGCTGATACGGAGAAACCTGCCCTCAAGCTGGTTGTGTTCCTGAAGCCTTACATCTATCTCCAGGACGATGACAACCAGTAGCCAGACGGCCGAATTGATCACGTCAACCCAGGCAAGTCTGATGATTTCGGTGAAGCCAGCCTGGTCCACGACAGCGGAGATACCCGGGAACTGCAAGTAAGCGGTCGCTGTTGAAAGGTCCCCGCAGTTAGCCGCAGTCAGAACCATGTATTCATCCATATCGACTGCGTACGACCAGTCACCATTGACCAGTGCGCAAATGTCGCTGACGCCCGGCAGTGGCCCTGAACCGGCAAGGTATAGCAGTTTGATCAGGTAGCCATAGAACGAATAGACAATGAACAAATAGCAGATGGCACGCAAACCATGCAGCGTCCAGGTGACGCGGCGAGTGAAATATTCGTCATCGAGTACGTAAGTCTCCAGCTCGAACATCAGCAACAATACGACCCAGGCCGCTGTATCGATGGTTGCTGCGAATGCTTCGATCATATCTGCGAGCGCTACGCCATCAGAGAACCGATGGGCAGATGCCGCCCACTCCTCGGCAAAGAAGAGGTAAATATTGAGCGTCAGCAGTGCATAAACTGCGTACTTGAACAGCTGAAAGAGGCGACCGCGGTCAGTAATCAAAGGATTGAGCGCCCGAAATACAATCGTGCTGGCGAGTGTGCCAGCAAAGCGCTGGTCGGACTATTGAAATTCCGTAATATGACCCCGGCTGTCGTTGCGGGCGGTATGGCGGAATCGTTGGCCCTCAGGAATTCCTCAGACATTCATTTTCCAACAATCCCTCTTTAATCATGCGCATTTCAGCCGCTATGGCGATATTTGCACCACACCCAAAACACAGGTGACAGGAGCAATCGAAATGGACGCAACAGTGATCAGTACGGCAGCGGTAAACGCGAGCGCAGAAGAGGCGCAAGGGTCGATCGCATTCGAAGCGGCGCGGCATTGGCATGACTTGCAGTTGCCGGCTGCGAAAGCGGAGCTTTTCGATCAGAAGGCCAGGCAGGCCGCTCCATTATTCCAAAATAATATTGAGAGCTACATCGGCACGATAAGTGTACCGGTCGGCCTTGCCGGACCCTTACGCATTAACTCCTGCCGAGGAAGCTCCGAGTACCGTGTACCGCTGGCAACGACTGAGGCAGCGCTG
>CAJQPR010000045.1 GCA_905480255.1 uncultured Woeseiaceae bacterium | reverse complement strand
GGCAAAGCGATTCATCAGCCGGGAATATTCCCGAAAGGCGTTGGTATCGTCCGCGCCAACCCCGGTTAGAGAGCCGTCGTGCAGTTTGACGTGCTCACTATCTGCGCTGAGCCCGATCGTCGGCATTGATTTCGAATCAGGCACAAAGCCATGCGAAGCAAGTTTCAGGTCACTCACTACTTTGCTGGAAAAGTGACCGAGGGAGTGAGCGACTGAGGCCTGAAAACCGGGGTGAAACTCCCTGCCGGAGCCGAGCCCGCCGGGCTTGGCGGAAGCTTCGAGAACCAGCACGCGTTGGCCGCTTTGCGCCAGGTAAGCGGCACAGACCAATCCGTTGTGACCGCCACCCACGATTATTGAGTCGTACCGATCCAATCCTTGTCCCCGTTTATCTTGTTATTCTACCAATCTTTACGTTAGTGAGCGGGTCAACGCAAGGCTTCCGGCCCTATACGCTAAGTGCACATCTGTTACCGGACAAATTGAGGCTTTCTCAGGCCGGAAATCGGTATGTTGTCGACATTCGGCAGGCTGGCAGAAGATGCTAGCCAAGCTGTAACGATTCACGGATTTCATCGATCTTCGGTCTCCGTCGTCGCTTGCTTCTGCCAAGACAATGCTTGTCGCGCGGACAACTCGAACTTCGCGGGCAGATAATCGTCGCATCTTTTGTCGCACCGTCGGCGATCCAGCCGATATTGAGGATCTTTCCGATACTTTCCAGTTGGCGACGGGCTTCAGTCGGTATTGGCCCGGAACCTCCGTTTCGGTTACAGGCGGCTTCAATTTGCTCGATCGTGCTTGCAGAATCGATTCCCTGCGCCTGCAGGGCTGGTGCGAGATCGATCCCGGCGCAAAGTACGTGCGGATTGCCTGCCGCATCTTTGCTGCGAATCGATTCGCAGCAATAGAGGCGCTTTTCACCCGACGACTCAAGCACCGAGATTTGTGCGGATGGCCGATTCGATCGTGTACCAAGCATTCTGAATACCGCCCAGTGCTGGCACGGGTCTGAAATCATCGTCATATTTCCCCAGGGCAGGGGGATTCCATTGCCCCGGTAGACAGCGCGCAGGTTGCCAGGCGGGTAGGCGTCGAAATAATGCCAATGTGGGTACGGTGACACACTGGACATACGGCGCATAACCAGCGTCGTTGTCAGGTCGATCTTCCTGCCTGCGTCAATGCCATAGGAATGGCGCGCAAGGAACTGCCGAAACGCCGTCTTCGGACCCAGCAGTGCGGCCGCAAAATAACTGCACTCAAAGTCCCGCCAGGCGAACAGGATGTCCTTGGCGTCCATATTCGGTGACTCTGCATCGTGCCGTCGCCCGGATACACGGCCACCGGAAATTTGTGGAGCGCGAGCGCCGTCTCCACCGTGCAACACCATGTGTGCGATGTGATTGGCGAGGTCAAACTTGAGGCGCGCCGGCGTGTCTTCCAGGCTCCGATTGAGGTAGATCTGGTTTGGGGCGTCAAAAAACGACCTGACCAGCGTATTGAGTGGCTTGTCCAAATCACCTTTGTCTTTGAACGTCGAATTGTCGAACCATCGTATTTTGAGGCCGAGCGACTTCGCGATATCGATCAGGTCTTCTATACGTAAAGGAAACTGTTTCTTGCCGACAGACTCGGCCGCTCGTTCAAGATCGGGAAAACGGTTTTGATTGGATTCCTGATGGGCGCGAATCAGGAGGTGAGCGAATTGCCTGCCGGTAGTCCCGGTTTGTGCGAGCAATTCCGGGATCGCCAGCTGCAACAATTCATCGGAAAACAGGAAGCCGGGTTCCAGTGGCATGCCGGCGACGGCCGATGTCCTGGGTGCAGGATCCATCGCTTCGTCCTCAAGCGATTCGTCATAAAACCAGTTGATGTCTTTCTGGAATATGTCAGCAATTATGCGGACCAGTTGCTCCGATGGGACTCTCTTGCCGTTTTCGATCATGGATAGATAGGACACCGAAGGGGCTGCAGCGGCGTCTATCTGTACGCAACGAACTGACAGGTCTTCGAGTGTCAGGCGATTGCGCTTTCTAAGCGACTTGATCTTGGTGCCAAGAAAGTGGGCCTTTCTCATCAGCCCGGATTTAGTTGCCATAATTCCATGCTCGTTGTGAAATTAACATTGTGAAATTTTCTATGTGAAATTCTTCACATAGAATACGTACTATACAAGCCGAAGAACAGCTTTTCGACACAGTTTTAGTGCGCATACGCGCTTTTTGGGGAGATCGTTATGTCGCGTAAACAACAAATTTCACAACTGCAATCGGAATGGGCTGACAGCCCCCGCTGGAAAGGTATTGAGCGCAAGTACAGCGCGGAAGAGGTTGTGAAACTTCGAGGGACAGTGCTGGTCGAGCACACATTGGCACGCCTTGGCGCAGAGAAACTGTGGCGCCTGGTCCACCAGGAAAAACCACTTTGTGCGCTTGGCGCGTTAACCGGAAATCAGGCGATCCAGGAGGTTCAGGCGGGGCTGAAAGCTATCTATTGTTCCGGGTGGCAAGTGGCCGGCGACGGCAATAGCGCCGGCGAGATGTATCCGGATCAAAGTCTCTACCCGGTAGATTCAGTGCCGAAGATGATTGAAAGGATCAATAACGCATTCCTTCGCACTGACGAGATTCACGCCCTCAATGATGACACCAGCATAGACTGGATGGCGCCGATTGTGGCAGATGCCGAGGCTGGTTTTGGCGGCAACCTCAATGCGTTTGAGTTGATGAAGAATATGATCCGCGCCGGTGCAGCCGGCGTACATTTCGAAGACCAGCTTTCATCGGCCAAGAAATGCGGGCATATGGGGGGCAAGGTCCTCGTGCCCACACAGGAAGCGGTTGCCAAACTGTCCGCCGCCCGACTTGCGGCTGACGTTATGGGCGTGCCCACTGTTCTCATCGCGAGAACGGATGCCGACGCGGCAAACCTGATTACCTCGGATTCTGATGAACGGGATCTCCCTTTCATAACCGGCGAACGAACACCGGAAGGCTTCTACCAGACAAATGCCGGCCTGGATCAGGCAATTGCCCGTGGTTTGGCATATGCGCCGCACGCCGACATGATCTGGTGTGAGACATCCAAGCCCGATCTCGCACAGGCAAAGAAATTTGCAGAAGCGATTCACGCCGAATACCCCGATCAATTGCTTGCCTACAACTGTTCGCCGTCATTCAACTGGAAGTCGAATCTTGACGCCGAAACAATGAAGCACTTCCGCGAGGAGCTCGGGGCGATGGGCTACAAGTTTCAGTTCATCACACTTGCTGGCTGGCACGCACTGAATTCCAGCATGTTCCGATTGAGCCGTGCCTACAAGGCGGAAGGCATGTATGCGTACTCGAAATTGCAGGAACGCGAGTTTGCGGATGAACAGTTTGGCTTCCGCGCAGCAAAACATCAGTCTTTTGTAGGGGCCGGGTATTTCGATGCGGTTCAAAACACCATTATGGCCGGTTCATCTTCGACGACGGCTATGGATGGCAGTACGGAAGAAGAGCAGTTCGTCGCATAAATCAAAGGACGATACGCCGGCAACGGAGGGGTCAAGATGTACGCAATCAATATTGAAGAAGCATCAGCGGGTGAACGACAGTCCATCGGTGGATTGAGTGTCGATTCTGCGTTTCACGAATTTATTGAACAGGAGTTGTTGCCTGCTATTGGTATGGAATCAGGCGATTTCTGGTGTGGCGTTGAAGAGATTATCAGCGAATTGACACCGACCAATCGTCGTCTTCTCGAGATTCGGGACGAGCTGCAGGAGAAAATCGACGCCTGGCACAAAAATCGACAAGGACGTAAATGGCGGCAAGCCGAGTACTCGCAATTTCTCCGCGATATTGGTTACCTGAAGCATCCGGGAAGACCATTTGCGATATCAACCGGGAATGTCGACCCGGAAATATCAGAGATTGCCGGGCCCCAGCTTGTGGTGCCTGTCAGCAACGCGCGTTTTGCAATCAACGCTGCGAACGCTCGCTGGGGAAGTCTGTTTGATTCGCTTTACGGCACAGATGTCATCCCGGTCGAAGAGGGCAGGAGCGAAGCAGGCGCCGGCTATGATCCTGTCCGCGGAGCGGCCGTTACCAAATACGCCATTGAATTTCTTGATAAGGCGATTCCTCTTTCTGGCGCAAGTCATGCGGACGTTGTCAGCTACTCCGTCACCATTCCAATGCGCTACGCGGAATGCTTTGGCGTGCTTGCCGATGGTCGCAAAGTCCAGTTCGCTGAGAAGCGTAAGTTCATTGGCTGGTCGGGATATGGCGATGACCAGTCTCTGCTGTTTTGCAATAACGGCCTGCATATTGAAATTCAGACGGACCCCGGCCACCCGGTCGGAAAGAGTTCGCCAGGCAACATAAAAGACGTGATTCTCGAGTCGGCAATCACAACCATCCAGGATTGTGAAGACTCGGTTGCCGCAGTTGATGTGGATGACAAGGTGCATGTCTATCGGAACTGGCTCGGTCTCATGCAGGGAACGCTTGAGGCGACATTCGAAAAGAACGGTAAGACGCAAACGAGACGGCTGAACCGTGAGCGAAAATTCATTGGTACCGATGGAAGCCAGGTCATATTGCCGGGCACAAGTGTGATGTTGGTGCGAAACGTTGGTCACTTGATGAGGACCGACGCTATCGTTGATAAGAACGGCGAAGCAATGTTCGAAGGCTTGCTGGATGCGATCGTTACGACGGCGTGTGCTATCAGCAACACCCGGCAAAAGAACCAGTTACTGAATAGTGAATTTGGCAGCATCTATATCGTTAAGCCGAAAATGCATGGCCCCGGTGAAGTCGCATTCTCCAACTCGCTTTTCGCTCATGTTGAAGATCTCTTCAGGCTGCCTCGCAACACAATAAAAATTGGCGTAATGGACGAGGAGCGTCGCACGACGATTAATCTTCAGGAATGCATCAGGGCAGTTCGGGAGCGGCTGGCTTTTATCAACACAGGATTCCTCGACAGAACTGGTGATGAGATACACACCAGTATGCACGCTGGAGCATTCCTGCCTAAGGAAGGAATCAAGGCTGAGCCCTGGATCAAAGCGTATGAAGACTGGAATGTGGATGTTGGCATTCGCTGCGGCCTGCCGGGCCGGGCTCAGATTGGCAAAGGCATGTGGCCGAAGCCCGACGAGATGAAACAGATGGTGGATTCGAAGAATTCACATCCTGAATCAGGTGCCAACTGCGCGTGGGTGCCTTCGCCAACTGCTGCCACGCTGCACGCCATGCACTACCATGCAGTGGATGTGCCAGCTAGGCAGAAGGAGCTATCCTCGAGGCCAATCGCCAGCATCGACGATATCCTCGCGCCGCCGGTTGGCAGCCTGGCGGACCTCGATGCGCAGACCATTCAGTCCGAGCTGGACAACAACGTCCACAGCATTCTTGGTTATGTGGTGCGCTGGATCGATCAGGGTGTCGGCTGTTCCAAGGTTCCGGATATCAGCGGCGTTGGTCTGATGGAAGACCGGGCGACTTTGAGGATCTCGAGTCAGCACATCGCGAACTGGTTGCTACACGGGATCTGCACAGAAGATCAGGTTCGGGCGACATTCAAGCGGTTGGCTGGCGTGGTTGATGCTCAAAATGCCAGTGATCCAACTTACAAACCGATGACCAGGAACCTTGAGCAGAGCAATGCGTATCTGGCCGCTTGCGATCTTGTATTCAAGGGTGCCGCACAGCCAAGCGGATATACCGAGCCATTGCTGCATCAGTACCGTCTCAGGCAAAAATCGATACAGGCCTAGTGACTTAGCTCCCAGGTTTGGGTTGCAACTGTGATTAGAATCGGTCACCGTCGCCGTTTACGGCAGCGGTGATTGTTTTTTTGCCTACGCCGTATAGGGCGCGAAGACTCAACAGTTATTTACAAGTCAAATTCTCGCTGCCTTAGCTTAGAACCTGAGATCACAGTATTAAAAGGACGATCACTAATGCCCGAAATCAGTATTCAAAAACAATGTGCCGCACTGACTGACCTGGTTGACTGCGAGTCATTCGGCGAACCCATCGGCCCCTTACCAAGGCAAACGGACAGCGGCTTTTTCGCTGAAGGAAACCTGGTTGCAGGAACCTGGGAGTGCGAACCCGGAAAGCTCCAGCTCGATCTGGATATCACAGAATTTTGTCACCTGCTCAAGGGGCATTGGATATTGACATCAGAGTCCGGCCAGGTGACCGAGATTAAAGCCGGAGACAGCTGGACATTTCCGCGCGGCTGGAAAGGCACGGCGGAAGTCGTCGAAACAGTGCGAAAGGTCTACCTGATCGTGTCGCCTGACTAGCTGCTATTTAAGACAGGTCGTTAACAGCCCGATACGCCTCTTCAATTG
>CAJQPR010000044.1 GCA_905480255.1 uncultured Woeseiaceae bacterium | reverse complement strand
GTGAGGTCCATCACCGCGCAGCCGCTTCGCACCGC
This sequence comes from uncultured Woeseiaceae bacterium, assembly GCA_905480255.1. GTDB lineage: Bacteria > Pseudomonadota > Gammaproteobacteria > Steroidobacterales > Woeseiaceae > SZUA-117. Next base: position 12,341 of record CAJQPR010000044.1, on the reverse strand, counting down.
GAAATATTCGGATGACAATTTGTCAACGACTCTTGCCACCTTATAGGTGTTCCAGCCAGTCCATGTCTCTGTTGTAGAAAGCGCAACGAGGCGATCGTGGAAAGGTGTGCGTTGCAATGCCTGCCGGAAGTGCTCGTGGCTTATTTTCATTTCGCGCCTCCGATATCCAGAACCCGCTTCGCTGCGTTGCGGCCCGGGAGACCGGTCAGGCCTCCGCCCGGGTGGGTGCCGGCGCCACAGAGAAACAGGCCGTCGATTGGCGTGTCGTACTGCGCAGCACCATACAGCGGCCGCATCATGAAAGACTGATGGATGGAAAGCTCGCCATGGTGCCAGTGTCCCCTGACCGCATGATATTGCTCTTCAATGTCTTGCGGCGTGAGCAACTCATGATCGACGACCAGCGACTTAAGATCCGGAGCATACTGACCTATTTGCGAGATAATTTTGTAGGCGAGGGTGGTTTTCTGTTCCTCCCAGCCTCCCTCAAGCTCGTACGGAACGAACGCGACGTTAACGGACATCACGTGATGACCTGCCGGTGCGAGCGAGCTGTTGTGCAGGCTCGGGATCGTGATCTCGAGAACCGGGTTCTCCGAGTACTCATTGTATTTGGAGTGATTGAACGCGTGCTCGACGTACTTCATTGAGGGTGCTATCAGAAGTCGATCCCGCAAGCGGGACTCAGCCAGGCCCGTGAACTCTGGCCTGTCGCTGAGCGCGAGGTGCAGCTTGGCAACAACTCCGGACCCTCGAATTTGCTTCGCGCGGCTGGCAAACATTGCATCGAGTTTCGGCGCTCCGACCAGGGACGAGAACGTGGACCGTGGATCGGCGTTCGAGACAATGATCTTTGCTTTCAGCATTTCGCCATCGGACAGTTCTACGCCGAATGCTTTGCCATTCTCGATCAGAACCTTTTTTACATGAGCATTGAACCGAAACGTTGCTCCCGCATCTTCCGCGGATTGGGTGAGTGCATGAACCAGTTGTGATTGACCGCCGGATTGCAGGGACAGGGGCCCGTTGAGTTCTCCCTGCAAACGTTGCAGCCAGGTCAATACCGTGCCCGGCGTGCGGGGCCCCATGGCACTTCCCAGTACCGCGTCGGCGGCGATAGCGCCTTTCAGGCGTTCATCGTCAAAAGTCTCGTTCAGAACATCATAGATATTGATCGCAGCGACGCGTAGAAATTCATACATTGCATCGCGGCCCAGCCCGACGCGAATATTCCAGCCCAGCTTCGCCAGCGTTGTTTTTTCAGCAAATGACATATCCTTTAGCCGGGGCGGTTTGCTATCGAATAACGGCTGCAACGCCCTGGCAAAGGCAAGGTATTGTTCCCGGAATTTGCTGTAGGCTCGTTCGTCTGATTCGGATAATCCGTCGCCGAGCAAGCCGCTTGTCTCAACGATAAGATGAGCGCCGTTGGCGTCGAGCGCGACCGTGTCAATGGCTTCGCCTGGCGTATAGCCGAACTTATCCAGTTTGAGGTCACGACGCATCGCCGAACTAACCGGATATGCCGCGTGGGCGAGTCCAGGGAAGTGGTAATCGTCTCCGAGCGTGCGGGGTGCGGACATGCCGCCAGCGGAATCGGCAGACTCAAGGCAAATGACCTTCAATCCCGCATGTGCGAGATAGGCAGCGCATGCGAGGCCGTTGTGGCCCGCGCCGATAATTATTGCGTCGGTTCGGTCAGTCATCGCTGAACTCTTCCGGTGTGGTATCCGGCTTCTTTAGATCGAGAAGTATCTCGCGCGCGGCGTTGGCGCCGGGCGCACCCATAACTCCGCCTCCCGGGTGCGTGGAGGAGCCGCACATGTACATTCCCTTGACCGGTCCACGATATTGCGCATAGCCGGGAAACGGACGATTGAACAACAGTTGATCGAACGTCAGTTCGCCCTGGAAAATATTTCCTTCTGTCAGGCCGACCTCATTTTCAAGTTCACGTGGTGTCCGAATCTCCGCGTGCAGCAACAGGTCCTTGAAGTCGGGGCTGTAGTCTGCGATCTGATCGATAACAGTCTGCCCAAACTGATCGCGCTTCTCGTCCGTCCAGCCGCCCTCCGGTTCCACCGGGCAATATTGCACGAAGACCGTCATCATGTGCTTGCCGGCCGGCGCAAGGCTCGGGTCATACTGTGACGGGATCAAAGTGTCGCAGTAGGGGTCCGCCGACCAGCGATCATCCTTCCAGTCGTCATACGCTTTTTCCAGGCGCCGTAATGTGTCCGTGAAATGCATATGACCGAGCGTTAGTGGCGAGTCCTTCGGCAGCGACGGGAAAGTGGGCATTCCATCGAGCGCAATATTCAGTTTTCCGGATGATCCCCGTATTTTGAAATTCTTTGCACGATTCAAAAGTTCTGGTGGCAGGTCATTTTCATCCATGACCTGGGTAAACGTGCGCTTTGCGTCAAGATTGGAAACAACGACACGCGCGCTAATTATTTCTCCCGATCTGAGCTCAACACCGGTTGTTGCATTGCCGGATACCATGATTCTTGCCACTTCCGCATTGGTACGGATTTCGCCACCGTGGGATTTGAAGGATGATGCAAGCGCGCCCGATACGGCACCCATGCCGCCGCGCGCAAATCCCCAGGCGCCGACATTGCCATCCACGTCTCCCATTGCATGGTGCAAAAGCACGTATGCGGTGCCAGGCGAATAGACGCCAAGACCGGTGCCGATGATGCTGCCGCCGGAATAGTGGGTGAGAATAGTTTCATTCTCAAAATAGTTCTCGAGGTATTCGGCGATTGACATCGTGAAGAAGCGAATAAACTCGTAAATCTGCGATTCACTGAGTTCGTAGAACTTCTTCATCAGGTACGCAAATTCGAATGCGTCACGCGGCCGGAGCGAGCCTGGATCCGGTGGCGTCCTGAGCAGAAAATTGCGTATCAGCTTGCACCAGCGCATGACATCCGCGTCGAAGCGTATCGCTGCGTCTGCATCGCGCATGCTGTGGCGCATCAACTCGCGCCGGCGAATGTTCGGGTTGTAGTAGCTGCCGAAGTAGTCGCCATCCTCTTTAAAGGTCATGCTGCTTACGAGCGGAATCACCTTCAGGCCATGTCGACCCAGGTCGAGCGCATTATAGATCTCGGGGCGAAAGAGGCTGCATACGTAGGAGCAGTTGGAATATTTCCAGCCCTCATGCAGTTCCCGACTGACAGTTGCGCCTCCGACGTAGTCGTTTTTCTCTACCACGAGCACGCGCAATCCCGCTTTTGCGAGAAATGCGGCATTGGTCAGTCCGTTATGGCCGGCACCAATGACAATGGCGTCGTAGTCTTTCATCGTGCGCGGGATTCCCGTGTTGTTATTGTTCTGGGTTTGCCTCTGCCAAGTTTACGACTTTCGAAGGTGATTGCTACGCCCGTTTCACGGTCTGAATCACCTGGCGAAGCTGATTGCTTGGCCGAAGAGCGCCAGTCCTTATCGAGTTGGCGTTGACCAGCTTATTCTTCTAAAGTCTGCGCATTAATAATAACTCCGTTAGGGGGACCCGCCATGCCATTGAATCGCCGCCAGTTTGTGACGTCGTCAACAGCTGCCGCTGCTCTCAGCGCTTTCCCGGTGTTCTTGCCGGCCCAGCAACAGCTCAAAATACTCATGCTGGGTGGAACCGGTTTCCTGGGGCCCCACACCGTGCAGTACGCCCTGGACAGGGGACACGAGGTAACGCTTTTCAATCGCGGCAAAACAAACAACGATCTGTTTCCGGATCTTGAGAGAATTGTCGGTAACAGGGATCCGGACATTGACGCCGGCCTGTCGGGTCTTAAAGATCGGGAGTGGGATGCGGTCATCGACACTTCCGGTTTTGTGCCACGAATTGTTGGTGCGTCCAGCGGGCTTCTTGGGGACAACGTCGGCCAGTATCTTTTCGTCTCGACCATTTGCCAGTACAACGACTGGATGGAGGGTGAGCAGTTGCGCACCGAGGACTGGCCGCGCGGTACATTGGAAGACCCGACCACCGAGGATGTCAGGACACACTATTGCTACCTGAAGGCATATTGCGAATTGGCCGCTGAACAGGCGATGCCGGGACGGGTGACGCAAATTCGCCCAGGCTTGATTGTAGGTCCGAGAGACAATACAGATCGTTTCACGTACTACCCGATGCGAGCCGATCGCGGCGGTGAAATGCTGGCGCCGGGAGCGCCGTCAAACCTCACTCAGTATATTGATGTTCGCGACCTCGCAGCGTTCATGGTCCACTGTCTTGAGCAGAAACTTACCGACAGCTACAACCTTGTGCGACAGCCAATGCCATTCGGCGACTTCCTTGAGTCCTGCGTCCGTGTGGCTGACAACGGAACCGAACTGACCTGGGTACCGACAGACTTCCTTGCGGCACACGAACTGGAACCGTGGCAGGAATTGCAGATGTGGGCAGACAACGATAGGCCCGTAACCGGATCGTTGACCTGGTCATCCGCGAAAGCGTTGCGAGCCGGACTTAAGATCAGGCCAATCGACGAGACAGTGCGCGACACCGTCGAATGGTATAAGTCGCTACCTGCGGAGCGCCAGGCCGCGATGCGAAGTGGAATCGATGCTGCTAAAGAGGCCGCAGTACTGAAAGCCTGGCACGAGAGTCAGGCCTGACCCGAACAGATGCTTAACTTCGGCCCTTTTTCTGGTGGCTGTCGCTGATAATGCTCTTGTAGAGGCGGCCGGTCGCTTTGCCGCGTGCACGGCGATCTGCGATTGATTCACGGTTCAGGGCGTCTTCTCTCAGCAGCTTTCGCCAGCGTTTGAGACGCTTGGCATCGATCTCGCCGCCCTCGACCGCCGCCAGAACCGAGCAGCCCGGCTCCGACTCGTGGCTACAGTCCGCGAAACGGCATCCCTGGGCGAGCGAAGAAATTTCTGCGAACACATCATCGATTCCTGCTTTGACATCGAGCAGCTGCAGTTCACGCATTCCGGGCGTATCCATGAGCCACGCACCGTCAGGCAGGAGGTACATGTTCCTCGACGTTGTTGTGTGGCGACCTTTGTCGTCATCTTCGCGTATGGACTGGGTTGTCACGTCAGTGTCACCCATTAAGGTGTTGGTCAATGTCGACTTGCCGACGCCGGAAGAGCCCAGCACCGCGATCGTCTGGCCTGCACAGAGCCAGGGCTCCAGGCATTTCAGGCTATCCCGGTCGAGCGCGTTAACAGCCTCAACAAGTAGCCCCGGGGAAAGTCTCGCCGCCGCCGAAACCATGTCGCTCGGGTCGTCAACCAGATCCGCCTTTGTCAGGATGACGATAGCCATAACTTCTGCTTCATGCGCGATGGCGAGGTAGCGCTCGATTCTTGCCTCATTGAAATCCTGGTTGCACGAAGACACGACAAAAAGCGTATCGACATTGGCGGCAATCAGCTGCAGACGCCGATCGGTTCCGGGAGCGCGGCGTTTGAAAAGAGTCCTGGACTCAAACCTGAACACGGCCTTTTCATTGGTCGTGTCTAACAGCAACCAATCGCCAACTGTGACCGGTCGCTCGTCATCGAAAATTGCTGGACTAATCTTTTGCTCACCCAGTTCCGTTGCAACAAGCCAGCTCGACCTTTGCACGCCCGTCACTCTTGCGGGAACGTGGTTAGCTGGTAATGGCTCAGTGACTTGCTGTTGAAAAAAATTGCTCCAGCCAAGTTTATTGAGATCGTATTGACTCATACGACGAATCTTACCTGCTGGCAGGCCGTCAGGCGTGCTGGATTGCTTCAGATACTCCGGGTGGCCACTGCCGGTGGCACTGACGCTGCGCGCCGTGCCGGTTCGAGTACGGCCAGCGACGACAATGCCCAGAGAATGCCGATGCCCGCCGGCAGGTAGCGCCAGTCCAGTCGTGGCAACTGGAAGGTCGTTTCCATCCAGTACGCGACAACAACGGTCAATATCACACCAAGGACAGCGCCCGCTGTTGTGATCAGCCAGTTCTCCAGCAGAAACTCCTTGATGATGTGCGTACGCGTCGCGCCCAGCGCGCGTCGCGTGCCGATTTGTTTGGTTCGCTGTGTAACGTGGAACGATGCCAGGCCAACGATGACCAGCGCGGTTAGTCCTATCAATAAAGCAATGACAATCGACAGGATGATGGCCATGCCGCGGTCGCTGCGATAAGACCTGGCGGCCATTTCCTCGAGCGGCCGGACGTTCTTTACGACGCGGCGGAGATTCGATTCGCCGAGTTTTTGTTCGATAATCGGGATCAATTCATCACGCATGCCAGGCTCGGTGCGGATGATGTAACGATTGTTTGTATAGGCCGGTTTGCCGGGGTGTATGACAACATTGTTGAGCTTGTCCCAGTTGACCCATGAACCCTGCATGTGACCGATGATGCCAATAACAGTAGACGGCTCCATGCTGCCCCAGTAGACAGTCTTGCCGAGCGCATCGACATCCTCGCCAAACAATTCATCTGCCAATGCCTGCGTGATCAGCACCGATGGTACATCCGCATCCATATCGGGCGTGTCGTAAATTACTTCCTGCGGATAGAAATTGCGTCCGCGCGCCAACTCAATGCCTAAAGCATCGAGTCCTTCTTCACTCCATTGATACCGCGCGGTTGAAACTGGCGTAATCGTTTCGTCGGCTACCGTTCGCAATCCGGTACCGGAACCACTACCGCTTAGTGGCGCGTGGTTCGAAACCGTGGCAGCCACGATGCCCGGGATGGACTTGATCAGGTCAATGTCGTTTCTGATGCTGTCAACGACGTCGAATCCCTGGCCAAAGCCACGTACGTCGGTAACGATGACATTTGCTATATCCATGCCGGTATCGCGATCCATCTTCTCGACGCGTTGCGAAATGATAAACAACGCGTTGATCACGATCGCAAGCGTTACAGCAATCTGCAACGCGACCAGGATCGGCCCGGTTTTCGAGCGCATCAGTGATGACATCATTGGTCTGAATCCCATGCCGTTCTCCTATTGCGTTTTCAGCTGTGCGGCCGGCGGAATCTGGCAAACGCGCCAGGCCGGATACATGCCGGCGATCATCCCGCTCAATACGGAAACGCCGATCGCCGTTGATACCATCACCCAATCAAGTCGAATTAACGCCGACGGCGTGTCGTACAGGTAGTCGATCCCCTGTAATCCCAGCCAGGCGAGCCCGAGGCCCGCCGTACCGCCGGCGAAGCCAATGACGGCGACCTCGACGATTTGCTGGTTGAAGATGGCTTTGCGACTGGCGCCGAGCGCCCGGCGTAAACTGACATCGCCCTTTTTGCCGATGAATTTGGTCAGTAACAAGGCAATTGTGCTGAGCACGCAGACGAGCAGGAACAGAAACGACAGGCCGAGCAGCACACGGGCGTCTTCTTCCACCACTTCGTGATATTCCATCCATTCCATGACGTCGTAAATATTGTTGTTCATCGGGCGTTCGAATCGTCCCAGTTGTTTTTGCCCCTCGACATAGGCATCGAGATGCGCAACGTATTCACTTCGATCGCGCGGGCTGTCCAGTTCAACGAAGTACTGAATCCAGGTAGACTCAGAATTCAGCCACTGCTCGAAGGTGGTGATCGATTCCGACTTCCATCCCCAGTCGCTGCCGATGGAGTCGAGTTCCAGGGTTCGGGTCACGCTGTAAGGCACAAACATGTCCATGACTTCCTGGAAGGCGCCATTAATTGGGTCGTAGAAGCGGGGTGTCGGCTCCCAGGCATCGATGACGCCAATGACCTGGAATTGTGCGCCATTCATCTGCAGTTGCCTGCCGGTGCTGTCTTCACCGCCGAACAAGCGTTCGTTCAGCGCTTTTGTTAATACGACAACCGTTTCTGCACTCTTGTCAGTAGCAGAGTCCCAACCACTGCCATATATAAAGGGCACGTCGAACATCGGGAAGAAGTCGCCGTCAGTGACCCTGGCCGTTGCTTCGAACGGCTGTCCGTCGTCGCCGATCGGTTCGATCACAAGGCTCGATTCGAACATGGCAGTCTGTCGCTTGCCTTTACCGATCTCTAGCAGGCGTTCTGCATCGGAGTAGGTCACCTGGTGAGGTGCCCGTTCGGGGCGATCGTCATCAAATGGCAGCAGCGGGTTCCAGCTATCCATCGTCACCGCATAGAGAACGCTGGATTTTTCCGGAATCGGATTGCCGCTCATGAGGTAGTGGACAGTGAGCGTCGTCATACTGACGCCGATGCCGACAGCGATGGCAGCCACCATCAGGCCCGTCATGATTGGATTGCGCTGCATGCTTTTGAAAGCGAGCTTGACGTTGTATTTGAACATCCGGGGACCCCTGACCAGATCTGCCTGTCACGGCTTTGAAATTGTTTGTCTGGCTTAGATGCCTGATTGCGGCAAAGGGTTTGTATTGTTTTGGCAGTGATTCGGGCAAAGAAAGCGGGCAGGCTCCGGCGATGAACCTGGAATAACACGCTGAAATCGGGAATTCAGTCTACTTGCCGCAATGCGGACATTGTCCCCTCAGCACTTTGACGATGTAGTGGACCCACAGAAGCAGCAAAGCGAAATTGCCGATCAAGAGGGACGCCCACATCAAAGAGGCGCTCATGGCGATCTCCGATATCAATTGCCCAATGTTTTTATCGTCGAGATAAGGCACTTTTTCAGTGACCCGTTCCCCAATTGTGACGGAAAACGCCCTAATTCGCTGAAAAAGATGAATTCCGGCCCTTTTTTTGGCGGGGCAAACGACGCCCTGATGCGGTAGGATTCGCGTTCGAAACAGGCTGATCATGGTGATTTTCTTGTCCAAAGTTAAAATTCAGGCGCTCTTTCTGGCGGTAACCCTTGCCGGATGCGCGGTGGTCGCGCCCAATCTTCCAGCGATCACTGATGAGCCCACAGGATCACGGTACAACGGCAGATTCGTATGGCACGACCTCCTGACGACTACGCCGGAGGCATCGCGGAAATTCTACGGGGAGCTGTTCGGCTGGGAGTTCGAAAACCCGGGCCTCAATCTTGGTTTTGGCAGCGATGGCAGCTATATGCTGATTCGCCACAACGGCCGGTTGATCGGTGGCATGGTCGACGCCAACACGATGAATCGCGATGAAAATATATCCCAGTGGGTCAGCGTAATGTCCGTGGAAGACATCAATACGGCGGCTGAAAGAGTCATTGCCGACGGCGGTGAAATCCTGACGCCACCGACCGACGTTGGCTCTCGCGGAACGCTTGCAGTCGCGACCGGCCCGGACGGCGCCCTGTTCGCCCTGGTCCAGACAAAAGACGGTGATCCTGCTGAATCGGAGCCTGCCAACAACAGTTGGCTGTGGAACGAGCTATGGACGGACGATGTTGACCAGGCGGCAGAGTTTTACGAAGGCGTTGCTGGACTGTCGGTCCATGACCGGGAAGTTGAAGAATTGGAGAGCACATATCGGATGTTGATGGCAGGCGACAAACCGCGCGCGGGTATTCTTACAATGCCGTTCGAGGGGGAGCGCCCTGTCTGGGTGAGCTATATTCGGGTCGAAGATCCTGCAGCAATAACAGCACGGGTTTCTGAATTAGGTGGAAAAGTTTATGTCGAGGTTCAGGACAGGGCGATCGGAGGCCAGGCGGCCATGATTGCCGGGCCATCGGGAGCCGGCGTCGCGTTACAAACCTGGCCGCTGAACTAAGGAGTTTATATCAATGAATTTATCTTTCAAAAACCTGGCCAGGCTCGTCCTGATGATTACATTTTGCTCACTATTGGCGTCATGCGATGACCCACAGGTATATGGCAGCGTCGGTTTCAGCTCGTACGGTGGCGGTTATGGCAGTCCCAGGATGGGAACCAGTGTGAGCATCGGCGGGCGGATACGCTGACGCTACGATCGCGTGCCGGGTCGCTTGTCTTCTCTGCTGCCTAGAGCTGACTCTTGATCGGAAAAATCTTTACGAATCCGGCCTTGAAGCGCTCACCCCAGGTCGTATCCGGCTCTTTGTCGTAGATAACTTCCTCGCCGTCCTTGAGTCCTCGCCAACGGACTTTGCCTTTTTCGTTTAAAAACACTTCATAGGTTTGAGTCGGCAGTTTTTGCCGGATCAGGTCTGCCATTGCTTCACCAAGATCCGGATCTCTAATGATGACGCCGAGTTCAGTATTGATGTTGGCCGAACGAGGGTCGAAATTGAAAGAGCCAATAAATACGTCTGTCTCGTCGACGATAAATGCCTTGGTGTGCAGCGTCGCCTTGGCGCCGCTGGCATTAACGAACTCCGTTCCTTCAACATTGGCATCCGCTCTGACTTCGAAAAGACTTACGCCGGCCTCCAGCAGAGGTTTTCGTGATGGCGAATAACCGCTGTGAACCATAAATTGATTGTTCGCGGCCAGCGAATTGGTAACGATCACGACGTTCACACCGCTCGCCTGAAGTTCCGAAAATCCTGCAATCCCCGCCTTCAAAGGCACAAAGTATGGCGATAGCACCAAGATTTCATTCTTGGCGGACCGCAACGAAGCGACCAGGGGCGTTGTGATCGACGCAGCGTCGGCTGCTCGCGACTTGATTCCCTTGTCCGGTGAGTCGACGACGAGCTCGTAAGGGGCCCAGTCAAAAATCGAGTCTTCGTTGTCAATATATTCGGTGATTTTTGAGCGGACAGCCTCGGCGTATTTGGATTCGGCCACTTCCTGTCGTGACAGCTCTAGCCTTTCGCGAAGTTGATTCAGCGCATCTTCATAATCGTCAAGCTCTTTAACAAACGCAAGTGCCGGAAGCGCCGTTTCATGGTTCCAATAAGTATCGAACATGTCAGAAACTTCCTGAACGACCGGGCCAATTGCCAATACATCCAGGTCGCCAAATTTTGCATCCTCACGAGCGCCAAAATATTCATCGGCAATGTTTCGGCCACCGAGCAAAGTTATCTGGTTGTCGACGGTAAATGACTTGTTGTGCATACGCCGGTTAACTCGACTGAATCTTCCGGCGGCGCCGAGCGATCGCCCCGCTGCACCTCGGTTGAACGGATTAAAAATTCTAACTTCGAAATTCGGGTGTGAATCGAGTGCGGCTATACCGATGTCATAGCCGGAAGTGAACATGTCGTCGAGTAAAAGTCGTACGCGTACGCCACGATCGGCGGCGAGCAGCAGTGAGTAAATGAATGCGCGTCCAACAATGTCATCTTTTATCAGGTAATACTGGACATCGATGCTGACTTCAGCGCGCTCAGCCAGCAAAAGCCGGCTCGCCAGGGCATCGATACCATTGTTCATTGGGTAGAAGCCCGACTGGTCCTGAGGCTTACTGACAACAATTGGGCCGAGCCCCCGGGCCAGGTAGGTGTCCTGAGTGTCAGGCAGGAAATAGGATTCCGACCTCGGGTAGTCGTAATCTACGCTCGCACAGCCTGCAGACAACAATAGTGCAAACGTCAGCGTGGCCAGTCTTCCAATTGCAGTCATATGAATTCCGTTCTGCAGTCGATTGGTGACAATCGTGAATGATTCAGCAACAACAATAATCGGATTGTCTCACTCATTCCACCAGTGCACCGAAAATCTCGCAAGTTTTCCGGTGCTAATTCTCTGGTCTCAATGCTGCCCCGCACTGCGGTTAACACGAATAATTCTTACGAAAGACTTCTGCTAGAACGTTATTCTGGTAGCTGTCGAACGATGGTCGGGGCCAGATCCCTCATGGTAAACTTGACCGCTCTGTCGCAATAATCGAGAACCAATAACCGTGGCGATAAATTCCAGATTGATTCGGGGCGCGCGATTTTCGCTTGCGGCCTTGCTCTTGTTTGCCGCTGCGACTGTATCAGCGCAGGATGTTGCCGAGATCCCTTTGTTTAATGCACCTCAGGGCACCGCAGCGCTTGGCGGTGGCATTCGATTGGGACAAAACATGTACCTGGCGTCCGATAACGAGGATCAGCGGAAGCTCGACCTGATTCCCCTGTATTTGTATGAAGGTAGATACCTTTTCTTCAGGGGAACAATGGGCGGGGTGCATATCATCAACAATGACTCGCTCGAACTGAGCCTTATTGGTCGCTACCGTTTTCAGAGTCTTGATCCCGAAAGCAACGTTTTCTACCAGGGAATCAACGAACGCAAGCAATCTTTCGATGCCGGCGTGCAGATGAGGTTGACAAAGAATTGGGGCCAGCTAAACGTCAACTGGGTCACAGATACTTTGAATCGTCACCAGGGCCAGGAGGCCCAGATTTCGTACCGTTACGTCTTCGAGTCAGGACCGTGGGTAATTTCTCCGTTCATTGGCTGGTCATGGCAGGACGCGAATCTGACAAACTACTATTTTGGCGTAACGGCTGATGAGGCAAGGCCGGACCTCCCCGAATTCACACCGGGTGAATCGCAGTGG
>CAJQPR010000043.1 GCA_905480255.1 uncultured Woeseiaceae bacterium | reverse complement strand
GCGCTACCCAACATTGCAGGCGCGTCGACAAAATTCCCCTGTACGAAGTCTATTCCGGCCTTCCTCAACCAGTCGAAGTCTTCCTGCTCTTCGACCTGCTCGGCAACAACCTTGAACTCCATTGTGCGTGCAAGTTTGATCATCGCCGCTACCATTTCCTGATTGACCTGGTCGGTTGCGAGGTTGCGAGTGTATGTGCCATCAATTTTCAGGTAGTCAATTGGCAGGTGTTTCAGACTGGAAAATGCACCGAGCCCACTACCGAAATCATCCAGCGCAAATTCACAGCCAATACCATGCAGCACCTCAATAAACCTTTGTGCATGTTGAACGTTGGTCGAGATCGCGCTCTCGGTGACTTCGAAACAAATACTTCCAGGTCCGACTCCGCTGTGGTCAAGCGCTTCCACAACGAAGCTCAGGAAACTCTCGTCACTCAAGGTCTGCCCCGAGATATTGATTGCACAACTTCTCTGGCCAGCGATCTTGATCTCACCAGAATTAATCGCCGCGAGCACCGCATTCACCACCCAGCGATCAATTTGCGGCATTAACTGGTAGCGCTCGGCAGAGCGCAGAAAATCTGCAGAATTGCCGGTACGGCCTCTTTCATCCGGCATTCGAATCAGTATCTCAACGGAAGGTCCCGATACCGATCCGCTGCCCGTCGCAATGATCGGCTGCATTGCGAGTTCAAATCGATTGTCTCGCAATGCATTTTGCAGCTGGCGCAGCCACTGAATATCACCTCGTTCCCGTGCAACCGTTTCATCCCGTGCCGAGTAAACGTGTATCTGTCCCCTGCCCCGTTGCTTCGCGACGTAACACGCTGAGTCCGCTGCACTGATCACGTCCTGAAGATTTCCGCTGGAATGACTGACTTCGACCAGCCCGACCGAAATACCGATATTGAAAATCTTGTCCTGCCAGACGAAACGGTAATCTGCGACGGCGTTGCAGATATCCGAGGCGATCTGTTGTGCTTTGTCGAGCGGGCAACCTATCAGCAATGTCCCGAATTCGTCACCGCCGAGGCGGGCAACAAAGTCCGAATCACGAACCTGTTCCTTAATGAGACTGGCAACTTCCCGCAGCATATTGTCGCCCGCGATGTGTCCGCAGCTGTCATTGACCGCTTTGAACCGGTCCAGGTCCATGTAGGCAAGAATGTGCACCACCTGCTCGGTACGTGCTGTGTCCATAGCCTCGTCGAGGCGCCGCTCGAACTCCCGTCGATTGATCAGGCCAGTCAGAGCATCATGTGCCGCCTGGTAGCTCATCTGCTTTGTCAGGCCGCGAATTTCGCTAACATCGTGCATCACAACGACAGTACCGGATACGTTGCTGCCGGGGCCTTTGATCGGGGATGCCGTGATTTCAACCGAGTGCTCGTGTTTACCGTCCCGGCTGACGAGCAATGCGCGCCGCCCCATATTTACGCGACGTCGGATGGAAAGGCAGCGCTCAACCGGGTCCCCCAGGGCGCGTCGATCCGTCTCATCGATCAACGAAAATAATTCACCCGTTTTGTGACCGGACGCCTCGTCCCTGTTGCTGCCGGTCATCGATTCAGCAGCGAGATTCATGTAGTCGATGCGGCCTTCATTGTCAGTCGTAATGACGCCCTCAGAAATAGACTCGAGCGTGTATTGCGCCTGACGCTTGCTGCGGCTTAGCGACACCTCAAGGTTCTTTCGATAACTGACATCACGCGCAATAGTCAGGATAGCTTTGTTGCCATGATGTTCTATTACGGAACTTTGCGCCTCGACCCACAAACCTGATTCATCACCATTGATCAGCTGGATTTCCAGGCGATCCGGTGCGTTCTCCCCAGCCATGCGCTTGGCCACCGTCTTCCTGAACAATGCGCGATAAGCAGGCTTTACGAGATCCGCCACATCGCGCCCGATAAGCTGGGTCGGATCAAGCCCTATCAGGCTGGCGGCGCTCTCGTTCGCAAGCAGGATCCGTTCATCGTGCACCAGGACGATCTCCGGCAGGGTGCGCGAAAAATCGGCAAACAGCCTGTCCTTGTCCTGAATCTCTTCATCGCGCTCGCCGATAGCATCGAACAGGCGGTTGATGGTTTTGGCAAGATCCGAAGTGCCGCCGCTTCCCTGTTCAGACAAACGTCGGCCAACGGATGCGTCACCGGAAACTTCAATCAATTCCTTATTGAGGCTTTCCATTCGACTGACCATTCGCGTCTGCCTGCGCCCGACCAGCACGAGCGCAGCAATAACTGCGACCAGCAAAGCCGCCAGCACGGCCATGATGATGGTCGAGGTCATAAGATATACGGCCCGGGTGCGACCGGAAACGCAATGGCTTCCTCGACCGGATCAGTTTTTCGTCGTTCTAAGCGCAATTTTCGCTCTTTCCTGTTCAGCTGTTTTTTTCAAATGACGTTGTGAACAGATCATTTGTTATTATTGTGCACTCACGATGCATCCCCGATGCCGGAGTGTCGCAAGAATTTCTGAGCATTTAAGGTGTGCACCGCTAAGGATATCCCAGCAGCCGCGGCACGCCGCGCCGATTCACCATAATCCGGAAGCATAGTCTAAGGGGGCAGTCACCGGCAGTTCCCTGTGACAGCCATTTAGAACCTTTCAATTCTTTATCAATAACTTACGAGATTAACAACATGAATACCAATTCCGCACGACGACAAATGGTCGAGCAACAGGTCCGAACCTGGGATGTATTCGATGCTGACGTGCTGAATGCCATGGGTTCTGTCGAGCGGGACATGTTCGTCCCCGCTGAATTGCGGAATGTCGCCTATGCTGACGCAGAAATTCCTCTGCCGCATCACCAGTGCATGTTACGCCCGTCTCTGGTCGGCAAATTGGTCCAGGCACTCGATATCAAGGCAACGGATGACGTACTTGAGGTCGGTACTGGTAGCGGATATCTCACCGCGTGCATTGCAGGCATTGCCGGAACAGTAACCAGCATCGACATTTACAACGACTTCATTCAATCCGCAAAAGAAAAGCTGGCGGATTGCGGAATTAGAAACGTCACGTTGCAACAAATGGACGCAACGTCCGAGTTGCCGCCAGGACGGTTTGACGCAATTGCGCTGACCGGCTCTGTCAGCGAACTCGATGAGCGGTTTATCAAGGCCCTGAAACCCGGCGGCAGGCTGTTTGTTGTGACCGGCGCCGCTCCTGCGATGACCGCAATGCTGATCACCGCTGGCGATGATGGCGGTGCGACAGCGGAAGAATTGTTCGAAACCAACATCCCCCCACTTGTCCTGAACGAAGAGCAGCCAGTTTTTTCGTTCTAGTACGAAACCAACCGGGCTGGCGAAGCATCATAAAAGAGTGCGAACGCCCGGTTAAATCGCTTGACTGATATAGTGATATAGTTAACTATAACACCTGCCGATGCGGCAACTTATCCTATTGGAATGGAAAAGATGAAAATAGCTAATAATTTCAAATACTTAACTGCGATCCTGATCGGTGTCGCACTGCCCGGACTGGCAAGCGCTGCGTCCCTGCTCGAGATCTACCAGCAGGCTCTGCAAAGCGATCCGTTGATCCACGAGGCCGAGGCGCGGCGCATGGCGACGCTTGAGGCAATGCCACAGGCACGCGGTTTGTTGCTGCCACAGATTAATGCGGCCGCGAGTTACGGCACGGGATCCAATTCCGGTCTGCAACAACAGCCGGTAATTGATCCTGGCACCGGCGACGTGATTGGTTTCGTTTCAGTCGAGTCGGAATCAGATTTCGACCAATTCGGCTGGAACGCCGAATTGCGGCAAACCGTGTTTCGCTGGGACCAGTTCGTTGGCCTCAAACAGGCCGAAAAGAGAGTAGCCAAAGCGGAAGTCGATTTTGAACTCGCACAGCAGGATCTGATTGTCCGGGTTGTGACCCGCTACTTCGAGGTGCTGGGAGCGGAAGACCGGCTGACCTCAATTCATGCAGACCGGCTCGCAATTGCACGCCAGCTTGAACAGGCGAAACAGCGTTTTGAAGTCGGTCTGATCGCGATCACGGACGTGCAGGAATCGCAGGCAGCATATGATCAGTCAATCGCTGCAGAGATTCAGGCCAAACGCGAACTGGCCAACGCACGCAACTTCCTTCGCGAAATCACCGGTGAATACATCAGTGAACTGTCCGCGCCAGATGAAAACTTCCCGTTAATTTCCCCCAATCCGTCCAATGAGGAGAACTGGATAGACCTCGCTATGGACCAGAACCTGTCGTTGGTTTCGAGTCGTTTTGACGAAGAAATCGCAAGAGATGAGATTTCGTTTCGCCGAACCGGTCATTACCCGACGCTTGACCTGGTCGCCAGCTATGACACGAGCGACACCGATATCAGCAATGTTACGGTTGGCGGGCAGCCAACCGTTAATTCAAATTTTCCGGTAGACAGTTCGCGGGAATCGGTTTTCGTGCAATTCAATCTACCGCTCTTTGCCGGCGGACGGACATCATCCCGTGTGCGGGAGGCGGTTTACCTGCATCGCGCGAGTCTCGAACAGCTGCAACGTGTTTCCCGTGAGACTGAACGCGTGGCACGTGACGCCTACCTCGGTGTTGAGTCCGAGATCAGCCGCGTAAGCGCGCTTTCACAAGCGGTTCAGTCCAGCCGAACGGCGCTCGAAGCTACGCAGGCCGGGTTCGAGGTAGGCACCCGGACCATCGTCGATGTATTGAACACACAACGATCACTTTATATCGCAATTACCAACTACTACCAGAGCCGCTACACCTACATTGGCAACGTGCTGAGACTGAAGCTTGCAGCGGGTAATTTACGGATTCAGGACCTGGAAGAGATTGACCGGAATCTTGTCGAGCGGCGCCCGCCTGAAGAAGTCATCGCAGAGGAAGAGGCGCAGCAGTAGCCTGCTGCTGCGATGGCAAGCTAGTTCTTACTGATCAACGGCTCCACCAACTCGAGGAGCCGTTGCAGTGAGCCTCGATTCTGCTGAACGATATCGCGACCACGACTGCCGATGTCGTTCGCCGTATCGGGGTCCGCGAACAAATCTGCAATAGCTGAGCCAAGTTGCCCCGCGTTATTGACCGTGATCGAAGCGCCCAGTTTTTCAAACTTGTCGGCAATATCCTGGGTATTGTAAAGGTGCGGACCGGTAACAACCGGTCGACCTAGCGCTGCCGGTTCCAGCAAGTTGTGTCCACCCACTTCAACCAGCGTTCCGCCGACGAATGCCACATTGCCGGCCGCATAAAACAACGGTACCTCGCCCATTGTGTCACCGAAAAATACGTCAATGTCCGAGGTGCATGGCAGGCCATCGGTTCGTGAAATGAATCGTCGCCCCTCCTTGTGCAGCATTGTGCGCACGCTCGGGAATCGTTCCGGATGGCGTGGGATCAGAATGAGCAATGCATCCGGGAACTGCTCCTGAACAATATCGTGGGCATGCAAAACTTGCTGCTCTTCTTTGTCATGCGTACTGGCGGCCACCCAGACCGGTCGACCTTCGAAGTTGTCTCGTCGAAACTGCTCGCCGGCTTCGGCCAATTCCGGCGGCAACTGAATGTCGAATTTTATATTGCCGGTCACCCATGTTCTCTCAGGCGCAGCCCCCAGCTGCCTGAATCGATCTGCGTCTGCCTGCGACTGCGCTGCGATAACGATGCCGTGAGACAAGGTTTCACGGAAGAGCGGCAGGAATTTTTTGTAGCTGGCTACTGACTTCGGCGATATTCGCGCGCTGACAAGTACCAATGGAATTTCCCGACGACCGCACTCGCGATAAAGATTCGGCCAGATTTCGGTCTCCATCACCAATGCTATCTGTGGATTAACGGTGTCGAAAAAACTGGTTACGGCGTTTGGCGTCTCGAACGGAATGTAGCTGTGCTCAACGGTATCGCCAAACAGCAGCCGCACCCGCGCCGCACCTGTTGGCGTCACTGTGGTCACGAGCATGTGCCGGTTCGGGTAGCTGTCGACGAGCGCACGAATCAGTGGCACTGCAGCCTGAACTTCGCCTACAGAAACCGCATGAACCCAGATGCAGCCAGCGGGCAGGCGGGGATACCCCCTACCGAATCGTTGCCCGAATCGATCCCAGTAAGTTCGATTGCCGAGTCCGCGAAAAAACCAGTACGCCGCATAAACCGGAAGTAGCAGGTAAGTCAGAATGGCGTAGGCAAAGCGCATATCAATGTTGACTCAAGAGGCAACGACCACGAATCACATCTCTAATCGCCAAGCTTGTCGATTATCCTGCTCGACGACTGGCCTTCACGAAACGCGAGGACGCGAACTTCACCGCCGTTTTGCAGAACGTCTCTTGAACCAGCAATTTCGCTGGGCCGGTAGTCTCCGCCTTTAACCAGGATATCCGGCAACACTGCCCCGATCAGGCGCTCGGGCGTGTCCTCAGAAAACGGAACCACCCAGTCCACGGAAGCCAGGCCGGCCAGAACCAGCATCCGGTCATCGAGCTTATTCACGGGCCGGGGATCGCCTTTAAGTCTGCGCACAGAATCATCGTCGTTTATCGCAACCACCAGCCGATCACCGAGGCTCTTTGCCTCCTCGAGATACGCAACATGGCCTGCATGTAGCACGTCAAAACAACCGTTTGTCATGATGACTTTTTCATTCCGGTTCCGGGCCTCTGCGACCAGTGGCACCAGCTCTTCCTCGGATACGAGGCCGCGACCACCCTGCCCCCGACGATGTAACGCCACCCGAAGTTCGGATGGTGTCACTGAAGCCACACCGATCTTTCCTACAACCAGTCCGGCCGCAAGATTCGCGAGGGCGGCGGCCGATCGAAGGTCGTCGCCGACAGCCAGGGCGGCTGCCAGAACGGCGATAACGGTATCACCCGCGCCAGTTACATCGAACACCTCCCGCGCTCGCGTGGAAAGAAACTGAGGCTCGTCGCCCCGCTCTACCAGCAACATGCCTTTTTCGCTTCGAGTCACGAGCAGGGCGGAAAGATCCAGCTCGTCAATCATGTCTCTTGCGCGTGAGACCATGTCGGCATCGTCCGCACAACGACCGGCAACGCCCTCGAACTCGCCCTGATTCGGCGTAATCAAGGTGGCACCGCGGTATTTTTCAAAGTCCGAGCCTTTCGGATCCACAAATACCGGCACATTGGCGTCGCGGCATACAGCAATCATTGCGGCGATATCCGTCAGGCTGCCTTTACCGTAGTCGGAAAGCACGACGGCATTCGCGGACCCGAGGTTTTCGACAAGGGATTTTGTGAGTGCGGTACTTCCAGAAGGAACCGCCTCTTCACGATCCAAACGAATTAATTGTTGACCACGGCTCTGGACGCGGGTCTTTGTAATCGTAGGCCAGCCAGCCACTTCCGTGAAGCTGCATTCGACGCCGCTATTTGTGATCGCTGACTCCAGGGCAGCAGCTTCATCGTCCTGGCCGACAATGCCGAGGAGTTTTGTGGAAATCCCCAGACGTGCCAGGTTAACTGCGACGTTGGCCGCACCGCCGGCACGATCTTCGTCCTGCCTGACATGCACGACAGGAACCGGTGCCTCGGGTGAAATGCGACTGGTACCACCAAACAGATACCTGTCCAGCATTACGTCGCCGACGACCAGGACGCTGGCCTTTGAGAAATCAGGAATTGAAATAGTCACGGCGCGATAATACTACAGCTTGCGCCGCTTGATCTCCCGGGACTCCGACTGAGATTCAGGCAAGCGTCAATAAAGCGTTTCAAGTGAGAACGCGTCAGAAAGTGCGAGATAAGGAAAGGCAATATCGAATTGCTGAAGGTCGTTTAGACATGCGCAGAAAGCGCAGCGTACCCAAAGCGCTGAGAGCGCTTCAGGTGGTGTGAGACAAGGAAAGTGGGCGGCGAAAACGCGCAGTGTACGAGTATGTACATGAGCAGTTTTCGCCGGTCTCTTGACGCGGTATCACGCCGCCTGAAGCGCTCTCAGCCGCATTTGGAGTCGCCGCAGGAAAGACAGGTCATACACCCATCCAGCATAACCAAAGCGACCGTGTTGCACTTGCTGCAAAACTGCGCACCGTCCGGGTATTCACTCTTGGAAAATGCATCCTGCTGCTTCTTGCTTTCTTCAAATTCGGCGCGCTTCTTCGCTATGAGTTCCTTTTGACCGTCATCCAGTTCCGTCGGTTTCAGGAGTCCAATCAGGATCAGGTGCTTCTCAACGGTGTAGCCCAGTTCGGCGATGATCGACGGCATAAACTTGCCGCCTGGCTGCCAGTAGCCACCTCGTGGATCAAATACGGCCTTCAACTCATCGACCAGGAACGTAACGTCACCGCCTTTCCTGAATACGGCAGAGATGATTCGAGTCAACGCAACAATCCACTGGTAATGATCGAGATTTTTCGAATTGATAAATATCTCAAAAGGTCGGCGCTTCTCGTGCTCCGTACCCTCGTTCAGAATGATGTCGTTAATCGTCACATACATCGCATGATCCGAGACGGGCGTCTTGACCTTGTAGGTAGACCCGACGAGCATTTCGGGACGCTCGAGTTTTTCGTGCATCCGAATGACTTCGGCAACTCCGTCGGTTGCTTCACGACGAAATTCCGGCTTCGGCTCTGCTGCCACAGCCACTTCCGGCTTTGCTAACGCGTAGCCGACAATCTTCTTTTCAATTTTCAACCTGTCCATTACTGCTTTCCTCAATGCTTGCGTCTTTTCAGTCCGGCTCTTCGCTTGCCGTCCGACGCTGCCGCCACTGCAGGGCGGTTCGTGTCCTTTAGAATCAACCAGGTCCCGGTATGATCCTTGAATTCTCCGGCCAGGCCTGCTGACCGCCTTTTCCACACTTCACTCTGACTCATGATGTCAGGTTCCCTCCCCGTGTTCCCCAGGACTTCCGATTGCTCAGAACTTCCCGTAATAGCCTTCCTTGAGCGCATCAAACAAGTTTGCTGCGGTATGTACCTCACCGTCATATTCAATTTCTTCATCACCCTTTAGATCGACGGTCGAGCCGTCATCGAGCGTGAATGTGTACGCGGTATTTTTTAAATCCTGCTCTTTCACAAGCACGCCCTGAAATGCTTCCGGATTGAAACGAAATGTCGTGCATCCCTTCAGTCCCTGCTCATATGCGTACAGGTAGATATTTTTAAAATCCTCGTAGGGATAATCTGTCGGAACATTAGCCGTCTTGGAAATTGATGAATCGATCCACTTCTGAGCGGCTGCCTGAATATCCACGTGAGCCGTCGGCGTAATGTCCTCTGCGGTGATGAAGTATTCCGGTAAGGAATTTTCCGAGCGCGCTTCCTGATCATTGTTGACCGGCATGGCCTCTGTGTTGATCAGCTCCCTGTAGGCAAGCATCTCAAATGAGAAAACGTCTACTTTTTCTTTCGTTTTCTTGCCTTCCCGAATAACGTTGCGAAAATAGTGATGCGCAAAACTCGGCTCAATTCCGTTGCTGGCATTATTTGCCAGAGACAGCGATATGGTGCCGGTCGGTGCAATTGAGCTGTGATGCGTAAATCTCGAACCGACTTTGGCAAGTTCAGCGACAAGATCAGGGTTCTCGACGGCAATTCGCTGCATATAGCGACTGTAACGACTGTGCAGAATGCGTCCCGGCACTTTGTCGCCTACTTTGTAGCCATCCGCCGCCATTTCCGGCCGTTTGGCAAGCATCTCCTTACTTACCTCAAACTCCTCACTCATGATCGGCGCGGGTCCTTTCTCCCTGGCCAGCTCGAGGCCCATCTCCCAGCCGGCCAGCGCCAGCTGCTTGGCAACCTCTTCGGTAAATCTGATAGCTTCTGGCTCACCATACTTCATGCGCAGCATTGTGATGGTTGAACCGAGCCCCAAAAAGCCCATGCCGTGTCGGCGCTTCCGGTGAATCTCGTCACGCTGGAGCGGCAACGGCAGGCCATTGATCTCCACTACGTTGTCCAGCATCCGTGTGAATACTTTCACCACCTTGCGGAATTCGACCCAGTCGAATTTCGACTCTTCGGTAAATGCGTCAACGACAAACTTGGTTAGGTTGACCGATCCCAGCAGGCACGACCCGTATGGCGGCAGTGGTTGCTCACCGCAGGGGTTGGTTGCCCTAATGTTTTCAACAAACCAGTTGTTGTTCATTTCATTGACTTTGTCGATCAGCACGAATCCCGGTTCCGCAAAGTCATACGTTGACGCCATAATGACGTCCCAGACCCTACGCGCCGGTATCGTCTTGTAAATCTTGCAGCAGACCAGGCCTTCGTCGTTACGTACGTAGTTGTCGGGTTCCGGCCACTCGCGCCACACGTATTGATCTTCGCTAACGTCGAGGCCGTCCTGCTCAACTTCTTTTGGCGTGAGCGGAAATGCCAGTTGCCAGTCAATATCTTGCTTGACTGCCTGCATGAATTCGTCGGTTATCAGGAGGGACAAGTTGAACTGGCGCAAACGTCCGTCCTCGCGCTTGGCCCTGATGAACTCCATGACATCAGGATGGCCAATGTCGAATGTGCCCATCTGGGCACCACGTCTGCCTCCCGCGGACGACACCGTGAAACACATCTTGTCGTAGATATCCATGAAGGAAAGCGGCCCGGATGTATATGCGCCGGCCCCGGTGACATACGCACCCTTCGGTCGCAAAGTCGAAAACTCGTAGCCGATTCCGCAACCGGCTTTAAGTGTCAGGCCCGCTTCATGAACCTTGTTAAGGATGTTGTCCATCGAGTCCGCAACCGTTCCGGAAACGGTGCAATTGATCGTCGATGTTGCCGGCTTATGCTGCTGTGCACCGGCATTCGAAATAATCCGCCCGGCCGGTATTGCACCTGAACGCAACGCCCAAAGAAATTCCCTATAACACTCTTCACGAAGTGACTCTTTCTCGACGTCTGCCAACGCTTTTGCGACACGCTGGTATGTATCGTCAATCGCTTCGTCGATGACCGTCCCGTCTTTCGCACACAATCTGTATTTGGTTGCCCAGATATCTAGTGAAGCTGGTTGAAAAGTGATTTCGGCGACAGAATGTGCTGCCAGATGTACCGCGGACTTCATATGGTCCTTTACTCCCTGTTCCCTCTAGGAGACCCCAGAATTATTAATGCTCAGCCATTTAGAAGGGCGAATAGTTCCCCGCTCACCGATGCCCAAAACTCAAGCGGCGAGTGCCCAAAATGGCTGCTGATTTTCGTTGTTGCAGGCACAAGATGTTGTGCCAACTAAGGCTAAAGATTATGCTTGCAGGGCACCCCTGTCAAGGCTTTAGGCGAATTTTTTGTATGCCTCCAACCATATAAGAATCAATAAGTTACAGATATAATCCGAAAAACTCCTTTAAATTCAATGCAAAAAAAATGACACTTGTGTGAAATATAGCAACCACTACATCTAGTGGCATTAAGTAAAAACGAAAAATACTGATTTTTTCCGCTTTTCAAGGATATTTCCCGTCTTTTCGGGGGCTTGAATCGGGTTTTTCCGTCCTTATTTAACGTTCAACTGGATCGTTTCCGGCTCGTTCGGCGGCGACAGAAACCGAAACCAAATGAGGAGCTAATGCAATGAAAATCACCCGAACGGAACCTTGGAGCTTGTTTGATGTGCTTCAGCGCGACCTTGACCGCATGGCGGGCCGGCGCATCAATACCACAACCCCACCGGACAGTGACGCAAGCATCGCAGACTGGATTCCGGCCGTTGATGTTGTCGAAGAGGAAGCGCGATTCCTGCTGCGTGCTGATGTACCTGGCGTGCGTCCAGAGGACATTGACATCAATATGGAAAATGGCGTCCTGACCGTATCCGGTCAGCGCATTGCGGAATCCACCGAGCAGGCACAGGGCGTAAAACGCCTCGAACGACTGAATGGCAAGTTCTACCGCAGGTTTTCTCTGCCCGAAGCCGCAAATGCGGATGAGATTTCGGCACAGAGCGCTCACGGCATTCTCGAAATTGTCATTCCGAAGCAACCTGAAGCCAAAGCTCGCAAAATCACCGTCAAAGCGGCCTGATCTTATAGTTCAAATGCTGCTGCGACTATGCACCGGGTTCCGGCATCTATTACTGGATGCCGGAAAAACCGGACTGTTAATTCACGGACTGTTAATTCAACGGAACTATGCACGGCTCCCTTCTGTCTTCTGCCAGACAGGCTATTATTTTGTTCACCTGGGATTCAGCCGGGATAAGATAACTTGAGAAGAGCCTTTGCTCGAGGAAACGAAGATCATGAGTACCAAATATCGCCTGATGTGGGTCACCGTGTTGGTGTCACTGGTTGCGGCTGGTCACGCGGCATTACCACAAGCCGTGGACGGTGAACCACTGCCGAGCCTGGCGCCACTGGTAAAACGGGTTGCACCTGCTGTCGTCAATATTCGCGTTAGCCAGACAGTCGAATCCCGATCCCTTTACGGTGACGAGATGTTTCGACGTTTCTTCGGCATTCCAGATGACCAGACAGGTCCGTCGCGCGAGATAGCCAGCGCAGGATCCGGTGTCATCGTCGATGCGGAAAACGGCTATATCCTGACGAACCATCATGTCGTCGAAAGCGCGGACGAGATTCAGATCTCGCTGATTAACGACAAATCCCTGGATGCTGAAATTGTCGGCTCCGATGCCCTGACAGACATTGCTTTGTTAAAGGTAGATCCGGAAGGCCTTACTGACCTGCCAATTGGTAATTCCGATGACGTGGAGGTCGGTGATTTTGTCATCGCTATTGGCAACCCGTTCGGCCTTGGTCACACGGTAACCTCGGGCATCGTCAGCGCACTGGGTCGTAGCGGAATCAGCCGCAACGGTATCGAGGATTTCATCCAGACCGATGCGTCCATCAATCCCGGCAACTCCGGCGGTGCACTCGTCAACATGCGCGGCGAACTGGTTGGCATCAACTCTGCCATCATCAGCCGATCCGGCGGTAATGTCGGCATCGGATTTGCCGTACCGTCGGAAATCGCGCAATCAATCATGCGCCAGATTCTCGACTTCGGAGAGGTCCGTCGCGGCCTACTCGGCGTCACTATCCAGACAATCGATGAAGAAAGTGCAGAAGCCCTGGGCACCGAAGTTGATCGGGGCGCGTTAATTACGGGCATCGAGCCTGGCTCGGCTGCCGAAGGCGCAGGTCTGCAGGTTGACGACATCATTATTGGTGTCGACGATCGACGCATCGACAACAATCGTGAACTGGCAAATGCCATCGGTCTGAAGGGATCCGGTGACAAGGTTCGAATCGACTACGTCCGTGGCGGACGTGAGCAAGTCGCCACCGCTGAACTGGGGCAACGAACAGCTCAGCAAGCGGGTGGTGCCGAAATTCACGAGGGTCTGACCGGCGCTCAATTCGCCATTAACTCAGCAACGACGACCGGTGGGATCGAAGTTTCCTCCGTCGACGAGGGCAGCCCGGCAGCACAGCGGGGCCTGCGAGCAGGCGATGTCATTACCGCTGTTAACCGGCAACCGGTTCAGAATATTCAGCAACTGCAGGAAATCGCATCCGCCAACAGAATTCTGTTTCTCCTGGTCAGACGCGGCGATCGTCAATTGATGCTGCAAATTCGCTGACGTCCCGGCACATCGCGTTACGACAAAAGCCTGACATCCTGTGTCAGGCTTTTTTGTCGGCGCAATCAAACATTTGCAGCGATCGCCCGGCAACGTTAAGGTCTGACTATGTCCAATCGAGCAAGATCTCTGGCGCTAGCGACGTTGGCTTTCATATTGGTACCGACCGTTTACGCGGCCGATGTCCCCGAATCTGACGACCAACGCCTCGAGCAGCAACGAAGCGCATTCAGGAATGTCTATCCCGAGGTTGAGCGCGGCAACTGGCAGGCAGTGCTTCCGAGCGAAGACCTGTTGGCAGACTATGTCCTTTGGCCGGATCTTCGCGCCGCCTGGTTCAGGGCCAGGGTCGCGACTGCAGATCATGGGGAGATTGAAGCATTCCTGGATCTGCACGGAATTCTGAAGCCGGCTCGGGAGCTTCGTTACCGCTATGCACTGCACCTTGCCGAAGAAGGCCGGCTCGCTGAATATTTTTCGATCTATCAGCAGTTTTACCAGGGTCTCGAAATAGCAAAACTCGATTGCCTGGCGTTGCAGGCTGAAATCGAAGCGGGCCGTGAAAAGCGGGTCATCGGCCGGGCACTCGACCTGTGGCAGGTTGGGAAAAGCCAGGCTGATGAGTGTGACCCGGTATTCGCGAATCTCCAGGACCGGAAGCTGCTGACGACGAAAGAGTATAAAGCTCGCTTTAACCTGGCGATTGAAGCGCGGAGATTCACCCTTGCCCGTTACCTGTCGAAACCACTCGGTCCTGAGTATCGGGCGGAAGCGACTACCTGGCTCAGCGCACATGACGATCCGCTCGGATTCGTAGCTTCAATCAACGACCGACAGGACCTAGCCATTGATCGCCAGCAGCTTGTGTATGCGGTGCAACGTCTGGCATACAAAGATCCGCTAACGGCCAATCACCATTGGCAATCATTGCAACAGCATTTTTCGTTTAGCCAGGAACAACTGGACAACACCGATCGATATATCGCGCTGTGGGGCGCACGGCGGCACTTGCCAGAGGCCGTGAACCTGCTGTCGGCCCTGTCTGCCGGTGCCGCAGATATCGAATCCTGGCGGTGGCTCGTCAGGGCTAATCTGCTCGTGCATCGCTGGTCCGAAGTCGTCCGCAGCATCGATGCAATGCCTGCAGAAGAAAGTGGCGAAAGCGAGTGGCAATACTGGAAAGCGGTCGCGCACGCTGAGCTCGGCGACGACGAAACAGCAAACGCAATATTTCACAACGTCTCCACTGAACGCAGCTACCACGGATTCCTGTCTGCCGATGCAACCAATACGCCCTACGCTTTGGCCGCCGGTTCAGTAAATGGCAATTCGATGCTGGCCTCCAAACTCGCAGGGATGCCGGAGCTTATTCGCGCCCGGGAGCTGTTTTTCGTCGGGCTTGAGGGACGCGGCCGATCGGAATGGGATTCGGCAATCAAGCTGCTGACTGACCAGCAGCAAGTTCAGGCGGCATTGCTCGCCCACAACTGGGGCTGGCATTCGAGAGCAATCTCGACCGTTGCTGCTGCAGGCGAATTTGACGATCTGAATATTCGCTACCCGCTGCCGTGGCGAGAAGACTTCGAAAACCACGCAAAGACGGCAGGCATTCCGGACAGCTGGGCTTATGGCGTTGCCCGAAGCGAAAGCCTGTTCATGCGCGACGTCCGCTCCAGCGCCGGCGCAATTGGTCTAATGCAATTGATGCCAGCGACCGGGAAAAGCACAGCACGGGAAATCAGTCTCCCATATGCCGGCCTCACGACGTTGACCGACTCTGCCAGCAATATCAGGCTTGGCACCTGGTACCTTGGCAAGATGTATGCGCGTTTTTCGAATAACCGCGTGCTCGCGACCGCCGCCTACAACGCAGGTCCACACCGGGTAGAGGACTGGCTGCCGGCCACCGGCACGCTCGACGCCAGGATTTGGATTGAAAATATTCCGTTCAACGAAACCCGAGGCTATGTTCGCCGGGTCTTAACAGATGAGGCAATTTTTCACTGGCGCCTGACGGGCGAGCTAAGAAGAATATCCAGCGAACTTCCACATATCGCAGCTGAGCCAAAAAGCGCCCGCACTACGGATACCGATTAGTCTGCCAGCGCGTTCAGTTCCAGCGCCCGATCTTCCAATTGCAGGTCAGCAATGGCCATTGTTCGCTGGTAAAAACAGGCCATGTCGTTTTCACAATCACTCAGAATTGTCCGGAACGCGGCAACGCGACCCTCATAGAGGTTTGTTGAAACAAGTCTTGCATTGTTAAGGGGAGCCGCCAGCCAGTTACGAACTCCTCCCCCATCCTGATCAACAACAAGCTGGGCTGCTACTGATAACTCATCAAGAAAGCTTCGTTTTTTCTCACGCATCAACTGTTCGTCGATTTCCATTTCGTAAAGGGAATTGAGCTTGTCCCTTGTCGCCCTTACCAGTTCCAGCATCGAACGCCGCAAGTCTTTTCTCGCGTGATAGACCTCCAGCCTGTCCAGTTCCTCTGTCTTCTGCAGCCAACGTTCCACGCCGATATCAGCGACCGCAGTTGCAAACGATTCATTAAATGCGCTGTCTCCCTTGATATAGATTTTTTGATGGGCGAGCTCGTGAAACATTGTCGATACCAGGTCGACATCGCTCCAGCGCATCATGGTATTCAGCAGCGGGTCGGAAAATCGCCCCAGCGTCGAGTAGGCGGAAACTCCACCGACAGTCACGTCATACCCGCGCCCTGTCAGTTTAGCGCTTAGCTTCTCGGCCGCCTCTTCGTTGAAATAGCCTCGATAGGCAACACACCCCGCAACCGGATAGCACCAGGTCTTGGGCTCCAGCGAAAACTCCGGCGCTGCGAAAACATTCCAGACGACGTAGTCACGCTCAAGGTCCGCATACGAACGATAGCTCTCATTTTCTGGCAGGAGCAACTCCGACACTGCAAAGTCCCGGGCTTCCTGTACCAGTCCCAGTTTGGCTTTAAGGTCATCGGGCGACTCTTCGTCCTCGATAACTTCCACTACCGGTCGCCGGCGATTCATCAGATCGGTATGTCCGCGAATTGCCTGCATGTAGTAGCAACCCTCGATCTGCATTACGAGCAGGACGAAACCAGCAACTAGCAGCGCTCGTCGAAGCTTAATTTGCGGAATTTGCATGTTCAGGGGCAAGCACTCGTTGCAAAGGATAGAATCACGATTATGGAAGTTTACCTTGTCGGTGGCGCGGTTCGGGACGAGCTGCTTGGGTTACCTGTTAAAGAGCGGGATTGGTGTGTCGTGGGCGCAACTCCTGACGATCTGAAGAAACTGGGGTACCGCCCGGTCGGCAAGGACTTCCCGGTATTCCTGCACCCGGACACGAATGAAGAATATGCGCTTGCCCGCACCGAGCGAAAGACGGCCGCGGGCTATCACGGTTTCACCTTCCACACCTCGCCTGACGTAAGTCTCGAGGAAGATCTCGGGCGGCGCGACCTTACCATCAATGCAATGGCACGTGCGGATGACGGGGAGCTGATCGACCCGTACGGCGGATCAATTGACCTTGAAACCAAACAGCTTCGCCATGTGTCCGATGCTTTCACCGAGGATCCGGTGCGCATTCTGCGCGTTGCCAGATTTGCAGCGCGTTATTTCGGGCTTGGTTTCAACGTGGCTGACGACACAATGCAGCTCATGTCTGACATGGTGACAAGCGGTGAGGCGAGTGCCCTGGTCGCTGATCGTGTGTGGAAGGAAACGGAGAAAGCGCTGGGTGAGGCGCATCCGCAGGTATTCTTCAAAACGCTACGCGCTTGCGGTGCACTAAAGGTAGTGTTCCCGGAAATTGACGCACTATTCGGCATCCCCCAGCCGGAAAAATGGCATCCGGAGATCGACTGTGGCGTGCACACGTTAATGGTGCTCGAACAGGCCGCAAAGCTTAGTGAGGATCTGGATGTGCGATTTGCGGGACTTGTGCACGATCTCGGCAAAGCGACGACCGATAAGTCAGCATTGCCGAGCCATCCGGGCCACGAGGCTCGCAGCGTCAAGCTCGTCAGAAAAATGGCGAAGCGACTCCCCATCCCAAACGGCTGCCGGGACCTTGGCTGCCTGGCGGCGGAATTTCATACGCATTGCCATCGGGCGTTTGAACTGCGCGCGTCCACCATCCTTAAGGTATTGAACAACGCTGATGCCTTCCGACGACCCGAACGATTCGAAAAATTTATCGTCGCATGCGAGGCGGACTCCAGGGGCAGAACGGGACTCGAAGACAATGATTATCCGCAGGCAAATTATTTACGTGGCGCGATGGCCGCCGCTACCAGCGTCAATATCGATGATTTGAAAACGAGTGAGCTTGATGGTGCAAGTATCGGGCGGGAAATTGGCGAGCGACGGCTGGACGCAATTCGCAAATTCAAGAATAACTACGAGCCGCCGAAGTAATAGAAGTAGACAGACAATGCCGTCGTCTCCCCGTAGGCATCCGATTCATCATAGGACAAACGAAACTCTGCATCGATACGGTCGCTGAGCGGCGTCAGAAACCCAAGGCTAAATGAATCCACAGAACTACCATCGATTGCTGCTTGCCACTGTCCTGCAGTGACATCGATGCTTCGCGAGCCGAATTTGAATTCGAGGCCGGCATTGAAGCGGTGATCCAGCAGATTGTTGATCATGCTAAGCCGCGATCTGGATACAAATGCCAGTACATCGATATCAGGCTGAATGCGAAGATTCCTCGAGTAGTCGTAGGCTATTCCACCAAGGCGAATGCTTAGATTTTCGCCCAGCGAAATTCGCGATGTCAGACCCCAGCCATTGGCGTGAAATTTTGCAGTTCGTCCACGCAAAGCGTCAGATTGCAGGTCAAATTCAAAATTTCTTCGTTCGAAATTCAGGGCCAAAGAGCCGGCCTCGCCTCTTGTATACACGGAAGCGGTCAGGTCTCGGGAATCAAGAATATCGGGATTACCCCAATAGCCAGCACCAACTCGTACGCCAACAGGCTTGAACCAGAGGTCCAGGCTTGTGTCAGCCAGCATGGTTTCGTTGTCGCTGATTATCCCTTCGGTATCGACCGTCGTTGCGGTGAATGACAACCAGGTCCTCTCTCCGAAGCTGAAATCACCAAACGCGGAATACGCACGACCGTCTGCAGAATCACCTTCCGCGCCAACTCCAAGAATATAGCCTTCGGCGTTTACGGCACTGGAGAGTAACAGGAGCCAGACTGTTGCCTTAGATGAGGACATAGACGATCACACTCGCGAGCAGCAGGCGGTAGATCGTAAAAGGTAGCAGGCCAAGTTTGCTGACCACTCGCATGAAAAATTCAATACTGATATAGGCCACTACGGCAGTAATCAACACCGCGAAAGCAAGATTATCCCATGCGACGACTTCATCACCTGTGACGAGCTTCACCCCTTGGTACATAGTTGCCAGCAATATCACGGGAGTAGAAAGCAGGAACGAGAAACGGGCCGCATCCTGCCTGGCGAAACCCAGCAACCGCCCCACGGTGATAGTCACGCCTGATCGCGATGTACCCGGGATCAGGGCCAGCGCCTGGGCGAGCCCGATGACGACCGCGTCGCGAACCCGAATGTCTGTAATATTCTTCCCGGCCGGTGCATATCGGTCCGCCAGGGCCATCAGGATTCCGTACCCGGAAAGAGTGAAAACAACAACCATCGGATCACGCAAATTCTCGGCAATCCAGCCCGCAAATAACAAACCGGCCAAAGCTGCCGGAATCGTTCCGAGACCGATACCCCAGGCCATGCGGGCCCTGCCGGAGTGATTGTTTCCGGTAAGAATATCACCAGCACCGCGAATCAGCTCAGCAATGTCGTAGCGAAAAAATATACAGACTGCGATCAATGAGCCGAAATGAACCGCAACGTCAAATGCTAAACCCTGGTCCGTCCAGCCGAAAAAATTTGGCACAAGAATCAGATGACCGGAACTGGAGATCGGCAGGAACTCAGTCAGCCCCTGCACGACGGCCAGGACGATTAGTTGCATCATGCCCATTCAGAAAATCCCTTCGGTTCGCTCATAACAGGTGCGCCCTGTCCGTTGTTTCAAAAGCTGGCGGCACATTGATGTCACCACAAGTCAGCCCAATGCATTTAAAATTCTCTCCCATCTCGGCCGGCAGCGTCAGTATTTTCACCTGGCCCGACAATTCAATTTGCTGTTTCAGGGGCAGGCTCGGAAAATCGCCAAGCTCGGCCTCAAGCCCGCCATTCATAAGGAAGTGCGCCTGGGTAATGTAGCCCGCGACTTTCATATTATTTGCGGCAGCTGCGACCAGCGAGAAATCCACCCATGCCGTCAGATCCTGAATTCCAGGCAGAATAAGCGGGTCGTTGTGGGCGTGGTGTCTGAAATGGCAGCGCAGCCACCCGCTATGCCTGTCCGGTGCATAGTATTCGCTGCGTGTGACGCCGTAATCAATCAATAAGATCAGACCAAGTTCCATGCTTGACGACAAATCACCTATCCAGCCTGCAAGCGCCGGCGAAACCTCTGACTCGTATCCATCGGCCAACTGATGTCCAATATCAGCCTCGATGTCTCTAACCGCCGCTTCAAGGTAGTCGGGCGCAGCGGAAAAACACCAGGCAATCGAGTCATCGGCTATGCCAATGCGTGCCTGCATGACATTGCCGCCGTCAATTCGGAATCGTTCGACCGGAATGGCGTCCGCTACCTCGTTTGCGATCACAACACCGCAGAATTTCTCCGGCAATTGAGAAATCCACGAGACGCGCTCCATAAACTGCGGGATTTCACGGCGTAGACGCGTCTCCTGCCGTTCTTTCAAGTCGGCAGATACTTCGAGTATCAGGTAGCGCTCCGGCAATTGATCGAGCTCAGCCAGTTTAGTCAGAATGGAAATCGCCAACGCGCCGCTGCCGGCACCTGGCTCAAGGATGTCGCCACCATCGAGCTGCTCAAGTACGGAGGCAGCCTGGCAGGCAACAATACGACCGAATAACGGTGAGATCTCCGGCGCGGTCACGAAATCGCCCGCCGCCCCGAGCTTGCTGGCTCCGGCGCTGTAGTAACCAAGCGATGGCGCATAGAGGACCTCATGCATGAATTCCGCGAAGGAAATGCTGCCACCGGCTGCCGCAATTCGATCTCTGACGTGCTGTGCGACCGCGTTACTGTGAGCCGCGCCCGCGGGATCAGGCTCGGGCAGGCCACGTCGTGATTCGGGTGTTGGGTCCATTCGTTCGCATGCGCCAGGTTTGCTCAACTACGGGATGGAGGTTAACCTTTTTTGTCACGAGTAAAAGTGGTTTTCCAAATGGCGAGTTACCCGGCAATTGACCTTAATGGCAAGGTCGCACTCATAACAGGTGCGGCAAGACGAATCGGTGCGTCAATTGCCGCGACACTTCATGCTGAGGGCATGCGAGTTGCTATTCACTATCGCGGCTCGAAAGCCGAGGCAAAGAACCTGCGCGATCGGCTGAACGAGCAAAGGCCGGATTCCGCGCAGATGTTTCAGGCAGACCTGATTGAGCCGGGTGGTCCCGCAAACCTCGTCGGAGAAGTAGTACGCTGGGCCGGCTCGCTGGATGCTCTCGTAAACAACGCGTCAACTTTTTATCCGACACCGCTCGACCAGGTTGACGAGGACTCCTGGAACGACCTGATTGGCAGCAATCTAAAGGCGCCGCTTTTTATGGCCCAGGCGGCCGCGCCACATTTACAAAAAAGCAGGGGCAGTATCGTCAACATCGTCGATATTCATGCTTACCGGCCATTGAAAGACCATCATGTTTACGGCGCTGCCAAAGCCGGCCTGGCCATGCTGACCCGGTCACTGGCAAAAGATCTCGCCCCGGATGTTCGGGTGAATGGCGTATCACCGGGCGCCATAGCATGGCCAGAGGACGGCATGACCGACGACATCAAGGAAAATATTCTCGGTCAGATTCCGCTAGGCAGGTCCGGCGAACCACAAGACATCGCGAATGCCGCACTGTTCCTAATTCGGGATGCGACCTACTCCACCGGACAGATTGTTACGATCGATGGCGGTCGTTCTGTCGGGTGGCAAGACTAATCGCCTATCAAGAGATGGTCTACCACGCGCCGGCAAATTCCCTCCAGGGCGCGCCAACTCTTCCGGAATTGCGCAGATCGCCAGTTTTCCGGGGCTTTTGCAGGGTGGTCGGTCCGATCATCTGTGCCGGACATGCGCCGGTTTCCAGGAAGGTAAGTGCTGTGGTCAGATTCTGATCGGTGTTATCGCCGACCGGAATCAGGAGATCATCAATGGCCGGACAGTCGGCCGCCAGCCCGTCGAAGTAGCGACCTTCCTCGTTCGAATTAACAGTTTCAAAAGCTGTAGGTCGCAAAATCTTTTCGCAAAATTCGATGCCCAGCTGACCAACTGGCTTGCCGAGCGTTGTTGAACCGACAATTGTTACTTCGACATGCGGCTTCATACTATTGGTAATCAGTTCGCTGGCCGAAGCTGTCCGCTCAGTCGCGATGACGACCAGGCGTGAGAGACTCAGCGACTCGGCAAGTCGCGCAAATAATGCAGTTCTATTAGCTGCCGAATTATTGTCATTGAACAAAGTTCGGGAGAACACGGTGTTGCCGGGAACTCCGCCACCAAGGAAATCACCCAGCAGTTCGGTTGTGCTAACCAGGCCACCTCCGTTATAGCGGAGATCGAGAATTATGTCGGTAACGCCTGCTTGCCGAAACGTTTCAAATACACCGGATAGCGCATCGTCGGCGGTACTGATGAATGTGACCAGCTCCATGTAGCCGACGGAAGTTCCATCCGGCCGGTCGATGACACGGTGCTGTGGCAGAGGATCGATAGTGACGATTCCAGCGTTGACAGTCGACGTAAATTCAGTGTTATCCGGCCGACGAATTGTAAATTCCAGTGTAGGCAACGTGAAGAGTGATCCGGTGCCTTCATTCGCTTCGATGTCCGCAATGGTTCTGCCATTCAGCATCATGATCCGTTGCCCACGGGCAAAACCGGCTGTGCCCGCTGGACTGGAGGAAAAGACACGTATGAAGCGAAGATCGTCGGCGGCTTCAAAGCGACTGCTGAAACCGTAACCCTCATACTGGCCCGCACCGAAAAACTGGGCGTCTGCAGCAGCAAGATCGATGTAACTGAAATGGTCCAGAGGTTGAAACGAAATCAGATGTTCAAGCACTGCTTCGGGGGTTGCGAATGTGGCCAGGTCAACCGCCACCGGCAAATCGTCATTCCAAAAGTACACATCGCGCATCTTGTTCAC
Source organism: uncultured Woeseiaceae bacterium (assembly GCA_905480255.1). Lineage (GTDB taxonomy): Bacteria > Pseudomonadota > Gammaproteobacteria > Steroidobacterales > Woeseiaceae > SZUA-117. The sequence continues at coordinate 41,184 of CAJQPR010000043.1, read as the reverse complement.
AACAAACTGCTTTTGCGCATCGATGCTGCAGGCAGACGTTCCCGTCTGGGGCGGGGCAACGTTAGACTCGTCGATGCTGCAGGCGACCAAACCAAGGAGCAGGAATGCGGCGATTACTGAAACTTTTTGCATCCCGGGATTATCGCCGGACGGTGATTTCAATCCCGTGACACGCCGCTGGTTTTTGCTCCCTCAGGAATGCTCGTTTAACAAAATCAGGGAATCCCTGGTCAGCGGATGGGTTTCCAATTCAAATTCGGACCAGTGCCGGGCAATTGTCTTCCCGGTTTGCGGATGTACGTAATCAGCGGCTATTTCCGCCAGCGGCCCCAGGACGAAGCTGTATTCCAGAACATCAGATCGCGGCACCTGCGGCGACTCTAGTATCTCGTCTCCGTAGAGCAAAAGGTCAATATCAAGAGTTCGCGAAACGAAAGCGTCCGTGCCGCGTCTTCTGCCAGACAACGCGTGAATTTCCTCCAGCTCACGGCAGAGCTCAGAGGGCGACATTTCAGTCTCGACGCAAGCGGCGGCATTGAGAAAATCATCACCGTCAAAGCCAACGGCCGTGTTCCGAAAAACAGACGAGACTTTGAGCAAACTGAATCGGACGCCAAGTTCGCGAACGCCGAGCTGCAGATTCTTCTCCGGCTGCAGATTGCTGCCAAGGCCGAGGTATGCGAGCGGCATCAGATTACTTGTAGCGACGGATCAGCACACCAACGTCCTTGGCACCGCGAATAGCGCCAGGCTTGCTGACCCGAACCTGGATCCAGGGCAAATCGAATTCCGCCAGCACAGTTTCTGCAATTTTCTCCGCCATGGTCTCGACGAGCTGAAATTCCGATTCGCCCACGAATTGCTGAACGCGCTTTGCCACACTCTTGTAATTCAGTGTGTCCTCGATTGTGTCTGAACCAGCGGCACGTCGAATATCCGTTCCCATCTCCAGATCGATGCTGACGGTCTGACGAATCTTCCGTTCCCAGTCCCAGATTCCGACGACTGTATCAACGCGGAGCTCGTGCAAGAAAATCGTATCGGGGTGTGCTTCATTATCCATGGCGTTTCACGTCTTTTCCGTTGTCAACCATATGCCGGTCGCGCAAGTGATTCGAGCGACCAGCGAGCTTTGGCGCGAATAGTTGCGGGCTGTTCTGCATCGCCGAGACGCAGCGCACCTGCAACAGCTATCATTGCACCATTATCGGTACAAAATCTAAGGCGGGGATAGTAGACCGTTCCGTCGAAACTGTCTGCCAGTTCCGCTCTTAGCAACTGGTTCGCACCGACCCCACCGGCGACGACAATGCGTTCAGCGGACATCTCCTTTGCGGCTTTTATCGTTCGCTTGACCAGGGTATCGACTACCGCGCGTTGAAATGATGCGGCGAGGTCAGCTCGGGCCGATTCAATATCGCCCGCCGACTCCTGTTCGCGAACTTTCAGCATGACGGCAGTCTTCAGGCCTGAAAAACTGAAGTCGAAACCGTCCCGATTGACCATTGGTCTTGGAAACGCATAGGCAGCGTCATCCCCCTCCTCGGCAAGCTTCGCCAGCGCCGGACCACCCGGGTAGCCAAGGCCCAGCAATTTCGCCGTCTTGTCGAAGGCTTCGCCAACCGCATCGTCCAGAGTGCTGCCGAGCACATGATAGTCACCAAGGGCTTCGGTACGGACAAGCATTGTATGGCCGCCGGAAACCAGCAGCGCCAGGAAAGGATATTCGGGTGGCTCATCCTCCAGCATGGGAGCCACCAGGTGCCCCTCCATGTGATGCACCGGCACAACCGGACAATTCCAGGCCTTGCCAAGACCGTTCGCCATGCCCGCGCCAACCATCAATGCGCCGACGAGACCGGGGCCTGCCGTATAGGCTATGGCGTCCGGTCGCTCAATACCGGCCGATTTCAGGACTTCCTGGATCAGCGGCAGGAGCCTCTTCAGATGGTCCCTGGAAGCGATCTCCGGAACTACCCCGCCGTAAACCGCATGCAGGTCAACCTGGCTGTGCAACGCCTCAGCAAGCAGACCCTTTTCGGTATCAAATAGTGCGACGCCAGTCTCGTCGCAGCTCGTTTCCAGTCCCAGTACCATCATAGGCGGCGGATAATACCGCAGTAAGCACCCATTACAGTCCAAAAACCGATGATTTCGCTTTGCAATATGGCTGTTTGGTGGATATTATGCGGGGTTCAGTCCCGGCCCTGTGCCGGGTTTCTTTATATTTGAAGACTGTCAGAATTTGTATGCCTAGCGTTCGTATAAAAGAAAATGAGTATTTCGATGCAGCCCTGCGTCGATTCAAGCGTGCCTGTGAGAAAGCGGGAGTTCTAACTGAGCTCCGTCGCCGCGAGTTTTACGAGAAACCAACACAGGAAAGGAAACGCAAGAAAGCTGCTGCTGTAAAGCGCCACCTGAAGCGGATCTCCCGCGAAACGTCGCGCCGCCAACGACTTTATTAAGAGCGTTTCCAGCCCGGTATGAATCTTAAAGGGCAAATTACAGACGATGTAAAGACCGCCATGAAGGCCGGCGATAAAGACCGGCTGAAAGTGCTGCGTCTGATTACGGCTGCACTCAAACAGGTAGAGGTCGACGAGCGCAGAGAACTCGACGATGGCGATGTGCTTGGAATCCTGACCAAAATGGTAAAGCAACGTCGCGATTCCATCACCCAGTACACGGACGGAAATCGTAAAGACCTGGCAGACATCGAAGCAGCGGAAATCGAAATCATCGGGACCTACCTCCCCGAACAGCTTTCTGATGACGAGCTCGACGAGCTGGTCGACGAAGCCATTGCCGCCACCGGCGCGGAAGGTATCCGCGATATGGGCAAAGTGATGGGCGCAATTAAATCAAAGGCACAAGGCAAGGCTGACATGGGTATCGTCGGCGCCAAGGTAAAAGCACGCCTGAACGCCTGACTTCAGCTATGCTTGAGGTAGAGACCTCGATAGTCTCGATAATAAAAATAACAGCCAATCTTCATGGCGCCCCAGCACGGTTGAAAATATGCCGTTAAACATTCAATGAGCGGTCTCATTCCGAAGCAGTTCATCGTCGACCTGATCGACAGGGCCGATGTTGTGGAGGTTGTTGGCCGTCGGGTTCAGCTAAAGAAAGCGGGCAAGGAATATAAGGCCTGCTGCCCATTCCACGACGAAAAGTCACCCTCATTTACTGTCAGTCCCTCCAAAGGCTTTTACCACTGTTTTGGCTGTGGCATGCATGGCAACGCACTCGACTTCCTGATGGAGTACGACCATATGGATTTTGTGGATGCTGTTGAGAGCCTGGCCGGAGTGATGGGCGTTGAGGTTCCTCGTGAAGAGAATCAAAGACCAACAAGAAGCTATGACGCACTTTTCGAGTTAGTCAGCCGGGTTGAGCATTATTTTGAAGCCCAGCTCAAAACCAACCAGCAAGCCGTGGACTATCTCAAGGCACGCGGAATCGACGGCGCAACAGCCAAACGCTTTGGCATTGGCTACGCCCCGTCCGGCTGGAGCAACGTACTCGACAAGTTTGGCACGTCAAAAGAAGCTATTGAGCGACTGCTGGCGACAGGCCTCATCATTCGCAAGGACAACGGTAAGCACTACGACCGTTTCCGGGATCGAATAATGTTTCCAATCAGAGACTCGCGCGGCCGCACCATCGGTTTCGGCGGGCGGGTCATGGCAAACGAAGAGCCCAAGTATCTGAACTCTCCGGAGACCGTTCTTTTTCATAAAGGCCGCGAGCTCTATGGCTTGTATGAAGCTCGCCAGGCCCTGCGCAGTATTGATCGACTGGTGGTGGTCGAAGGCTATATGGATGTTGTGGGGCTGGCTCGTCATGGCATCGATTTCGCAACAGCGACGCTTGGAACCGCTACAACGGACGAGCATCTGAACCGCCTGTTTCGAATGTGTGACGATGTGCTGTTCAGCTTCGACGGCGATCGGGCCGGCCGGGCCGCCGCCTGGCGCGCGTTGGAGAATGCTCTGCCACAAATAAAAGAAGGACGTCAGATCCGTTTCGTTTTCCTTCCTGATGGCCAGGATCCCGATTCCTACGTTCAGGAAATGGGTGCCGATGCTTTTGTCTCGGCACTCGACCATGCCCTGCCCCTCTCTGACTTCCTGCTTGAGGAGCTGTCCGCACAAGTCGATATGGAATCGGTCGACGGGCGTGCGAGGCTTGCGGAATTGGCACGGCCACTGGTGAGTCGAATTCCGCCTGGCGTCTACCGGGAGCTCCTGACAGAGCGGTTGGCCGAAACAGTGGGCCTTCCCTCGCACAAACTCGAGGCGATTCTTGCCAAGGACGATTCTCCCAAGCCTGCCAGAAACAGCGGCACAACGACCCGCCTTCGAAGCCAGCAACAAAGCTCATCATCCGGGAAGCCTTCTCTCGTCAGGCGGGCAATTACCCTGATTCTGAACAGCCCGGCCGCGGCCCTGAATATTGATGTCGAGAATTTCGCCGGCGTTCAGAAGCCGGGCAGCGATTTACTTCGCGAACTCATTGAAACAGTGCAGGCTGAGCCCAATATAACGACGGCAGGGTTGCTGGAGAGATTCCGCAACGACGAGGAAGGCCAGCACCTTGGCAAACTGGCGGCAATCGAGATCCCGGATATGGAAGATTTCGACCCAGCCGCCGAGCTCGCCGACTGTGTGACGCAGCTTGCTACATCAGCGCGCCGGGGAAGAATAGATTTACTTATTGAAAAACAACGACTTGGGACGCTCACGGACGGCGAGCGAAACGAGCTGAGAGAGTTTACAAGGGGATCCGGAACAGCAGGTTAAGTTACGGATTTTTATGGATCAGAAGCGGTCAAATCAGTATAGTTGGTCGTTTGCATTTTTTGCGCAGAGGGAATTTCGTCTTGACGGAAAAACGCACAGTGGTTGCCAGCGGCAAGCAGGCTCAGCAGTTAAAAGAATTGATTGCCAGAGGCAAGGAACAAGGCTATCTGACCTACATCGAGGTAAATGATCACCTGCCCAATGACATCGTCGATCCGGAACAGATCGAAGAGATCGTCAACATGATTAATGACATGGGCATTGCCGTGCACGAAAAGGCTCCCGACGTCGACTCGATCACCCTGTCAGAAACGGCCGTGTCAAACGACGACGAAGATGCAGCCGTCGAAGCAGAAGCGGCGCTTGCCAGTGTCGACGCAGAGTTTGGCCGCACGACCGACCCGGTCCGCATGTATATGCGCGAGATGGGAACGGTTGAGTTGCTAACCCGCCAGGGCGAAATCGAAATCGCGAAGCGAATCGAAGATGGTCTGAACCAGGTCAAATATCATATGGCGCATTTCCCTCCGACCATCGAGAAGCTGATCGAGGTATACGAGGCTGTCGCCGCTGGCGACACGCGCATGCAGGATTTCGTGGTTGGATTTATCGACCCAAATGCACCGGATGAGATCAAATCGCCGGTGCAGAAATCCGATGATGACGATGACGATGACGAAGTTGTCGATACCGGACCGGATCCCGAAGAGGTTGCTGCGCGCTTAAAGGCCATAAAACGCCTGTTTAAACGCTCACTTACCGCGCTCGAGAAATGGGGCGCCAAGGACAAGAAGACCATCAAGATTCAGGGCGAGCTGGCCGATCAAATGATGGAAATTAAATTCTCGCCGAAGCTAACGGATGTACTGGTCAGGAACTTACGTGGCTCAGTGTCCGTCATCCGTATGCAGGAAAGGCAGGTCATGCAGATCTGTGTCCGTGATGCCGGCATGCCGCGAAAAGATTTTATAGCGAGCTTTCCGAAGAGTGAGACAGATCTTAACTGGATCGAAAAGCACATTCGGGCCAAGCGCAAGCACTCATCAATTCTTGCCAAGCTGAAAGATGATGTTTTAAGAGCACAACGAAAACTACTTGCCGTAGAGACGCTGACCAACCTGAAGATCTCTGAAATCAAAGAGATTAACCGCCAGATGTCCATCGGTGAGGCAAAGGCGAGGCGCGCCAAGAAGGAAATGGTTGAGGCTAACCTGCGACTCGTAATCTCGATTGCGAAAAAATACACGAATCGTGGCCTGCAGTTCCTTGATCTGATCCAGGAAGGCAACATCGGCCTCATGAAGGCAGTCGACAAGTTTGAATATCGTCGCGGTTACAAGTTCTCGACATACGCAACCTGGTGGATTCGACAGGCGATCACCCGGTCAATTGCTGACCAGGCACGCACGATTCGTATTCCGGTGCACATGATCGAAACGATTAACAAACTGAACCGCATATCGCGGCAAATGCTGCAGGAGATGGGTCGCGAACCATTGCCCGACGAACTCGCCGAGCGCATGGAAATGCCGGAGGACAAAGTCCGCAAGGTACTGAAGATCGCAAAGGAACCCATTTCGATGGAAACGCCAATTGGTGACGATGAAGATTCCCATCTCGGCGACTTCATCGAAGACCAGACTGTGCATTCGCCGGTTGATTCAGCGACTTCGGAAGGCCTTAAGGAAACGACTCATTCGGTTCTTGCCGGCCTGACGCCGCGCGAGGCCAAGGTCCTGCGTATGCGATTCGGCATCGACATGAATACTGATCACACACTTGAAGAGGTTGGTAAGCAGTTTGACGTCACCCGTGAACGTATTCGTCAGATTGAAGCCAAAGCGCTGCGCAAACTCCGACACCCGACTCGTTCGGATCAGCTCCGGAGTTTCCTGATCGAAGATTGATTCGGCGGCTTCCAGCCAATAGCAAAGCAATTGAAAATGGCCGGACAAATGTCCGGCCATTTTCGTTCCAACTAACATTCATTCTTAGCCGACGATTTCCAGCGCTTTTCTGCGCATCGTGTGGAAGTCCTGCTTTTCGACAAATTCCAGGAATTCCTCCTGCGGCAGCGGGTAGCTATAAAAATAGCCCTGCACGCTGTCACAGTTATTTTCCAGAAGGAAGTCGGCCTGTTCGCGGTTCTCAACCCCCTCAGCAATAGCTTCCTTGCCAAGCTCGTGCGCCATTTTAATTATGGTCCGGCATATTTTTTCGGAATTGCCACCGGCGCCGATATTTTTGATAAAAGTCTGGTCGATCTTGATCCGATCGAACGGCAATTCCTGCAGATAACTAAGTGACGAATAGCCGGTGCCAAAATCATCGATGGCGACCTGCACCCCTGCTTCACGCAGATTATTCAGAATGCTGATTGCCGTATCGCGATTCTGGGCAACCGTTGTTTCAGTAATTTCCAGCTGCAGATATCCGGGGTGAATATTGTTTCTGTGAAGGGACTCCATAACGTCGACCGAAAAATTCGAATCACGTAGCTGGCGTGCAGAAACATTAATCGACATTGATCCCGGGTGAAGGCCTTTGTCGAGAATCAGGCGCAGATCTGCACAGGTTTGTTCGATAACCCAGCGCCCCATGTCCACGATCAGCCCGGAGTCTTCTGCAAGCTGGATGAACTCAGACGGCGCGACCTGCCCAAGAATGGTGTGTTGCCAACGCATCAACGCTTCTGCCCCGCAGATAATTCCATCGCCAAGGCCAAACTGAGGTTGGTAGTGAATGGCGAGCGCCTCGCCATCAAATGCAGTTCTAAGATCCCGCTCCAGCTCAATCTTGCGTCGGCTCTCAGCATTCAGTTCCTGGCTAAAAAATTCGAACCTGGACCGGCCGGCTTCCTTTGCTCTGTACATCGCCGAGTCCGCGTTTTTCAGGAGCGTTTCTACACTGCCGCCGTCATCAGGAAATACAACGATTCCGATACTCCCGCCAAGAAAATGATTTTCTCCACGAACCACGAATGCTTCGCCCAGCCTTTTCAGAATTCGCGTAGCTGTCGACCGTATAATGCTGTCAGCTGCCAGGTTCGGCATAAGAATCACGAATTCATCCCCGCCAAGCCGTGCAACCGTGTCAGTCTCCCTGACTTCGGTCAGAATCCTTTCAGCCGCCTGGGCCAGAACAATGTCACCGACCGAGTGACCGAAAACGTCATTGATTTCCTTGAAACGATCCAGATCGATGAACAGAATAGCGCCGCGGTGATCGTCACGCCGTGCCTGTACAAGATGCTGCTCGAGACGGTCCTTCAAAAGCTGTCGATTGGGCAGCCCGGTAAGTTCGTCAAAATGAGCCTGTTTGTACAGGGCTTCCTCACGCTCCGCGCTCGCGAGCGCAACCGCAAGGCGGCCTGCCAGATCGACTGACACCTGTAGCAGGCTTCCCTGCATTTCGAAACGGGAGTCCGACCCCAACAAGAGAATTCCTTTCAGGTCATCGTTCAGGATCACAGGAATAATCACCGCATACCGCAAACCGAACGACAGAAAACGCTCTTTGTACGGCGCAAACGTCCCGTTGACGTTTGCGAGCTCGACCTGCCTCGGCTGGCACCATTCGTGGCCAAGTTCCGGCGGCAGGGCGATTCTTTCGTGAACAAAGTCATCGTCGAACCAGGAGATCATCTTGGCAAGGCTTGGTGCATCAGAGTCCCTGGCAATCACTGCGACCGCGTCGACGCCTGTCAGGCCGACAAGATGTCCTATCAGGCCCTCGGAAACTTCCTCAAAGTCAGCGCCAGAAAGGATCATTTTGTCGATCTTCGACATCGCCTTCATCGTATTTATCTGGCGGCTGAGGCGACCAGCCATATTGTTGAATGCATCGGCAAGCGCTCCGAATTCGTCGTCGGATCGAACGCGTACTCTTGACTCCAGGTGGCCGGAGGCGATCTGCCGCGCGACCAGGGTCAGTCGCTGTAGCGGCACCAGGCTTTCACCAATCAACGAGAGGCTCAATGCGCCAACGAGTATGGTCACCAGCGCAAGAGCAGGAGGAAACACGCGCTTGAAGTCCGCACCGGAACGCAGTGCATGCTCCTCCGGTTGTGTGCCAATAATGTCGAGTGCGGGTATAGCGAAAAGCTTTTCGACAAACAATTGCCACCCGGCCGATACGTAGGCGGTTCCGTCACTGCCATCCCATTTAACGAGAGAGCTGCCGTTTATGCCGCTGTCGACCATCGCTTCATCGTGAGATGAACTTACCGACTGGTCGGTACAGAACAGGCATTCGCCGGCAAGTGTAAATACGCAAAAACTCGTCAGGTATGGGCTGTTCTCGCCGGCACCCCAGAGCGCTTCGGAATCCAGGTGAAACGCATACACAGACTGGTTCGCCCCGCCAATGTTTGCGCCGCGCAGCAAATAGAAGCTCTTCATGTCGAACTCATCGACAATCAGGAACTGAAACCGGTCAGCGGCGAGATGTTCAAAATTCACCTTGCCGCCATCAAAGATGAATCGCTCGCCACCGGACAACTGAATTAACCCATACTGCGACGAGCTGACCGAAATCGATTCGAAATCGTCAACCAGGTATTCGTTCGACGGAATTGCTTCCGGTCTGTCATTGCCGACCATACGTACAATTTCGTCGGCCTTCTCTGACAATCGAAGCAGGCGTTCAACAACCTCGGTTCCGTAGGATTTTGAGGACTCGCGAAGTTGACGACTAACATCTTTTTCAAGCCCGCGGCCAATCTCAAAGTAGGCAAGTAGCGCGGTCACGACAACGGGCAATATTCCGGCCAGAAGGAAAAATGCAAATATTCGGCGGCCAACGCCGCTGGTCAGAATGCCCGAGAGGCTTTTGGACTTCATTAGTAGTCCTCACCCAGGCCGAGGAACGAACCATTGTTAGCACGAACAATGTCGTCGCGGCTTTTTGAGGCCGACAGCGGACCTGCCGATTCTCCGTCCGCGCCCGCACTGTAAAGATCGAAGTCCGAGTTGAGCGGATTAAGGTTACCGTCCTTCCGAAAAGCCCCATTGCCCGGCCCTGCCGTACGAATGTTGAGGTATTGGTATTCGTTTCCCCACGGGTCCAACGGCACCTCCATCGGGAGCTCATCGAGTGTCGCCGGAAGTCGGTCGTTGTTGTTGACGCTGAACCGGCCGATCTCGACCGCGAGAGAGCCGATGTCACCAACAGCCGCCGCATTCTTTGCGCGGTCAACAAACTGGGTATAGGTCGGAACTGCCAGCGCAATGAGCAGAGAGAACACGACAAGACTGACCATAAGATCAAGCAAGCCAAATCCTTTTGACGGTCGGGCGACCAAATGCTTCATATGTGTTCCCATTAGCCCAGAAACTTCCTATTTCAGGGCAGGGGCAGAGATCAGGATTGGAAGCTTAAGCTATTGATAAATAAGCGTCGTTGATGACCGTCACAAACACATCTGGCAATTGCCCCATTTGGTTATTTGCGGCATTTTCATAGCCCGGACGTAACGTTCTGCGGCTAAGCCGTCTGTGTCGCCACTGCCGACCATATTGAACATCGGCGACAGGCGGGCATTGCAGTACAAGTACGCTCGCAATCCGGGTAGAATGCGCGTCCCTGATGAACGGGTGCCGTAAAGCGGCGGGGCTCAATGATCGCTGGCCCAGCCGCAGACGGAGCAGAAAAAATAAAGAAACCAGAATATTAAGGGCCTGTAGCTCAGTTGGTTAGAGCAGGGGACTCATAATCCCTTGGTCCCAGGTTCGAGTCCTGGCGGGCCCACCATAATTTGACGCGAAGCCTGGAGTGGATTGCCATTCTTCGCGCCTATGACTTACGTCCGCCCTGGTGCCGAAGTAATTCGGCAGCCAGTCCGGATTTAATCTTGATAAATCTTGTTCCAAAAAAAACAAGCATTAGCAGGTATCAATGAGCAAGCAAAAAATCATCTACACCATCACTGACGAAGCGCCAATGCTGGCAACGCATTCGTTTCTGCCGATCGTTGAAGCGTTTACATCGGCAGCGAATGTAAAAGTGGAAACACGGGACATTTCCCTCGCCGGGCGGATCATTGCAAATTTTCCGGACAATCTGACAGACGAACAGAAACAAAACGACGCGCTCGCCGAACTAGGGGACCTGGCCAAGACTCCTGAAGCCAACATCATCAAGCTGCCAAACATCAGCGCATCCATTCCGCAGCTCATCGCAGCGATCAAGGAACTCCAGGGACAGGGATATGGCCTGCCTGACTATCCCGATGAACCGAAAACTGATGCTGATCATGAAATCAAAGACCGTTACGCAAAAGTTCTGGGTAGCGCAGTAAATCCTGTACTTCGTGAGGGCAATTCAGACCGCCGTGTTGCCGGACCGGTTAAGCAATACGCCAAAGACAATCCGCACTCCATGGGGTCCTGGAGCTCCGACTCAAAGTCACGTGTTGCACATATGGATGACGGTGATTTCTACTCCAGCGAGCAGTCGGCCGTGATCAAATCTGCAGGCGACGTGAAGATCGAACTTACTGATGCCGCCGGTGACGTAAAGGTTCTCAAAGACGCAACAGCGGTTCTCGAAAATGAAGTTATCGACGCTGCGGTAATGAACCGCAATGCACTGCGTGCTTTCTTTGCTAAGGCGACGGAACAGGCAAAAGACGAAGGCGTGCTTCTTTCCCTTCACCTCAAAGCAACGATGATGAAGGTGTCCGACCCGATCATGTTCGGGCACGCGGTAACCGTTTATTACAAAGATGTCTTCGAAAAGCACGCAGACTTGTTTGCCGATATCGGCGTTGATCCGAACAATGGCATCGGCGATGTCTATTCGCGGATTGCCGACCTTCCAGCCGCCAAAAAAGCTGAAGTTGAAGCGGATATCCAGGCCGTCTACGCATCGCGCCCGCCCCTGGCGATGGTCAACTCCGACAAGGGAATCACCAATCTTCACGTACCCAGCGACATCATCATCGATGCCTCAATGCCAGCAGCTATACGTACCTCAGGTCAGATGTGGGGTCCCGACGGCGATCTCGCCGACACGCGCGCAATGATCCCGGATCGTTGCTATGCCGGCATTTATCAGGCCGTTTTCGATGACTGCCGGGAACATGGCGCCTTTGATGTTCCAACTATGGGCAATGTCTGCAATGTCGGACTGATGGCTCAAAAAGCCCAGGAATATGGTTCGCACGACAAAACCTTCGAAATTTCCACAGCGGGCACGGTTCGCGTGATTGATGCTGCTGGCAATGCAGTACTGGAACACGAAGTTGAGAAAGGCGACATCTGGCGAATGTGCCAGACAAAGGACCTGCCAATTCGCGATTGGGTCAAGCTCTCCGTCAACCGCGCACGGGCGACCGGTTCCGCCGCAATATTCTGGCTCGATTCCGAGCGAGGTCATGACGCAAACCTGATCGCGAAGGTGAACGAATACCTGAAAGATCATGACGTTGAAGGGCTCGATATCCGAATTATGGCGCCTGTCGACGCCATGCGTGCCACCCTGGAACGTGTACGAAAGGGCGAGGACACGATCTCGGTTACGGGTAACGTCCTTCGCGATTACCTGACCGACCTCTTCCCTATCCTGGAACTTGGCACCAGCGCCAAAATGTTGTCCATCGTTCCATTGTTGGCAGGTGGCGGGCTATATGAAACCGGCGCCGGCGGTTCTGCACCGAAACATGTACAACAATTCGTTGGCGAAGGTCATCTGCGCTGGGACTCACTGGGAGAGTTCCTGGCACTCGCCGTTTCAATTGAGGACCTGGCCGAAAAGTCCGACAACGACAAGGCCCGAGTTCTGGCCATCGCCCTGGATCAGGCCAACGCCAGATTCCTCAAGAACAACAAGTCCCCGTCGCGTAAGGTTAACGAACTGGACAATCGCGGCAGCCACTACTATCTGGCCATGTACTGGGCAGATGCCCTTGTTTCGCAGACGGATAATGCGGCATTGAGTGCGAAGTTTGCTCCTGTTGCGAAGCTGCTCGCAGACCAGGAAGAATCAATCCTGCAGGAACTGATTGACGCCCAGGGAGAAGCCGTAGATATCGGGGGATACTTCCACCCGAGCGAAGAACTTACCGCAAAGGCAATGCGTCCAAGCGCGACGCTCAATGCGGCGCTTGCTACGATCAACTGACGATTAGACACGTCAGTCTTCGTAGCTTAGTCCAAAGCCAAGCTCGAACAGCGGGTTTCGGCTGTCTGCCGGCACATCCGCAAGTTGATCGCGAACCGCATCCATAGAGGAAGGCAGTTCAAACGGCAGTCTCCCTTGCGGGCTGGCGATACCAAATAACACTTCCACGACCGCCCTGTCGCTCGCGCCGAAGTCTGCCACGATGGCGACGGATTCTTCGGCGATACCGGGAAATACTGCCGGTCGATCCAGGTATAAAACCACGATTGTTGGAACCGTTCGCAGCAGTTCGAGAATTGCTTCCCTCTCTTCGCCTTTGAAATCCAGGTCGCCATGATGAAATCCTTTCGCGAACGGATTGTCCGTCTCGACCGGGTACCATGGTGTTTTCAGTCGAATAATTGCGAAATCCGCATCACCTGGAGACGACACAATTGATGCGTACGGTGATACCGCAGCTTCGTCAATACCCTGAAGATAGACCTGCAACTTCGACTTTTCGAGAGGCAAAACTGCAGTCGAATTTTTGAGCAACGTCATAGCATGCATCTGTGCCAGATGTCCCGACTTCCCGGCTTCGGTTCGACCAACAATATTCGATACCTTCGACACATTTACGTACGGGTCATCAAAGAGTCCCAGCTCAAACTTTTGCTTCAGGATTCGCCGCACGGACTGATCAATTCTTTCAAGCGGGATCTCACCAGAGTCAACCAGGTCGACGACTAGATCCGTTGCCGTCTCTCCACCGAACTGATCGATACCCGCATCGAGCGCTTTCCTTACCCGATCTTTTCTCTCCAGGTTTTCAACACCCCAGGCTCGGGCTGGCCAGATCACTCCGTCGCCAACAGAAATGTCAGTGATGATCCCCCAGTCGCTACAGATAATGCCCTCAAAGCCATATCGCCCACGCAACAGGCCGGAAATGATGTCTCGATTGAACGCCATCGCGACTTCTTCTGACGTCTGTCCAACCGGCACTCCGTAGTACGGCATGATCGACGCAGTGCCCGCTTCAATCGCCGCTTCGAATGGCTGCAGGTGATATTCGAACTGTTTGCCGGGATAGACCTGCCCTTTCTGAAACTCGAAATGCGGATCGAGACCTTCATTCTGTGGACCGCCACCCGGGAAATGTTTGGTCATCGTCGCGACGCTTGTACCCGACAGCCTATCTCCCTGCATTCCACGCACGTAGGCTTTGGCGATCGCGGCACTTAATTTTGCATCCTCTCCGAACCCGCCGTTGATCCGCGGCCAGCGAGGCTCGGTGGCAAGGTCAATTTGAGGATGCAGGGCGAGTCGAAGACCGACAGCAAGATATTCCCGCCGAACGATATCTGCGAAGGTTGTGACCAGCTCGAGGTCGCCGATCGCTGCGAGCCCCAGGGTTTCCGGAAACTGGCTGAACCCTGTCCCTTCGAACGCAAAGATATTGGTACTGAAGTGATGCCGTGGATCAGACGCCAGTGTGATTGGGATTCCCAATCTTGTGTTTGCCTCAGCATGTTTCTGCAGGTTGTTTTGCCAGGTGGCGAATACGACCGGGTCCGATATGTCCCAGATGTTGAAGTGACTCATGTGACGTCGGTTTATGGCGTCAAGCGCATCGTGTCTTTCCGGCCCGGACCCGGGAATATATGCAAGCGATGCGTCATCATTGACGATTGACCGATTGATGAACATCTGGCCAGCTTTTTCCGCCACAGTCATACGATCAAGCAGATCGTCGACCCGTTGCTCTACCGATTGCGATCTGTCTTCATATGGATCGAGCAGTCCGTTCTTGTTCAGGTCGCGAAAACTTGCGTCGGCCAGGCAGACAGCCGAGGCAATTAATCCCAATAGAGACAACGCGTTGCCCCGAATGCGGCAACTCACTAGTGCGTCATCGAATAGAGGACGTAGTTGACGCCATAACGATAAGCGGTCGCAGTATACTTTTCGGGATACCAGGACTCGTCCGCCATCTCCCAGGCGTCGCCCATGTCGACGTTGAAGTTGATGATGACCATCAACCGCCCATCATCATCGTAGATTCCTTTCCACGTTGGCTTGTAGCCATCGTGTTCATATGTCGAGCCATAACGAAGCGCCATGATTCCCGGTATTGGCTCAGAATGGTCGACCTCGAAATGCATGGACATCACCGCCTCGTCCTGGCTGACGTCAACAATCGGTCGATCTGGAAAAACCTTTTCCATTGAGCGCATGAATCCGGCCCACTGCACTGTGCCATGAAAATCGTCAACGACCAGGAAACCGCCGCGCAACAGGTACTCGCGCAAATTGTCGGCCTCCGCCCTACCGAGCAACCAGGTACCGACCTCGACCGCATATATCCACGGTCGGTCGAACAGGTCCTCATCTGTCAGTCGAAGCGCGCGACTCTGGTCTTCGATATCGACGGCGGTCAGGCGTCTGACGCCACGAATAAAGTGCATATCGGAGTCCGGCCAGTCGCGCCAGGCCGTATTGCCAGGCCCCGGCAAAGGCTGGTAACCGGATTTAAAGATGATTCGGGTAAACGCGAACTCGGCATAAGAGTTCGTATCAGTCGTAATCTCGCCTTCACGGCTCCAGGGATCCTGGGCCAGGGCGAAGCCTGTCACGAGCAGCAGGCAGACTAGTCCGGTTTTTCGTAGTGTTTTCATCAATAGCTGTTATCGATTGTTACCAAGGGTCAGACCCGAAACAAGTAACATTTATCCCTCGCGGGCGGCCTGGTTAGCAAACAATTGTTCAAGGCTTCATCGCGCTGCAAGAATTCCAAAATATCGCACTTCCGGATTGCTGCCCATAGGCGTGGCCAGTGAATATAAGTGCGATGACGCACACAATTGCGCGAACCCTGGTACCTGGCATTGCCAACAAAATTCTCCCCTTAATTATGATTATTTTGCCAGTGGATCCGGCCTCACCTGGAAATGCACGACAATGGGTTTCTGTCCTTTGCCGCCTTCTTTCAACCACGGCGTACGATCGCCTTCCGGCACCCAGATACCACGTCCTTTCCAACCAGCCTCAGGATCATCGATTCGACCTTCAAATCCCTTGGTGTAAAAACCCATCGGATAAGGAATGCGCAGCGTGATGAACTCGCCGTCGACAAGCGCGTGTACACCATCAAACTGATTACCGGTTGCGATTGGCACGTCCTCGCCCAGCCCAAGTGAATTGTGTTGATCGACCCAGGTGTAATAGCTCGATTCAACACTGAATTCGGGCAAATCTGCAAAACCGGGTCCCGGCAGATCATGCAGCGTCCAACCCTCGGGGCAATGATTCCCTGTTGCATCGGGGCCGGTCAGCGGACCCTCACACTTACGTCGGTCGAATTCGCCCAAATGCCCGCTGCCAAGCGAAGTCCAGACGACCCCATTCTTGTCAATGTCGGCGCCACGGACGCCAAACCCTGGCAGCGGCGGGTAATAGACTTCGGCAAGCGCGGTCTGGGGTGGGTTCTCGCCGGGAATCAGCCGTGTAATGGAGCCCGGATAACGAAACGCGTTGGACCCCCAAATGGCCTCACCGCGCGGCTCAGGCATGACGGCGTAAAAGCCATTGGGAATCCGCGTATCGAGATCAGGATTCTGCTCTTCACCTGGTTCCGTCCAGGCGTCCTGCTGGCCATTTCCGTTGGTATCCAGAATCAGCGGCGCCCAGCCCTGAGATGCGGCGGCATCGCCGGTTTCGAGAAATTGATTTGTATCCAGCCAACCGACCACGTCGCCGCCACCGCTTGTCCACAGCGTATTTCGGTCGTCGTAGGCGAATTGCAGGTGATGCGTGCTGAAGCAGGTGTCGACGAACGAATAGACGCCGGTCGACGGATCCAGGACGGCAAGATGCCGGCCTGCCCTCTCCTTCGGATAGAGCATCGCCGAGGGATGTTCCGATCCCTCTTTACAAAAATCCGGGTTATCCGCAGCACGAATTCTCGCCGTCAACCAGACGCGAGCGTCCTGATCGAGCATGGGGTTATGAATATTTGAGCGGCTGTCCCAGATGCGTTCATCGCCCCAGTATGGTGACGGAGCGACAACCGGCGCTGAATTCGTGGTCGGCGTGTCTTCGTCGCGTACAGGTACGTTGTAGACCGATGCAGTATTGGCGACCGGGTCGAGAATCGGCATTTCATCGGTGCTGAGTTCCGGCGCGCCGTAAAGAGGGCCGTATGCATTGACCGTCGGATTCCGATGATCGGTGCCGGAAAGGTCGTGCATATAAAATTGCGGGCTCGACCAGTCGCGGACTGTCGTGACGACGTTCCTCTCGATACCGGTTGGTCGCTCAGGAACATGCGCCGGAATTTCACCCGCTGCGATTCTGTCGGTCCAGTCAGCAAAGTATTTTATCGGCAGGCCTTTCAACAGGTCGCCGGCAAGTCTTACCATGTTGTTTCCTGCCTGACCTGAAGAAATACGCCTCGCCCAGGCCTGCTCCGACGACTCTATGTCAGCAAATGCTTCAGGGATCGTTCGGGTCGCTTCATTGCCCATCTGGTGGCAACCGACGCAACCCATATTCTTGATCCACGTCAGGTACAGGTTCATGCCGCCATCGAGTTCGGCAACCTCCTCGTCGGTTGGCAAGTCCATCATCGAGAACCAGTAGGCAGCCGGGTATACCTTTGCTGCCGTCGCAGCGTCGGGCGCAACCGTTGCAGCAATATCAAGGATCTGGCCAGGCGCTGCTGACACCTTCTCTGAATCCTGCAGTCCGTAACCACGGACCCAGACTTCATAATTGGCAGTTGGTAAGTCGGGTACGAGATACCTGCCCTGGTCATCGGTCACCACACTGCGTACGAAGCGGGTCTCGAGATCGCTGGTCTCTGCAATCACCCAGACGCCTGCCTCGGGGCCGGCGCTGCTGGTCACCACTCCGGCAATATCGTCACTATCGATCGAGATCGAAGACGGCGCGGATTCCTGCACTTGGGGCGTTACCGCCTCTTCCCCGCAGGCCGCGAGAAAAAGGATGCTAACCAGGAAAACTAGTGCCAATCTCATAGCCGGGCTCCCTATTTATGGTTGTTATTGGGTCAGAGCATAGCAGGCCGCGAACCAGCCCCATCGCGCTCATCGAAGGTGGCTGGCATATCCGCTCGGAACCGCATGGCTCTGTCATTGACAGTATAGGCGACGCCGCACGCGCTCAATGCCGCTTCGCGGGTGGCGATCCCCTGATTCCTCTGACTAAGGTTGGTCCGGGAGACCAAACCCGTCCAGCTCTTCAATCGTCTTCAATGATGGCGATCGTGACTGCTGCAGCCTGGCCGCGGCCTTCTCGACATCCGCGTAAGCACGTAGCAGGTTGCCGCGCGCCAGCTTGGATAGTTCTTCGTTGCTCCACCCGCGACCGGCCAGTTCGGCGATCAGGTCGGGGAATTTTGATACGTCTTCCAGGCCTTCTATTAGATCATCACCTGTCGCGCCATAGAAATCACTGCCGATGCCAACGTGATCTTCACCGGCGACTTTTGCAACGTGCTCGATGTGATCAGCGACATCCGACAGCGTCGCAGTCGGTGGTATTCCGTTTTCCTCACGGTATACACGGCCGACTTCATCCCACTCGGCATCTGTAGTTGCGTCTTTGAGGAGCGGAATCATGCCATCCTCCCATTTGCGTCGTTCATCAGACACATATGGCGGCACAAATGTCACCATGACGACACCGCCGTTCTCCGCCACTCTTTGCAGCACACTATCCGGCACGTTGCGCGCGTGATCGGTCAGTGCCCTGGCCGATGAGTGAGAAAAGATGACCGGCGCTTCGGCAATGTCCAGTACATCGTTCATCGTCGCGGCAGACACGTGCGAAAGATCAACCATCATTCCAAGACGATTCATTTCGCGAACGACCTCACGACCAAATTCAGTGATACCTTCGTGCCGCGGGTCACCGGTAGCCGAGTCCGCCCAGTCGTTGCTGTGGAAGTGCGTTAGTGTCATGTAACGCACGCCAAGATCGAAATAGCTGCGCAACGCTCCCAGGGAATTGACAATGGTGTGGCCGCCTTCCATCCCAAGGAGTGAGGCGATACGGCCCTGTTCGTAGGCAGCGTCGATATCGGCAACGCTCGTCGCGAGCATCAGGTCCTGCGGGTACATCGAAATGATTCGGTGCGCGATGTTGATTTGCTCCAGCTGAACCTGCATTGCTTCCAGAGACGACAGTGAACTCGGCACGTAGACCGACCAGAACTGCGTGCCAACCATGCCTTCCCGCAAACGCGGGATATCTGTGTCGAACTGAGCGCGAACCGAAATATCGTAATTTTCTACGTCGCCGCCGAACTTCTCACGGATTACCCAGGGCAGGTCATTGTGGCCGTCAACGACCGGCGCCTGTTGCAGGATCTCTCTCGCCCGCTCAAGGTCCTCCGCGTCTTCCGACCATGCCGGCTGCGCCGAAAGGCCTGCTGATGCCAGCAGTGCAATTACCAGTCTTGCTTTCACTGTTTGTAATCTCCTGTGGATGTCACTACATCGCTCTGTTCGTAATATAGCGGACGCCGCTCCATCCGGGGACGGATTTGGCCGTAATGATCAGATCCGTCAGATCAAACTACCGCCCAAATCTGGCAACCTGGAAAGCATTACCTGGTAACGAGGTACGGCTGGATACCTGGTGTAGCCGCCGCTCCTGGACTGAGTCTACGATGTCCACTTTCGGTCTGGAGCAGCAGTGACTGGATTATCGGTCGAATAATTCCAACACATGAACTTAACTCAATCGAGCGGCGCGTGGAGCGTAGTCTCCCTGGTGATGATGCCTCCTCGATTGCCAATCTCAATAGAACCGTAACGCTCTTGAAAGCAGTCAGGCAAAGGGCGGTCACCCTCGAAAGATAGCCATAGCCGCATAAGGTGGCGACGTTTAGAAGGGTCGGGCCAGTCTAGAAACGAGGTGCGGTCATGCAGTTGCGAATGGTTATAGACAAACTGCATGTCGCCACGCACCAACTGCATTCCGAAACAGAGTTCCGGGTCGTTTGCCAGTTCGTCAAACATATTGAGCGCTTCCACATGTTCCGGCGTTAGCCGCATCGCGTCTTCAAAGCGCTGAGCACTATCTATGTACTGGCGTTGGTAGAAGACCGTCAGATACCCTTCATGCCAGCTCAACACCGGTATTTCCATAAAGGGTTTGGCTCCTTCAGGCACTTCTCCTCGACGATCGGTCGCAATTGGGTCAAACAGCATGTCCAGCAAATCCGGGCGTTCAGCTTTCATTCGGTTGTAAATAGATTCCGCACTCACAAGCAGTGACTGCCCACCTTCCTTTGCTTCCCGGATACACAGCAGGCCGACAACGTCAGCGCTGTCCGTATGAAAAGTCTGGCGTTCACAGGTTTGATAAATTCGGCTGTACGGGTCTTTTGCATCCGCTCCAACATCGCGCACGTGCCCCAGAATATGCCCCTGCGCATTTTGAGATCGGGCACTGCCAAGATGTGCACCCAAGCCACAAAAGACGGTGGCAGCAAATTTCTGGGTGTAATTCGCAATCGGTAGTCCACGCAGAACTTCAAATCCAACGCCGTTCAGAATTTTGTGCCGTAGTTCCAGAACATGGTCGGAAAAAGTTGTCAGCGGAAATGTCTCTTTAGTGATTGCACCCACATCATAGCCAAGGCGGAGAAAATGCTGTGCAGCATTTTCCAGGTCGACCACGTCTTCTGCGGAAAGTCGGTACAGCCAGACATCCGGGCTACTGAGCATGTCCTTGCCCAGCCACGCGGATGGCCTTGTAATGGCTGACGGCAGAGTGGAAAGGTCTTGCCTGGCAGAATTTTGCATAAGAAATATCTGGGGAGAATGATGGCCATACGACTTTAGAATCAGTTCTAAAACCGGTTTAACGTCCGCTTTGAATCAATAGCGACCCCTTGGCAGTTTAGCATTCAGGTGGCCGCATTCGGCGAGATGCGGACGGTCAATCTCGTACAGATCTGTTACTACGTACTAAAAATGGAGGTGGTTGCGAGCATTCTCAATGTCGCACGGCTCGCTAATAAACGGCACGTCAGGTCGGTGCACGAGTTCCATTTGTCCGGTCACGGGCTCAGCAAGGTACTCAGGATCTTCGAGCCAATACGAGTATTGCATCCTTGTTTTATTGGAGCTCAACTCGAATCGCTCAACGAGATGCTTTTGTTTGCCGGACGGCAGGCCCATCAGCGCCAGTCCTCTGCGGTGATCGGCGAAATGTGTGGTATCGACGACGAGAACATCGTCTTCCCAGCGTGCAATTGAATGACCGTGATCCGAGTAGCGCGCGCCGTCATGAGACTCGACTGTCATATTAATCTCACGGACCATTCCCATTTCATCGCGGATTGTCGTTACTTCATCGCCAATCTCTATTTGCTTGCCCGCAGGAAATATCATCACGTAAGGCACCGGTTCAGGGATACATTTCGCGCCGGGATCCATTGAGCTATCGTAACTTTCCATGGCCGCCATTCCTTTCTGCGTCAATGGCCACTTAGCGCGTGCGCCGAAGAATTCGGACGCGACCTCAGGATTCCATCGCGTTACCCATCTTCCTGAGAGATTGATTGAAGAAATGGGGGTTGCCATGTCGAGAGCTGGCAATCCTTGTCGGTTCCTCAAACTGGGCATGTTCAGGACCGTGCCGTCGGTCTTGATGATTGAGTGGCCCAGGATCATTTTTCGATTTGCGTTTCTTGCTGGGTTACCTGACACAATGATCTGATCACCCGGATCAAGTGATTGCGCGGACCACCCTGCGCTTCGCAGTCCACCCGGTGGCAGACCTTCGATCGCCCATGTGGCGGCTGCACCAGTCTCACCTGTGACATCGACTTCGATAATGACATGTGGATTGGCCCACCTGAGGTTCTTTACTGTGCCATGCAGGGTCACATCCCGCTCATCATCGTAAATTGAGCCACTATGATGTGCGGCGGCGGGAAGAGCTACGAGCGCTAGCGTGATGAAGCAAGCGAAAGTACTTTTCGTGGACTTCGTGTCGAATATCACAATACGTCACCAATTGCCTTTCGGTTCGCCGCCAGCTTAATCGTCTCGCTGGAATCATTAATGATATTAGAAAGCGGAATGCGAGGTGTCCAGATCGCTTTTGTTAGTCATCATCCCTTTGCTCAATGCTTGCCGCCGTCAGTGTGGCAACAGCAGACAGCGTGGTCTGCGCTGCGTTGAGCCCCAGCCGAAAATCGTCATCTGTGAAGGTCGCCCATACATCCAGCGGCGTGTGCCAGGTTGGATTCCAGCCAGCGCCGGTGTGTGCGCCTCGCTCATTTTCCCGCAGGCTGATTGAAGGAACGATGTTCATGAACGGCGTTGAATCGGTGTTGGTCATATGGGGACCCACCGTTGCCGGGTAGTCGGTGTTGTAAGTATCGGCTGCCGCTTTGAAGACAAATGCCATGCGCATGGAATCATCCGCCAGTTCCGAAGCCGACTGAAATTCAATGTTCACGTCCGCCTCGGGCCGCTGATCGCGACTGACTGTTCCGTCGGCCCGAGGAGCACCGTGGTCCCACAGCACCATGTCGTGTTGAACCATACCCAGCCACCTGGGCTCGGGGTATTTGCCGGATCCGACCGGGCTTTCGATGCCTTGCAATTGCTGGCGCTGTTCAACATAGGCAGTGGCCCCGTTTAAACCCGTTTCCTCGTTGTTCCAGAGTGCGAATCGGATTGAGCGCTCTGTCTGCACGTCGGGTGCGCTAAAAATCCGGGCCAGCTCCATCACCAGTGCGGTACCGGAACCATCATCATCTACCGCCTCATTAACCCCATGACCATCCATGTGCGCGCCGATAATGTACATCTCGTCGGGCCGGGTGCTGCCAATCTTGGTGCAATACACTTGCTGGCGCTCACCGTTAACAGGCTCCTCCACATTGAGCATACGAATACGCTCGTCCGGTTGCGCGTTGAGATCCCGATTCACGCTGGTGGGAGCGCGATAACCGTAGATCGAAGATCCCCCCGGCCCGCTGCCGTTTCGACCGACTAGGCCCCCGGTCGGCGTGGCCAGGTCCGGCGCATCCGAAACGGGTCGACGTGCCCGGGGCGACCTGGGTTCCGGGTCAAACGTGTACGTTATGCGTTCAACGTTGTCACAACCCGCGGCGATCAGTTGCTGTTCAATCCAGTCGACCGCATTACTGTTCCGCGTGGTGCCCTGGCGCCGATCGCCAAACTGGGTAAGGCCTTTGAGCGTGGTTTTGTAACTATCCAGGTCAAGCCGGCTGACCAGGACTTTTATTGGGTCTACTTCTGCCTCTTGTGCAATTGATGTGCTCGTCGCCGCAACGGCGATAGAAATTAGACTGCAGGTCGCTACGATTCGGGATATTGAAAACATGCTGGCACCGGGATATTGCTGAGACGGACAGGCGTATAAGCATAGGCAGGGACGCCGCTCAGGTCTAGCTGGAGATTCGATGGTCATCTGCAGAACCAAAGTCAAAAAGTGACACCAAGCCATAAGGCGGTGATAATTCCCGGTAATGAGCACGACGGAGCTTGGGCGCTTTGGCTGATCAGGTAGAAACACGGTGAGACCGCCGGCTTCCCGTAATAAGCGGCTGGTCATCGCTATTGCGTTCGCAATTGTGATCGCGGCAATTTTCTGGTCGCAGTCCCGCGTGCCGGCGCTCAATGAAAAAGCCCAGATGGGACTGCGCACCAATTTCAGTTCCATCGCCTTTGATATCGTGCTTCCCGTCAGCGACGACCAGCCCGCCATTGAGCGAATTGCCCGGTCCACTGTCAACTGGCTCTATACGAACTGGAAAGGTATGACCTTCGGTCTGCTGTTCGCAGCAGCAGCGCTCACCATCCTGAGCTTTGTCCGCCACCGAAGTTTCAGCAGACCGTGGATGAATACAATCTCCGGAATGTTTATCGGCGCGCCACTGGGTGTTTGCGTCAATTGCGCTACGCCTATTGCACAAGGCATGTATGCTGCCGGCGCTCGCCTTGAGACAGCGCTGGCTACGCTGGTCAGCTCACCAACGTTGAACGTCATTGTGCTCAGCATGTCGTTCACTTTGTTACCCCTCGAAGTCGCTTTGGGCAGCGTGCTCGCCGTACTTCTCTTCCTGGCAAGCATGCCGATTCTGGTAAATCGTTTTGCGACTGAAGCTCCAGCCAGGATCCCGGGTGAAGAAGATATTGCACGCGTTGCACGAATTTCCGCTCCACCGACCGCGGATAGTTTCGACGAAGGCGGATACCTAGCAGCTCTTGTGAGCACCAGTCGCCACTACCTGCGAAACCTGTACTACATCGTAAAGCTGGCAGTGCCACTAATGCTGCTTGCCGGGGCTCTCGGCGCACTGGTTATCGAATTGGCGCCGTTCGATCGTCTGTCCAACATTGCGCCAACAGTCCCGGTTCTGCTCATCACCGCTGTTGTGGCTACGTTCCTGCCAGTACCCATGGCGTTCAACGTCGTTGTCGTGATGGCACTGTTGTCCAACGGCATGCATCCCGGTATTGGCGCGGTGCTTTTGTTTGCGCTCAGCGCCTACAGCATCTATCCGGCCACGGTTATTGCGAGATTTATTTCACCCCGGCTGAGTGTCGCAATGGCTGTGACCGTAATCATTATCGCGACAGGCCTGGGAGCAGGAACCGGCAGCTACTTCGACCAGAAGATGGCGTCAGATCAGGATGTGATTACTGCAGGACTTGCAGAGGGCAAGCGTAATTCGTTTCAGGACGTGCTGAATGTTTGTGGCACATTGCCAGAGGCGTTGCAGGTTCGCTGTTTTGCGGTCCAGATTCCGAACCTGACAATACTCGTTCCCTATGCTGAAATCTGCGTTGATCGACCGCCGAGCGTGGATCGACAGACCTGCGAACAAATGGTGAAGATGATTGCCGGAAGAGAAGAGGCGCTCGCGAGCTCATCCAGCGAACCCTGTCTCGCACTCCAGCAAAACGAGGGACGATCCGAGTGTCTGCGAAGCTTCGCGTTGCAAACTGCCCTGAAAAATCACGACGTCACGGAATGTGAAAGCTTGTCGCCCGCCGTCGAGGTGCAGCGGTGCCGCGTTCAATATTTGAATAGCAGCCTTTTGTTTAATCCGGACGATTCTGTTTGCGCCGACCTTGAGGGCTCGGATCGATTCGACTGCCAGGTTAACGCGCGTATCTACCGGATCGCCGACACGATGGATATTGGCGCGTGCGACACGCTGCCAGCAAATGCCCAGGCACATTGCCGATTGGTCACCGCGAGCACCATGGTCGGCCGCAGCAATGATACTTCAGGTTGCGAACTGCTGGCATCGCCGCAACCTCGCTTGCGCTGCGAAGAACAGGTGATCGCCTGGGAGGCGGCACGAACGGGTTCGCTCAATCTCTGCAGGCAACTTCAGTCCGAACGGCTTGATGAAAACTGCATGTTGCGCGTTGCCGATCGCCAGATTTCGACGATACTCACAAATTATTCGCTGAACCTTCTGCCCGACCCTGTGCCTGGCGCAGTCGGGTCGGGACGCACAACATCGGCCACCTCGACCGCAATCGCCCCTCCTCTCGACTGGTCGCTGACCGTTGAGGATGAGTCGGTGACGATTAGCTATATCGACAACCGGGATCGAAATGCCGTAAACACCCAAACGCTCTTTTCGCGAGCTTCAGCGGATGACTTCGGCATCTCGAAGTACTGGAACTTCCGCATTACCGATTTTTTTGAACCATTCATTGTCGGTAAAGGCATCGCTTCCGGAGATATCGACAGCGACCCCTGGCCGGATCTTGTTCTGGCGACAGAGCGCGGCGCTGCCATTTACAAAAACACCGGCGGTCGATTCCAGCTTGTTGATATCGACCAAGGCGAGCTCGGCACAGAAAACCTTTTCCTGGTGGCGCTGGTTGACGCCGACGGCGATGGCCGGGACGACTTGTTTGCGACAGCTTACGGTGGACAGAACTTCCTCTTAATGAATCTTGCTGACGGCTTCTCACAATCCCGGCTGATCCCGCTGGATAGTAACCAGCGCCTCACGATGTCTGCCGGTTTTGCGGATCTTGACCAGGACGACGACCTTGATATCGTTCTTGGCAACTGGAGCAGTGGCGCAGAGAAGCTTTTTTCCGCTGACCAGTCTGAAAATGTATTGATGCGCCGCGACGGCGATGCTTATGTATCTCAGCAATCCGGGGATGCCAGGGGCGAGACGAATTCAGTCCTGCTGACGGACATAAACGACGATCATCGGCCCGACCTGTTGTTTGGCAACGATCGGCTCGTGCCGGATCTCTGGTATCTCAGCAATGCTGACCGGCAAATGCAGCTGCTGGGCAATGACCAGACAATGGTGCCGGTGACCTCGATGTTCACGATGAGCCTGGATGCGGCCGATTTTGACAACGATCTGAAGCCTGATTTGTTCAGTACAGATATGACCTTCGCCCGTAGCTCGAATGACAGTTACTGTAGCGCCATCACAAGCGACGACGCACAAGCTCGGTGCGACACAGTCTTGCAGGGGTTCGAGGTCTTTACGTCGGGTGACGCCGCTGAGTGCAGTGAGCTTGAATCACAGGCTGATCGGAACGATTGCTTCATCGCCTTCTCTGTCAAGGCTGCAAAAACATTAAAAGATTCAAGGTATTGTGAGAACCTCCCTGATCAATCCGGCGCGTTGCATTCACTGTGCGAACACATCGCCGGCCCTGTGCCACCGGAACAGCGCATCAACCAAAACGACTACATTCAGCAGGCACAGCGCAACGTCCTGCTAATGAATGACGGCACCAGTTTCACCGACAGAAGCCAGGAATATGGCGTCGATTCGAGCTTCTGGAGCTGGAATGCAAAGGCGGCTGACCTGGATAACGACGGTTGGCAGGACATTTATATCGGCAATGGATTTCATTTCGGCGACAGTTTTTATGAAGTTCAACCGAACATCATGTACCGCAATCTAGAGGGCGCGGGATTCGAAGAAATTGCTGAAAGCTGGGGTCTCGCCGATACGATCAACACGCCGAGCTATACGTACACTGATTTCGATCTGGACGGCGATATCGACATCATTGCGACAGGCGTGCTTTCGCCGCCGCGCGTCTTCCTGAATCAGCAATCGGAGAACAACTCCATTACGTTTCGCCTTGAACAGGACGGCGGCAACAGCGATGCGATTGGCGCCACCATTACGATCTTCTATGGCGGCAATAACGAATTGCAGCAGCGCAAGGAAATCAGAATGAGTGGCGGCTTCCTGTCATTCGATAATGCAGTTGCTCACTTTGGCATCGGTGTCCACAGTGAAATAGATCGCGCCACTGTCACCTGGCCCGACGGAGTAGCAACAAACTTCGACGCACCCCTCATAGCCAACCGGCAATACCGAATACGCCGCAAGTAGCAAAGCATTTGGTAGTACGATGGTGCGCAGTGTTGCCTGACATCAGGAGCCTGACTTTGAGAATTGCGACTCTTCTCCTCGCCTTGCATACGTGGAATACCTCGGTCGCGTAGGAAAATGTTCTTTCGCACGTTCGCGCATCGCGTTCACGCAGTGTCTCCTCATCCACACCTCGAGCCAGATTGCTCGCCCAATACAATCGGCTTCATGTGACGATTAGTAGCGAGAATTCAGGCCGATATTAGCTGACTGTTTACGTTGTTCGATCGAGAAGCATACACGGACAGCAATGCGTACAGCGAATAACGATGCGGGGCGTGCTCTCGGCAAATAGCGGAAATGCTGCGTTTGT
Source organism: uncultured Woeseiaceae bacterium (assembly GCA_905480255.1). GTDB lineage: Bacteria > Pseudomonadota > Gammaproteobacteria > Steroidobacterales > Woeseiaceae > SZUA-117. The sequence continues at coordinate 13,514 of CAJQPR010000043.1, read as the reverse complement.
GCCAGGCGAAACGAAAAAGGCCCCTTGCGGGGCCTTCGTCGTTTTCGGCTAACCTCAGGTTGGAACCTGAGGTTTGAACGGAGAATTGCGGCACCAAATGCCCCGGAAGGCAGGCTGCCAGCTACTCTCTATTTCGGATCAATTTCGAAATAGCTCACTTTTCCATTCACCGGGTCTATCTCATAGTCGGGTTATGCGACCGGCGCGGTAACCGGAACATAAACACGCAATACCGTTGTAGCCGTCAAGTCCCGCAGGGCCATCTTTTTGCCGCCGTCAAGGGCGAATGTATAGCCCATTTCCGGGGTAAGCGTGACGGGATTCGACATGGTGCCGTCACTTCGCTTGAATTTCACAGTGAGATTTGGTGATACAGCTCGCACTACCTCGGCGTTAAGTACCGCATGCGGCGAGCCATCGCGCTCGACGATATCAAGGCATGAAAAGCGAACGCTGCCGTGCGCATCCAGGACTGCTTGCGAGAAATTGACACTTTCGCAGGTTAACTCCTGGGCGCTCGCCGCTGGAACGGCTGCCAACGAGGCAATTGCCGCCAAAACTGCGAATAGGTTGGTATTTTTCATCATTTGGACCTCAATTGGTGGTTTTGTCTTCATTATTCTGATTCGCATGCTATAGAGCGCGCAACGCGAATTGGGGCGCGCATTAAAGCAGACCGACCCATTTTAGGCAACAGTACAAGATCGCGTTGCCCGCTAAATGGCTATCAGGCGACCCGGACTCTAGGATAATGCGATCCTCATCTATCTGCCAGCTAAATGGTGGCGAGCGGGTGAAATTGAGCTTCGAGGCGCCACCGGCGGCGAATTCACAGTGCCGGTGAGTCCGGCCGGGCGAACATATGATCGCCAAGGGGAACATTCACGCTAAGGGCCTTGGCGGCGGCACGCCAGGTTCCGTCCGTGCTGGAAACCCACGCAGGATGGCGGATGCCATCTTTTTCGACGTCCCATGGCCCCAAAATGGTGCCAGCCTCATCGTCATATGTGCCGAAATTGTAGGGTTCGCCATTGGCATCCAGCCTGAACCACATGACGCGTTGTCCTTCTACCAGGATCTGGAGACGCCCCTGGTCGTCAAGACCAAGACTAATCGCGGGATCTCGCGCGGCAATCCTGTGAATCGTGCGATAAAGGTGTGCGTCATACCAACGTAATTCTTCTTCAATGAGCTCATCCGGCACATCCTCAATATTGCCTGTTCGTCGCAATCGCCAGTTGTTGTCGCCATCAATGACCCTGATGACGTGGATATCACGTGCGGTCGTTTCGATGCGAAACCGGGGCTTTTCAAAGTCCATTGTAATAACCGCATACACAACCGTTGGGTCACCAACCCGATTCTGCTGCGACCCATTGATCGTGTTCTTTAACTCCGCCCAGGCGACCCTTCCGCCAAGGGCGTCGAGCATTCGATCAGCTTCTTTTTCCGCTCCCGGCGAATTGTTTGCATGCGCGACGCCAGTCAGAATCAGAGCGGCAAATAGCGACCACATTGACCAACGCAGAATTGGGTTATGTCGGAAAAGCATAAGCGGACCTCGGCAGGTTTTTGTTCGTTGACGTGAATTGCCCTGCTTTTTAGGACCCGGAAACCTGGCAATTGTTTCCGGGCGGATCTTCCGCTTGCGAATTCCTACTCTGGCAGCACGCCTCGCTTCAGCCACCTGGCGCCGGCGCCTTGCGTCGGCTGAACGATTCCTTTCCCGCCGAATTCAGATGTTGGGACACCGCGACGTTCGTCCGTCGGGTCGGCTCCGACGACCTCTACCCGACCCAGGCCATGAGTGGAAGCAGTAATTTTGTTGCTGCCTGGCAGGCCCTCGCTCAAGTACCAACGCAGAGCATCAATAGGGTGAATGAAGTTATCGGGCGCCACTTTGAGCAGGACCGGTGACCGCGTTGGATCAAAGATGTTTACAGAGTTTTCCGGCGCCACCACACTGAAGGTATGGCTGTCACCACTCATATCCAGCTGTCGATTACCAAACATATCAGCCGGGCCACTTGTCTCCCGTGCGCCCGCCATAAAGCGGACATTAAACGCTCCGGAGGTGCGGCACACTTCATCAACCGAGTTTCCATGCGGATAGCATGAAGCCAGCGTGTAGACCTTGCTGCGATCGACGTCATCTGGCCCGCTGCCATCATCAATCGTTACGCGTTCGATTCGTTTGCCACCACTTAACGTCTGCAACGATTTCTCATCAAGCTGGATATCGAAGTGCATGTTTCTTGTGAATCCAAGGAACCAGCCGCCGCTCTGGCGATACGGATTGGGGTCAAACACGTTACCGAGAACATCTTCCCAGTGATCGATTAGCCGGCCGCCGCTGAACTCAGCCAGGGCTACTGCTGCACCGATCGGGTAATAGGTATAGAGATCACCGATCGTGATGTCTCCACTAAACCCATCGTCTGAACCCAGTATGGTGACGTCGAATCGAAATCCGTTGGTGGTCGATAGTGAGTTGCCGTCATTAAGGTCAGGATCGACAAACTGTGCAAGCTCCATGAAGGCATCAACATTGGCGTTGTTGACGATATCCTCGAGAGCGTTGAAGCGTTGAATGGTAGGCACGGTATGGCCGACCACATGGTCCAGCGTCTCACACAAGGTATGACCCTTGCCAAACGGGAAAGCATTGGTCCCGAAAGTGTGGCATTCGAAATCCGGGCCGGATAAAAATGTTTCACGCTCGCGGTCGACGAGATCTTTGACAGCGGGATCTTCGGTTACAGCACTGTTCGCCTCGATCAGCTCCCAGTTCCAGTCAACAATCCTGCCGGACCCGTCATCCACTGTGACGTCCAGTCGCCCGAGATAGTCATCCTCACCCGCTTCGGTGACGATGCTGATTTCGCCGTCCGAGTGTTCGATCACGATTGCCTCTGGAGTTCGCTCATGACTATGAGCGCTAAACATCACGTCAATGCCAGGAAACTCCCTGACCATTTGCAGGCTCTTCGTCAGACCCAGCTCTGACATGACAACGATAAGATCAGCACCGTCGGCGCGTGCGTCAGCAATATCTCCCGACAGCTCGCTGAACCCCATCGTGAAACGAAAGCCGGTGTTGAATGCCTGCGCCTGGTGCGGCACCGAATCGCTGGTGATACCCAGCAATGCAACGTTGACGCCATCGACATTCCTGATGATGTAGGGCTCGTGTAGTCGCGGGCCCTGCACGAGCGCTGCTTCATCGTAGTCGTACAGATTATTCGCCACCGTCGGGAAGTTTGCCTTGATGACGTGACATTCGGCATACGGTCTAAGCCCACCGGCCTGGTTGCAGTTCTGTCCTTCGTGACCCGGCCGGTTGTCCATCCATGCAATGGTAGTGCGGTTGTTCGGCGACAACCGGATTGTTGTGTCCGGGGTAAAGCGCTGGCGATAAACCCGGGGTCCCCAACCGAAGTCCCAGTTCCCTGGCAGGAAGGCATCAATATCCAGTGCGTTCAGAATCGGCATCATTGCATCGCCCAGGCTAAACAACATCTCGGCACTGCCGTGGGTCGTATCGCCGACGACCAGTAGCAGGTTGTTCGGATTGTCCGCCCGAACGTCCTTGATCAGCGTGGCCAGTTTGGCCATTCCGCCACTGTTGGAATCCAGCTCACCACCTTCCAGGACCGATGCGTGTGGTGCCATATGTCCGTGCACATCCGACAACTGCATCAACGAGATGGTTTTGTCGGCGGCAACAACATTGCCGGATGATAAGGACAGCAAGAGACCGGGAATCAGAAGCCGGCATGCGTATCGTGCGATCGGGTCAACCCAACGTCGACGTTGCGTCGAATCTTGTGTTGAGAAAAAAAACTGGTCGTTCAAGCGCCCTCCAGGTCCTGCCTGACGCAGGATGTTCGTCCGCCGCGACATTGTATATGAGCGGATCGAATTTGAGGGAGATGCGAATCATTCCGCACAGGTATCGCATTTTCATCGGGCACACGGAGAAGCTTGTCGCGACGTCTTTAATAAGGATCGGCCGGCAAATACTGCCGCGGCAGCTCCTCCTGATCGGGACCTATGTCCGGCTGGTGTTTGGCGACCTCTAGACGCCGGAAAAGTCGACGTCGGAAAAGACCAGCGTTGGTGCAAGTGTTGTCGAGTACGGGTAAGGATCGTTGCCGACAGCATCCAGACGAGTGAACAGGTCCTTGAGATTGCCGGTGACATTCATTTCGCCCACTGGCCGGCCGATCTCTCCATTCTCAATCATGTGACCGCGAAGCCCAAGTGAGAAATCACCGGTTGTGCCGTCTGCATTACCACCAAGCCAGGACGTGACGTAGACGCCCTCGCCTGCCGCTCCGAGCAAATCCGCAAGCGAATGCTCACCAGGGTCAATTCGTCGATTCGATGGCCGTCCGGTTGTCGGAGTCATCCCCGCTTTGCGGCCATAGTAAGTGTCGACGTAGATGTTTTTCACGACTCCCTGCTCGACAATTGGCAAAACTTTTGCAGAGATACCTTCGCTATCGTAATGACGAGATCCGAGCCCACGAACGATCAGCGGGTCATCAATAATTGTCAGCTTCGAACTGAACGCTTCCTGATCGATCAGGTCCGCCCAGAACGAACGACCCTGCTGCACGCTTCTTGCGTACGCCGGTCCCATTAGTCGGCCGATTAATGACGCGGCGACACGCGAGTCAACCACCATCGTTGTCTTGCCCGTCGGACCCTTTTCAGAATCCAGCCGCACCAGTGCACGCTTCAAAGCGGTGCCTGCCACTTCACCGGCGTCAGGGACATCACCCACATGAGATGAGCCGGCAAAAAATCCGTCAGCGGCTCGCCGCTCGCCGCGATCACTCAGGGTAACGTTTGCGCCCAACCAGCAATAAGTGGATTCCTGCACGCCGCTAAATCCATTGCTGCTTGCTGAGGCCTGCGTTTGTGTGCCGTCATAAACTGCCGAGGTCGCCGAAATCACTCTTTCATGCTGCCGGGCAGCGCCATCAAGCTCGACGCACCATGCCATACGCTGATCACGGTCCAGCGCCTCAACTGTGCTGTCAACGAGATCAAGATCAGCTTCCGGCCGGTTTGCAAACAGCTCAGCGGATGTAACGGCTCTCTGGTCGTCGGGTTCCAGCGCGCCGGTGATTGCCACCGCCTCTTTCAGAAAGCCGGCAAGCCGATCCGGGTTCAGGTCTGTCGTCTGGTGACTGGAATAGCGGCCTTTCGCATAAACCTGCACAGCAAGCTGCTGCGACGTAGTGTCCTTGACCTTTTCAAGCGCTCCGTCGCGATAGTTGAATTCGACATCGCGACTCTGACCTGCAGTTGCCCAGGCATCGTCGGCGCCTGCGGCAGCCAGCATTTCAATTGCCTGTGCGGCTCTATCCTGAAGATCAGCTGACATTTTCGCCTCCCACGGTCATCGTGGAAACAAGCACTGTCGGTATTCCCTGTGATACCGGCACCTGCTGCCCGTTCTTACCGCAAGTCCAGCCACCCGTATCAAGCTTGGCGTCATTCGCAACCATCGAGATTCGTTTCAGCGCTTCAGGGCCGTTGCCAATAATGTTTACATCCTTGATCGGCGCCGTGATCTTACCGCCTTCAACGAGCCAGCCGTTCTTCACATAGAACGTAAAGTCGCCGGCACCAATCTGCACCTGTCCGTTCGTGTAGGTCTCAGCAATGATGCCGTGATCAACCGACGCGATGATTTCATCTTTTGTGTGCGGGCCGTCTTCCATAAACGTGCAGGTCATGCGCGGCATAGGCGCGTATTGGTAGGACTGGCGACGCCCGGATCCGGTTGCACCAACTTTGTACTGACGCGAGCTTATCGAATCATGCAGATAGGATCGGAGTACGCCGTTCTCGACCATCGTTGTGCGACCGCACTCGTTGCCCTCGTCATCATAATTCAGTGCACCACGTTCTTTTGGAATCGTGCCCTGATCCACGATCGTGACGAACGGTTCGGCCACCTTTTTGCCGATCATGTCTGAATAGATGCTGGTGCCCTTGCGGTTGAAATCAGCTTCCATACCGTGTCCGATCGCTTCGTGTAAAAGAATTCCCGACGCGCCGGCGGCCAGGATCACGGGCATTTCACCTGCGGGCGGGCGTTTCGCTTCGAACAAAATGAGTGTTCGGTCGACGGCCTCTTCCACCATATTGTTGATGCGCTCTTCGGTGTACCAGGAGAAATCCTGCCGCGCGGCAATATTCGAGTATCCGGACTGTGTCTCTCCATCACGGGTAGCGGTAACCATCGCCGTCAGGCGTGTCATCGGGCGGTGATCCATAATCAGGTGACCATCGAGCGTCGCGATCATGACGCGATCATCCGAATCAGACCAGTTAACAGACACTTTCTGTATCGAAGGGTCGCCTTTGCGTGCCTGGGCGTCCACGTGTTTCAGGATCGGCAGTTTCTGGTCGATGCCGACATCAGCCCATGGCAGCTCGATTGAATAGAGATCGCCGGTCTTTTTGGGATTGAATGCCTGCGGCGCAACCAGGCCCGTGCCGCTGGCAATGGCGGCCGCGGTTCTTGCCGCGGCGAGCATCGACTCAAGAGTCAGGTCCTCTGTAAAGGCATAACCGGTTTGCTCCCCGATGACAACGCGGAGACCGACACCCTGCGAAATTCCGGAATTCGCCCGACTGACGATGCCATCCTCCATCGACAGGTTGTTCGTTCGCTGATGCTGAAAATAGAGATCAGCCGTGTCCGCCCCGTTTGCGGTCAATTCCGTCATCACTCGGGTGATGACGGCCTCGTCAACGCCAAACCAGGTCATAAACGGGTTCTCGGGCGTCGGCGTCGCCATTTGTGTTGCCTGGTTCACGCCGCAGCCGGGCAGAAATGCCGGCATCGTAACTATTGCGCTGCCTGCAGCCATTTGGCCAAGGAAGTCCCGTCTCTTGATCGCCATTGAATCCCCCGGGTGTCAGTGGTTGACGTATTTAATGATTGGATAGGTAATAGATGCAACCTTGCTGGAAATAGTTGCACTTTGCGATGTTCAGGTCGTCAGAAATTGCGCCTTGAGAATGCCAGTCCGATGCCCGCTCCGAAGAGGAAGCCGCAAACTCAATCACTACCGCCATTCCTGCAATAACAAGAAACAACTGAATCGCAATGCCGGCCGTTGTCCCCAGCGTTGTGGTCAATCCAGACTTAAGACCGTGGCGCAGACTGTTTGCGACGATCAGGGCGACGTTCGGCCCGGGAATCAGGATCAGGACGACGGTAGCAGCAATAAGCGCAACAACATTTGTCATGGGTTATCTCCGGCACCTATCGACGTGCCGAGCTTTTCCACTGCTGAATCAGCAGGAAGCCGAACAACATGCCGCCAAGGTGTGCGAAGTTCGCAATGCCAGGACTTCTGCCGCTCAGGCCTAAATAAAGCTCCAAAACACCGAACAGGATCACCATGTACTTCGCCTTCATCGGAATCGGCGGAATCATCAGCATGATCATTCGATTCGGAAACGTCATGCCGAACAACAACAAAAGACCAAACACGCCACCGGAAGCGCCAACGGTCGGATAGACGCCGCCCTGAATCATCGCAACGATCAGCTGAACAATACCGGCGCCGACCACACAGGTCAGGTAATAAGTCAGGAATCGCCGGGTTCCATACACCATTTCAAGTTCCCGGCCGAACATCCACAACATGAACATGTTGAACGCGATGTGCATCATGCCGCCGTGGAGGAATCCGTATGTCAGCAACTGCCACGGTTTAAAGCCGGGGAACGTTGAGCCCAATGGCCACAGCGCGAAATTAAAAAAGATGAACTGATCAAATTGCTGCATCTGCTGTAACGCGAATGCGAGACCGTTGATTATCAGCACTATGAAAATTACGTTGGGAATCGAGCTGTCATTGGCAGGTCGACGCGAATAAATTTGGTTCAAGCTATTTTCCTTTTTGTTACCAACCGCCAACACCACCACCGCCGCCGCCACCACCGGAGAACCCGCCTCCACTGCTTCCGGACGACGATCCTGGCGGTGTCACAGATGAACTGATGGCACTTCCGAGATTGCTGGACAGACTGGATGTATTCGAACTCAGGTTTAGATTATTCCACGAACCGCTGTACCAGGTCGGCTGCCATGCACCACCATTTGGACCACTGAGGCTGGCGAAGATTCGGTTGAACTGTTCGGCCCACTGCTGCTCAACGCCGAGAGCCAGTGCAAACGGCAGATACTGTTCGAACAACTGCGGCGTTTTATCGGGCGGATTGCGCAGGTTTAGATCGTCTTTCTCGGCATATTCCAGGTAATCGGTAAAGCCTGCCGATTCATCCAGCAACGATCGGCCGAGGCTGGTCGGCCGCTTCAGGATGATTGCGAAGGCAATCAGCGTGACAAGCATCAGAACGATCACCACGATTACAAAAAAACTGGGCCCGACAAGAAATGCCGCCAACGCCGAAAATATCGCAATGAGCACTGGTGGCAGATTGAGAAGTCCGTTTGTGATGAAATATTTCTTGTGATAATCAAACTTCAGAGAACGCTCGTGCGCATCCTTCGCACCACCGATAATCTCATGATTTTCATCGGTCAGCGTCACAGAGGTTCGTCGATCAAATAGCGCCTCGTGCAGTTCTTGCTCCCCGGTAGACAGAGGCGGCGCATCGGCCCCGGGGTCCAGCTTATGAAGGGAATGTTCTTCATCGTCCGATTCAATGCGCAAATATCCCTTAACCGCCAGGCTGACAACGCCAGCGGTCATCGTTTCATTGTCGTAACCCATGTTTTCGATGTACCGCAGTGATGCGGGCGAAAACCCTTCGGGCGGCTCGTAACGGGTGAACACGACGCCGGGCTCCGGATCCTTGCCATAGTTCTGCCAAACCGGGATGTAATAGCCAAGTATTGCTGCCAGACCGGCCAGTGCCACCAACAGATTCAGGTTGTCTGACAACAACCAGATAAACCTCTGCAATTGACTGGGCTCAGCGACCAATCCTTTCGGCAAACCGACCGCAATCGTCAATGCTTCACGCGGCCCGAGTGGCGATGTGGTCTCGAAGCGCACGGTATTGCCGGCTTCAATCGATGATCGGTAGGCGGAGCCGGTAGCGCCGTACAAACCTGTGTAACCAACCTGCCGCAGTGTATCGGCTGAGACCTCGAACGCGAACGACACGGTTGCCGACGCCGAATCGATCGGAAAATCCGAATCGTTGCCCGTTACGTTCCAGTAGAGCTCATCGTAGTCTTCAAAAAAGCCGAGCATGCGACCAGCATCGTACCGATAGGCATAGGTATGCTCGCCGGGCGGCAAGAATCGATCTGAACGACCAAAATAGGTGCGGACGCCATTACGGTACGATTCGGAATTAAAATCTTCGGGCTGCCCGTTTCTCGTTACCGATCGCGGTTCATACAGCACTTCAACGTCGTTACCGAAACGATCTTCATATTGAGTCGGGTAGTCACGATAGATGCCGCGGCGAATCTGGTTACCCTCGGCCCGCACGCGAATGGTCTCGGTGACCTCGATCCAGCCATCGGTACGGATCAAAATGTCGCTGTGGTAGCTGAGAATTCGCTCGTCAGCCGACGCCAGACTGGTCGCGAGAAGAAGTAACGCGAGCCAGCGCCACTTCACTCGACAGACCCCAGGTCGACGAGTGGAACATTGGCCGCTTCGTCTGAACTCTTCTGATAAAACTCTCGCTCACTGAAACTGAAACTTCCCGCGACGATGTTGTTGGGTACCGTTTCGACCCGCGTGTTGTATTGCCTCACCGCCCCGTTGTAGAAACGCCTGGCAAATTGCAGGTAATTCTCAGTCTCCGCCAGCTCTTTCTGGAGATTAAGGAAATTCTCGTTGGCTTTCAGGTCCGGATAGTTTTCTGCAATGGCAATCAGACGCTGCACTCCCTGATCCAGTTCTTCTTCCTTGCGACCGAGTTCGCCGAGATCCTTTTCGTCAGTCAGCTTCAGCGCCTCGCCACGCAATGTCGTCACGGCTTCCAGCGTCGCCTTCTCGTAACCAGCGTATCCCTCTACAGCTTTGACCAGCTGCGGAACCAGGTCATGTCGTCGCTGCAGCTGGACATCAATGTCACTCCAAGCGGCGTCTACGCGATTGCGATCCCGCACGAGGTTGTTGTAGATGAGAGCAACCAACACAGCCACGACAACGATGAGCGCTAAAAGCCAACTCATTCCACGACGCTCACGGTGTCACCTATCTTAATCCTGCCACCTTGCAGCACTTCACAACCAACGCCTCCGCGCCGGTTCGGTTGCAAGGCCTTTTTGAGGCCGGGACATTGGTCATCCATCCGTGAGCAAGGGTCGATTTCGACCGTTGTTCGAAGTCGTACGTCGCCGATCAGAATGAGCCGGCCCGCTTCCCTTGGCAGATCGAAGTCCTCGATGAAGAGGTTCGCACGGCGGGTGGTCCAGACAACGTCCTTGCCGACTTCGTCACAGGCCGCTCGCCAGTCATGCGCCGATAACAAGGTCACCTGGCGTTTGCCAGGTTTGCCGCGTGAATCGTTAGCAACGCCTGTTTCAGCGCTCACTTCCGCTGATTGCAGGGTTTCCATGGGAGACAATTTCTTTTCACGCCGTGCGATGCCTGCCAAAACGCCCATTCCGACTCCAGTCCTTGCGGGGAGGAGACATTGTACAAAGAAACGGGGTCAATCGCGGACCGGCGTACGATCCTAATACCAGAAGGAGAAATACACCTGCAGTATGGTGGCATCCAGCGCGTAAAACGGTTCGCTACCCAGGGGTGCGCCGGTAGAAATATCGCGGAACTCTTTATAATCGACCTGCAGGTAGTCAAGAGAGACGTTGACTGTACCCCGGTCGATGAAATTCCAGCCATCGTTGATGAATTCATATGCAGCTGAGAGCCGCATTGTCTGGCTGCGCAGCGGACTCAACTCTTTATCACGGCCACGAAAATTGGTGGCCTCAGAGCGCGCAAACAGGTCGCGGAAAAAATGCGCGCCTGTCTGATCGTGATACCGGTACTTCGCGGTGAAAGTGAAATCACGCCAGGGATGCACGTAAGCAATCGACCCGGTATGCGACTCGATGTCCCATGTGTCGTTGAAATACCGGTAATGCGCCTCCAGCGCAGCCCGATAAGGAAGATAGTATTTGGTCCGAATTCCGACCGCGTTCGTTGTACGCGTTCTTGGGTAGAGCTCGGGCTCAAAACTGAAGCCGACCGGACTGTTGGTATCGAGAAATCTCACCGAACGATACGGGTTATTCAGGAAACCCTCATCAGTAATCACTTCAACATTCAATGCGGCAATCATGTTGCGGGTCAGGATCTGAGTGATGCCAACCCCATATTGCTGCCGGCTATTGTCTTCCGAGAAGTTCGGATCATCCGATCGCCCGACGGTGTCGTCGCCATATGCATAACTCAACGTCAGCGTCGTTAGCTGGCCAAACATGTCCTGAGACAGCGAAAGACTGTAAGTGTTCGCGTCGAAATCTGATTCTGTACTATTGGTATAGCCCATCGACATCGTTGTGTTGCCACGCAGGTAGTCGGCAGAAAGCGAATACTGGGTTCGCTCCTCCGTGTACGGGCTTGCCGTCGTGATCACATCGATCGAAGCCGAACTGATCATATCGACATAGTAGTTAGCGGTCAGAGAGACACTCTTGCCGACCGACTTACGCACAAGGACGGAGGGCCCATCAATAGTGACACCGCCACCATCATATCGGTGATACAGAAAATCGGTACGATCTTCCGCCAAAACACTAGCGAACGCTTGCTGGCCCATGCCAAGCAGCGTTAAAGCGATAGCCAGTTTTTTCCAGGTAGATCGCAAGCCTAAGTCCCTTCCCTGTTTGGAGAATGATTCAGGCGAGTGCGAGACAAGGCAAAAGCGGATGAGGAAGCAGAGTGCATACAGGAATACATGGGCATTCCGGGAACGCATTGAACGCCGTATCGTGCCGCCTGAGATATTCTCTTCATGTCAATTACAGCCGCAGCCGCCGCCGGCCATTCCTTCTCCGCCCCTCGCCCCTTCTCGAGCCTCATAGACGTGATAGATATAAGCGCTGGACACCGGATTCATGTCCATAAACATGATCGGGTCGGCGAGACGATCGCGCTCATACGGTTTTACCCACGGTTCAATGCTGCTGCAGCCCGACAGGGCCGCAAGTGCTAAAACCGGTAGTAAAACCCGAAATATTTGTCGCTTTCTCATGCTCATTCTCCAAGCATATCGCGGCGTATCGCCTCCGAATGTGACCTCTGCCTCAGAAGAAGACCGTGACGCCCAAAGTCCCTTCAAGGTTATGGGCGGTCTTCTCTTCGCCGAGGAGGTCGATATCAAAAAGGTGATCGCGAAAATCTACATGCAACGCAATTGAATCAGTTATCAGGAAGCGATATCCCGCACCAAAATTCACTGTGAAACGGTCATCGCCGGCAAAACGCGTAGAGCCCAGGCCGGCACTGATATATAAAGCTGAGTTAAAAGCGCGACCTTCGCCGATGAAAGCCTCGCCTGGCAAAATGTTGTAACCAATATTCAGGTTGTAATACGTCAGCTGGCGTTCACTATCAGACAGCAGCGGCGCACCGCCACTCAGCACTTCAAAACTGGTTAGCCCACCTTCCGATTGGCCCACGCTTCCCTCAACGAAGAAACCTGAGGTGACGTGATAGGCAATACGTGCGCCGTAAACGACATTGGAGCCGAAATCTTCGATGCTCATGACGCCAATGAAGGCGCCTATCTCGAAGTCTTCTGAATCGATATCCGCTTCACGGATTTCGCGTCGCTCAACCTCGGGCTCAATAACCTGGCCCTCGGGAATTTCGGCTGGCGGAGGCGTTTCTTCCTCACCAAACCCAAACAGATTCTTTGTTGCAGCACAGCCCGATAGCCCAAAGGCAAATATCGGCAATACTAGAAAAAGAATGCGAAACCGACTTTCCATTCCTCTACTTCCTCGTTGTCGTCGCGACTCGTGAATACCACGTAGCTCTTAAATTCCGCTCTCAGGATGAAGCGCCGTGTTGCGTAAACACGAATGCCGGCACCTGCATGAGCAATCTGGTCCGTACGATCCTCGCCCTGAACGATTGTCGGTTTCGGCTCGGTGTGGATTACTCCGGTACCAAGCGTGAAAAACGGTGAAATCCTCCAATCGGGCCAGGTTTCATGGGTTAAGTTAACACTGCCCATCCAGCCGTTCGAAAAATTTCCCAAAATTTGTGAACCCCATACCTCTATCGAGACATGTGGGTTGATTGAGTAGGCACCGTAGAGAGACACAACGTTGGAGCCGCCAAAATCTCCGGTCATTCCACCAATTTCCCATTTCGAATCCGTGAATTCCTGCTGATTGCCTTCACCAAACTCGATAGCGGCGCCTTCAGGCCGGAGGTTGCGCTCCACCTGGGCCCGATCGACCCAGCCTTCCGTGCCGTCTGCCGTCCGGATTTTGAACCAGCCCGCGCGCCGAACGACAATATCAATTTCATCAC
>CAJQPR010000042.1 GCA_905480255.1 uncultured Woeseiaceae bacterium | reverse complement strand
CTCCTCCCGCCACCGCATTTGCAGCAAACTCTAGGCCATGCTGCCGGACGCCACGACACGCCATAAACAACGCACCACTTGTGACACGCTGACTATCGGTCGTTATATCTGTGACGGCTATGTCTGGCACCTGCATCCCTGCTTCCAATACAACGTCTGAAAATAGCTCGCGCAATTGCGCTGGTTGTCCAACCTGTTCAGCGTTCATCAACGTAAGGCGACCGCTTTCGTAAAGTCCTGCACGGCATCAATGTCATCCGGCGCTATCGCCAAAATTCGTGTTGCGTCAGATACAATCCGTGAAAAAACCGGTGCAGAAACTGCGCCGCCGTAGTACTCGCCTGCTGACGGCTCATCAATGACCACAACAACCGCCAAACGAGGATCCGTTACTGGTGCAACACCAGCAAAAATCGCGGTATAACGATCGTTGGAATAACCACCAACAGCATATTTACGCGTCGTGCCGGTCTTGCCCGCCACTCTGTAACCGGCGACAGCTGCTTTGATACCGGTACCATCTACGGCAATAATTTTTTCCATCATTCCCACGACAGCATCAGCTGTTTCCGCCTTGATAACTCGTCGAGCGATCGGCGGCTTAGTGATCGGCAAGAGTGATACCGGTCGCTGCAATCCCTGAGCGCCCAGAACGGCATAAGCCTGTGCGAGTTGCAGCGGCGTGATTGACATGCCGTATCCATATGCAAGCGTGGCCTGGCTGATCGGCCGCCAGTTACTGAAATGACTGAGCAAGCCAGCCGATTCCCCCGGGAAACCACTGGCACTCGGGCGACCCAATCCAAAGTCATATAAAATTTGCCACAGATCATTAGGCTCCAGCGACATGGCAACCATGGTCGCCCCGACGTTACTAGACCGGACTAGCATCGTAGTCAGGTCAATAGGACCAAGATTTCTTTTGTCCTTGATAACTTTCGAGCCGACCTTAATGTAACCGGGCGAGGTATCGATTCGGGTATTTGGGTTGTACTTGCCTAACTCAATCGCAGCAGCGGCGATCAAAGGCTTAACAGCTGAACCCGGCTCGAAAATATCGGTAATCGCGCGATTACGGTATCGCTCTGCCAGGTACTGCGAACGGTCATTCGGGTTATAGGATGGCTGGTTGACCATCGCCAGGATTTCGCCAGACTTGATATCAAGAATAACGACAGATCCTGATTCTGCTTTGTGTTCCTGTATGGCCGCTTTCAGCGTGCGGTACGCAAGGTACTGCAAGCGAAGATCAATACTGGTCCTCAGGTCCCTGCCGTGATGCGGCGGTTTGATGCTGGCAACATTTTCAACAGCGCGACCGAGACGATCTTTCAGAACCCGCTTCGAACCGGATTCACCTGACAACCAGTGATTGAAGGCGAGCTCCATCCCTTCCTGGCCATCATCGTCGATACTCGTAAACCCGACCAGGTGACCGGTGACTTCGCCTGCCGGATAGTAACGGCGGTATTCTCTCAACGCGTTGACGCCGGGCAACTTCATCGTGAGTACCTGATCCGCCAAATCAGGACTGATGTGACGTTTCACGTAGAGAAATTCTTTGTCCATGCTGCGCGTGATGCGCCGCATCAGTTGATCAGGGTCCAGACTCAAAAGTCGGGCCAGCTCCGGTACCCGATCGACGGCGGAGGCCAGTTCCTGCGGATTAGCCCATACGCTATCCACCGGAGTACTGATGGCGAGCGGCTCGCCGTTCCTGTCGGTGATTGATCCGCGGTGCGCTGAAATCTTTTCATTGCGCAGATGGCGAGTGTCCGCCTGCTGATTCAGAAAGTCCTTGTTAAGAACCTGCAGATGAACGGCGCGGGCGAGCAACGCGCAGCCGAACAGCGCGAAGAACGCAATTACCAGCGACAATCTGCCCACAAATCGTCGTGCAGTCTGTTGTTTTGTCTCTGCGCCCCGGTTCATTGTCGTTCAATGACGTAGATTTCCGTTGCCTTGGGCCGCACCAGCGACAACTCCTCTGCCGCGACGCGTTCGATTCTCGCGTGAGTTGCCCAGGTACTCTGCTCAATTTGCAACTGACCCCACTCAATGTTGAGTTCGTCCCGCTCTGTCGTGAGCGACTCAAGTTCAACAAACAGCTTTCGCGATTCGTGTTTGGTGTAAATCAACGCTATAGCCGACATAACGCACACCACCGCGAAGGTCATGATCAGCAAAAACGGTTGTCGTGACGCGCCAATTTCCATTACAGGCGCTCCGCAATACGCAAGCGCGAACTTCGCGCCCGGGGATTTGCTGCAATCTCTTCATCATCCGGCGCGACCGGTTTGCCGATGACCTTCAACGGCGGTCGCATGTCCTCCGGAATATCGGGCAGGCCGCGGTATTGAACGGGTTCCTGCGAACCATTCCGCATGAAGCGTTTCACTGCCCTGTCCTCGAGCGAGTGAAAGCTGATTACGCAAAGACGGCCGCCGGGTGCCAGTAAATTGATCGATGCCTCAAGCGCCGAGGTTAATTGGCCCAGCTCGTCGTTGAGAAAAATTCTGATTGCCTGAAATGTCTTGGTCGCCGGATGGCGTTTTCTTTGCTTCTGACGCGGCACTGCTTTCTGCACAATGTCGGCGAGTTCACCGGTGCGGGTAATCGGGTCGGATTGGCATGCCGTGACGATCGCACGGGCAATACGCCCGGCGAACCTTTCTTCACCCAGCTTTCTGAGCACATCTCTCAATGCTTTTTCGTCCACTGACGCGAGCCAGTCGGCAGCACTTTGGCCTGAAGATGGATCCATTCGCATATCGAGGGGTCCGTCCGAACGGAAACTGAAGCCGCGGTGGGCTTCATCCAGTTGTGGTGATGAGACCCCCAGATCGAGTAGCAGGCCATCCACTTTTCCGAGCAAGTTCCTTTCTGTCGCATATTCTTCTAATTCCGAGAATTCGCCGTTTATTAATTCCACACGTGGATCTCGTTTCAGGGGCTCCGGAGCTTCAGCTATGGCCTGGGGGTCACGATCAATCGCCAGCAGGCGTCCATCGGCTCCCAGTTCATGCAAAATCGCCCTTGAATGACCTCCCCGGCCAAACGTTCCATCCACATAGCAGCCATCCGCTTTAAGGTTCAGGCCCGTGATTGCGGGGCCCAGGAGAACCGGCACGTGGTGACTGGCACCTTTTATTTCTTCGTTCACTCCGCCGGAACGGATTTACAGGGTGAGCGTCTCAAGCTGAGCCGACAGATCTGAGTCATCTCCATCGTTCAGCCACCCATCTCGTGTTTCGTTCCAGCGCCCTTCGTCCCACAATTCAAACCTGTTGCCCTGCCCAAGCAGCAATGCCTGCCGCTCAAGCCCGGCGAACTCACGCAATTCACGCGAGAGAAGAATGCGACCGTGACCATCGATATCCACCTCAGTGGCATGACCGACCATCAACCGCTGCAGGCGGCGAGCCTTCGTATCGAGGCTCGGCAGGCGCATCAGTTTTCTTTCTATTTCTTCCCAGTCCGGGAGCGGATAGAGGAGGAGGCAGTAGTCCTTGTCGACGGTAGCGACCAACTGACCATCGCAACGCGCAGCAATCCGCTCCCGATAACGGGTCGGAATGGCCAGACGCCCTTTGGCGTCCAAAGTGACTTTGGTAGCCCCACGCAGCACGATTTTGATTCGGGGTCAGACAACGGCACTCGCTATACGGTGACCGCATTTACCCCTTCCTCCCACTTTTCTCCACTTTTCACCATACTATTCGGGCCCCTGACCATCGTCAACCGGTAAATCCAATTATTTGTTGTTGTACAGGGACTTAGGGGCTAATTCGTGGCTGAATTCGGGCGAATTGTGGCAGGCTTTAGAGGCTATAAATCAAGTACTTAGCTACCTTTTCTAGAAAAAATGTCAGTTATGGGTCGCCAGACGGCGACAGTACTGGGTTTACGGCAGTTTCGGCAACAGGCAGAGCATGGCTCGCGCAGCGGCCCGATCCTGGCGTAGTTTTTATATTATAACTTATTGATTTATAAAGAGAAAGAGAGAGCCGGCCGTAAGCCGGGTTCTGTCGTGGACAATCATTCATCTGGGACAAACGTCACCGCTTGCCTCAAGCAACCT
The DNA here is from genome assembly GCA_905480255.1 of uncultured Woeseiaceae bacterium. Classification (GTDB taxonomy): domain Bacteria; phylum Pseudomonadota; class Gammaproteobacteria; order Steroidobacterales; family Woeseiaceae; genus SZUA-117. The sequence continues at coordinate 126 of CAJQPR010000042.1, read as the reverse complement.
ACCCGTTCCCAACGCGGGTCGCGCCATATGGAAACCTATTTGGTCTTGCTCCGAGTGGGGTTTACCCTGCCACTGCTGTTACCAACAGCGCGGTGCGCTCTTACCGCACCCTTTCACCCTTACCTG
>CAJQPR010000041.1 GCA_905480255.1 uncultured Woeseiaceae bacterium | reverse complement strand
GCTCTCACGTCGCCACCAGGGTCACTTGTCTCGTCCTCGCGCCCGGTCCACTCGGGATACCTGTATGTGACGGCCAGGTTCTCGATTACAGGCAGGTCCACAACATTGACTCTAAAGCTCGGACTGCGAACGTTCGCCGCCGAAACGAAATACTCCAGTGGCTCGCGCACAGAGAAAAAAGTGAATTCGAAATTTTCCTCCAGGTCGGACATAGCCACCTGCTGCCAGTCACCATCGCCAAACCGGGCATGAACGAAAGCATCGGCGGGCTCGAATCCCTGCATGGTCGCGCGAACACTGACGGTGCCGCCAAGGCGAATTCCATCATCGCCCGGAAGCACCTGGATGCTCTGTGGCGGCAACAGGTCTGAAAAGGCCCAGCCGAACCATAGATGTCTTACGCCATAACCGTAGTTACCCGGGCCTGCGATCGCCAGGAAAAGGAGGCTCGCTGCCGTCACGCCTGCCACTGTGAGAGCAAGCGTGAATTCCTTTTGTTGAACCTGCTTTTCCGGAGGATGCTCTTTGGCCACTCGCATTGTGTCTTCAGCAAGCAGTTCTGCGATCGGGTTGTTGGTGCCCTGGATCCCCATCCAGGTTTTTATCCGACCTTCAAAGCCGGGCGTGCGTGACTCTATTTCTTCGGCGCCATCGGTATCAATTTTTCTGCCCGGTACCACGAGCAGCCAATAGACAATTGCGCCAAGTGCGGCAAACAAAACTATACGGGACGTGATTACAATCCCGTCCGGAAATCCCTGCCGAATGGCGAGGCTGACCGAAATCACGGAAATCAACAGGGCGGCGAGCGCGAGCGCCGCAAAACTGCGGGCCATAATGAGCTGCTTCAGGCGAAGCCTGAACAGATTCAGATAACGCTCAAAATCAGAAGTCGAACTCATGCGCGCTCCATTCTGCGCGGTGTCAGGTGCATATTACCGAGAATTGACTCGGCGATGACCACCAGTGCCAAAAGGAAGAGCACCCAGTGCCACAATTCAACCGTTTCAGCTTCCTCTGCGTTGAATGACCCAGCGCCTGCAAGCGGTTGACCGCCGGTGGCATCCTGCCAGCGATCGAGGACCTCCTGGCTGACTTTTCGCAGATCTGATTCAAGCGGATCAACGTTGGCGGCAACGACCGTCTCACCCTGGGGGGTATAGACCTCATAAAAGCCCGGTTTATTCAATCTAATTTGCTGTTCACGGGTCGTATCGGCCAGGGACAGAACAGAATTGCCGTCCGGATCGACAACCTGCCCTGAAGAGTTGCCTGTCAATGCCAGCGGCAGAGTCGCCCCCGCTATGTATGTTTTTGGAATTTGGTTGACGCCGGAAAGGTAACGAGCCGACTCAATAATAAAGCTAACAAAGACGGGTCGAACCGGCAGGTCGTTCCAGCGATTGTCCAGGCTCGCCGGCATAAGCAGGATGCGGCCCTGACCAACACGCTTTTCGATAAGAAACGGTTCGTTGTTCTCAAGGCGGATAAGCACTTCATCCCCATCCGGAACATCCAGTGACAAGCTGCGTGACACGTTTACGCTTTGCCAGCCCTCCGTTCCTGAAAGGACGGGATGACGAACATCCATCTGGCCAATGGCAAGGAAATCACCCGCCTGTGGCCGGACACTGGTAGCCGACTGCCGGTGCCCGGTGACCGGCAGTGATTCAAGTGACGCCGCTCGGTCTCCTGCAAATGCCAGCAGGTTTCCGCCGTTTTCCAGGAATTCGGTCAGTGCCTGTTCGAGCTGCTGATCAATGAAACCAATCTCGTCAATAACCACCCAGCGATATCGACTCAGAACACGAGGGTCAAATTCGCCGATGATCATCGGTTCAACCCGATAATCGCCTGCGGATTCCAGTGCGGCCGACAGGTAGGTCACCGGGAGACTGTCGGCGTTCAGAGTAAGAAGCGGGATTGTCGCCGGCGGATCATTGTCTACGACGTGATACCGGTTGTTGTCTGCCCGCAAATCATCATCCGTGTTGATTCTCAGGACCACACGATTCTCCCCCTCTTCATAGTCAGGCGCATCGAAGTGGAGAACATGCGGCCCGGTCTGACTCAGGCCGCGGGAGTCAACAACAACGTTATTCAGCAACAAATCGACATTCGCTATACGTTCACGATCCCCGAATCCGCTCAGCCCGACGTCAATGCCGTCCGAATTGTCGCGAAGAAAATCAACCGACCAGTTAAATGGCTCGCCGGTTCCAACAACGTGTGGCTCAAACCCGGCGATTCCTGCCGGAACCACGTCCGAGAATCGAACCGGCATCGCGCTTGCCTGAAAGTCGCTGACAAAATGCAATGTAACTGGCGGCGGAAGTGAATCAGCGAGGCGTTCAACCGCGCTCATAACTTCTCCATAGTCCAGCCGTAACGCACTGGCGGACAGCGATCCCAGCGCAGACCGGGATGTCGATTTGTCATTGGTCAGCGCAGTTACGACACGCATGGAACTATCGGCGGACAACAGCTGAATCAATGCATCCGCCGGCGCCCCATCTATTGCGCGACTAGCTTCGGCCTGCACCTGCGAAAAGACACCTGCCCTGTCCATCGAAACCGACGTATCGACCAGGACGAGGTGAGTTCCGGATGCGGTCGAGATTATGGCGTTTGGCGGAACTGTCAGGAACGGCTTCGCGAACGCAAAGACCATAAGAACCAGCAAGAGTATTCGCGCCGCAAGCAACAACAAATATTTCAGCTCTTTCTTAACGTGAACCTGCTGTTTTGCCGTCTCCAGCAACATAGCGGAACTAAACGCCTTGCGGTCTGAACTCTGCGCCTGCAGGCGATGCAGCCAGATCGGCAATGCAACTGCAAAAACGCCAAGTAGAAAAAGTGGTGCAAGCAAGCCCATTATTTCCGCCTCTGCCGGAACAGGAGGTAGTTACGGAGCGCCTGGTCCAGAGAGTCACTGGTGTTCACCAGGACGTGATCCGCGCCAATACCCGCCGCCGCTTTTTTGAGCTCGTCAATGTGCGCCCGGATTCTCTGCGGATAAGCGTCCCGCATAAACTGTGGTGCGACCTCGATCGCCTCACCCGTCTCGAGATCCTCCAACAATACATTGCTCTTGAACTCCGGGTTCAGCTCTTCTTTATCAAGCACCTGGAAAAGCACCACATCCTGGCCATGCCATGCGAGCGGTCGAACACCGGCAAGCAACTCCTCGATGTCGCAATAAAAGTCAGAAATGACTGCTACGAGACCGCGGCGTGAAACCTGCTCCCGAAACTTGCTGAACGGTTTGTCGAATTTTGTCCCGGTTGATGCAGTCGCTGAATCGATACAGTGGAGAACTCCCTGTAATTTTCCGGACCTTGTGGACGGATCGCGATAGTCCCTGACTTCCTCGTCAAAGACCATGCAGCCGACCGCGTCATGCTGACGCGCTGCCAGGAAAGCGAGACTCGCAGACAGAAATTGTGCATAGCGCAATTTGCTTACGGGTGGCCCGCCAAACCCCATCGAGGCGCTGGCGTCCAGCAGAATCATAAGGTGTGAGTTAGTGTCGCCCAGGAATCGCTTGATGTAGGTCTTTTCCGTTCTCGCAAAAACGTTCCAGTCAATAAAGCGCGGATCATCACCTTCATTGTAGGAACGATATTCAGCAAACTCCTGGCTGAATCCGAACTTCGGTGAGCGATGCATCCCAATCATCACGCCTTCCACAACGGAACGCGCGACCAGGTCCAGGTTCTTGAGACTCGCCAATACCTCGGGGCGAAGCAGGTCCCGTGCCGTATTCCGGCTTGCCTGGAATGGCGACAAGGTCTTAGCCTTCCACCTTATCGAGCATCTCTGTCAACACGTCGTCTACTGTCATGTTGTCGGACTCGGCAAAATAGTTACAGAGCACACGGTGACGCAAAACGGGCAACGCCAACTCGCGCACATCTTCTTTGGTGACGTGATAGCGCCCGTTCAGAAGTGCACTGGCTTTGGCGGCAAGATTCAGGAACATCGTCGCGCGCACACTGGCACCGAAATTGACATAGCGTTTAACTACGTCGGGGGCAATGTCTTCAGCCGGCCGCGTGGCGCGAACAAGATTGACCGCATATCGATTTACCTCTTCGGCAACAGGAATTTGCCTAACCAGCCACTGAAAGCGAACGATCTCCTCAGCAGTGGTAACCGCTGTCACTTCAGGGAGATCAACTCTTGTCGTAAACCTGTTAACGACCGCGAGCTCTTCGTCACCATCAAGATAGTCGAGTAACACGTTAAAAAGGAATCGATCGAGCTGCGCTTCCGGTAACGGATAAGTACCTTCGAGTTCAATCGGGTTTTGCGTCGCTAACACAAAAAATGGCGGCTCGAGTTCATGATGTTCACCGCGCACTGTTACGGAACGCTCCTGCATTGCCTCCAGCAATGCCGCCTGAGTCTTCGGCGGTGTGCGATTGATTTCATCGGCCAGCAGAACGTTTGTGAAAATCGGTCCCTTGACGAACGTCCACGAGCGATGCCCGGTTGCTGCATTCTCTTCAATAATATCTGTACCTGTTACATCGGTGGGCATCAGGTCGGGCGTAAACTGGATTCGCTTGAATGTCAGACCCAGTGCGTCGGCGAGCGTACGCACCAGCAGGGTTTTTGCAGTTCCCGGCATGCCGGTGATAAGGCAGTGGCCGCCAACAAGCAGCGTGACCAGCAGGTGCTCCACAACATGCGACTGTCCGATGATGACCTTGCCAACCTGCTCGCGCAGGCCGCCCATCGCCTTTTGAAAGTCCGCGACCAGTTCCCGAACCTCGTCGGTCTCAAATACTTCTTCCTGTTTTGTTGCCATATCGTATCCGTTTTCCTTAATTGTGCTCGTTGCCACTATCGGCACGCATGAGTTCGAGTAACAGTCGTTGCGCCGGGCGAAAATTCGGCGCGACATCCAGCGCCAGCAGGAGTTGTCCCTGCGACGCCTCACGATCCCCAAGCGCGTTGTGCGCCCTGGCGATCCGGTAGTGCGCAGTTGCCTTGTCATGTGGATTCAGCGCAAGTGCGACCTGGTATTCAAGTAATGCCTCATCTGGCCGCTGCTCTGCAAGTAGCAGATCACCCAGGTTGCCATGCAGTTCCTGGTCAAGCGGGTCGACAAGATTGACGACCTGCAGCACTTCAATCGCATCGCGGGCCCGATCCGCATCACTCAACCAGCCGCTTAGTCTTGTCAATGCTGCCGGATCGTAGCCGCCGTTGTGCCAGTACTGTTCGAGCGCCTGTATCGCATCGCTGTGAAAACCAAGCTCCTCTTTGGCTTTCGCCATAGCGATGTAGGGACTGTCGGGCTCAATGTACTGCGGCAGTATGTCAATCATATGCCCGGCGAGGCCGACGATAGATTCCCAGTCTTCTTCGAGCAGCCGCTGCCCTATTGATTGCTGGGTTCTGTGCCATTCCTCGAGATTAACCAGTACGGAGCCATGTTCGCGGTCGACAAAATCGGCAAAATCATCGTCAAAGTCAGATGGTGAAATTCCCAAAACTTCGCTGATCGCGTCACCGGTCAACATACCTTCTTTGAACGCATATAAGACGTCTTTCAGTTTTCGGGTACCGTAGGCCTCGTCGATATACATACAAACCAGGCCGGCCTGCATATATGAAACGATGACCTGCTCGTCATAGGTCGGCCGCACAAATCCTTCGTCCAACTCGGCAATTGGCAGAAACAGATCCTCCTTCATGGCGTTGTATACCGACATCGGAATTCGAACACCCGGGTTCGGACCGCTACGCCATTCTTCAAATACCGACACGCCTTCGCTGAACCAGCGCGGTACCAGGTGATTTGTCGCTTCAAGCGTGAATACGTGCGCCATCTCGTGCCAGAGTGTTGTGCCCCACTGGAACTCGGCGGGCGGACGGCTGGAGGGAGAATCCATCGCGACAACGTAACCAAACGTCGCGCCGAGAATGCCGATACCGGGCATACCCGCCGTGCGTACCGCAAAGTCCTCGTGGTCCGGATACATTTCAATAATGACCGGCTCTTTCAGCTCAAAACCATATCGGCGGCTGAATTCGGCAATACTCTCCCGAGTCATCTTTATTGCGTATGGCGCGATGACTGCAGCTTCGTCGCGATGAAGTCGCAACGTAACCGGCAACACGCCTATTTCTGGTATGTCCGGGTCATTGATCAATTCAAAATCGGTAAATGAATCCAGAAGGCGCAGCGTATTCACCGTTGCAGGGCTGAATGGATCGACGTCGTATGCAGCTTCCAGGTGTTTCCGGGCACGGGCCATCTGGTTGTCGCGAAGCAGGTTGATGCCCAGTTCCTCGTGCGCAGTTGCGAGACCCGGTTCGATGTCGACAGCCCGCTGGTACATGTCGATGGCGCTCCGGTAACGCCGCGTGATGACATAGAAATGAGCAGGAATCGCATAGATACCGCCATAACCGGGGTTGTACTCGAGTGACATCGCCGTGTAACGACTTTCCGGTATGTTATTCAGCAGATCCGCCGCTGCACGAAGCGCATACAGTTCCAGCGGCGGCCAGTCGCCGGACTCCAGGATAGCCTCAGCTTCATCCAGTGCATTGGCCGCCTGGGCCATGTTGCTGCTTTCAAGCGAAACCCGGGCAACGATCAGCCATGCTGCGGCCCGCGCGCCGGCATCTTTGCTTGCATCCGTCAGCAAGGGCTCAAGGTAGGTATTGGCTTCATCATCAAATCCGCCCACAAGAACTCTTGCAGAACCAAGGAGCGCGAACGCATTGCCGGAATCAGCGTCCAGCGCTTCCCGGTAGATGGTCATTGCCTCGCCGTCCTGATGCGTTTCTGAAAACAGGTCTCCCCAGCGAACCCGGATGGATGCGTCGTCCGGCTGCAGTGCCGCAGCGTCGCGAAATAGGCGATTGGCCAGTTGCAGATCTCCCAGCGCCCAGGCCGCCTCCGCGTGAATAGCTGGAGGAACATCTTTCCCCAGGAGCAATCGGTAACAGGCGTCGGCTTCATCATTCTGTCCACGCCACTGCAGTTGGTCACAGTCCAGAAGATCAGGATGTTGGACAGCTCCATAGTGTATGTCGCGTGCCTGCGCCGCGAATGCAACGGCGATCAGCGCCAGCGAAAAATGCGCGAGCCTAACGTTCATTTGCCAACTCCGCTTCCCGCCGTTCGATGTCTTCTTCGAGCGTGGCGAGCTCCAGCATGTTGTTGAGCAGTTCCGCCTGGTAGGCGTCCGGGGTCATTCCATCCCGGCGAAGGCGCAAGTCCTCGATTTCGGCGTTTACGGCGTCACGTTGCCCGATAAGGATCCGCAGTTGCGAATCCTCCCTGACAGGTTGAGCCGCGCCAAGCCTGGCCAGGCTAAAGCGCGCTGCATGCTCGCCCTCGATTTTCGGATGTTCGGTCGCGAGCTGGCCATTTCGCTCGTAATAGTCCGCAACCTGGCGTGCCGCAAATTCGTAGGCCTCTTCCGCGGTAACCAGACGGTTCTTGTCGATGTCTGCTGATCCGTCAGAAAGCGCGGCTACAAAATAATGGCCGAATCTCGTAGCGTGCCGTTCGGCGCCACTGCGGGTTGCGAGAATCAGCGTACGTTCGTCGCTCTTCAATCGGTCGGCGAGCGCACCACTGGAACTGCCGGTATTGATGAGCAGCTGGCCGCTGTTAATCTCGTTCAGCATGTCGTACAGATCGCCGTCTGTCAGGTCTGGGCCAGCAATATTGAATTTGTATTCGTGATCGTCATAACTGCCATGACCAATCAGGAAAACCGCCAGCCTGTCGTCGGCCTGGAGAGCTTCCGCAAGCTCTGCGAAAAACCCGACAACTGTTTCACGCGCAAAATCTCCGGAACGGAAGATCCTGATGCGATCTGACGTCGTCAACGAGCTTGCCGCACTCTCCAGCGCGACAACTTGCTCGGCAAACTGCTCGGCGTAACGCTCCTCTCCGCCCAGCCCTTCAATAACGACAACCTGTAATTCCGCCGCAGCCAGCAGGGGCAGGAACATGGTCAACAGAACGGTGATGCGCGGATTGATCAAATCGAACTCCAGCGCCGGCGGAGCAACCATTCACCGGCTTTCAGCATCAACAGCAACAGAAAGACTATCGGTGCATCCCAGACAGACCGGTATTCTGTTTCGGTGATACCGGAACTGGAATAACGCAAAAGGTCCGGCAACGCCGATAGATCATCTGTCTCGAAATACCTGCCACCGGTCGCCTCCGACAATCTTTGCAGCAAGCCCGGATTTTTGCGGAACCCGTAAAACTCCGACTGGCCGGAGTCGTGCAGGATACTGCTGCGACTCACCGCAACCGGCTCACCGTTTCGTTCGGCCACTGCTTCGAAAAACCACGTACCGGAAATTGTCGGTTCAATTTCTCCGCTAAATACGCCGGGCTCGTCGCCAGGCTGCATCAGGACCGAGAATGACTCACCATTCTCATGTGAAGCGATTGTGGTGACGCCGATGTCGTCGACGGGCCTGAAGGCCTCATCACGAAATTCCGCACGTAATGCAATCGTCCCACTATCGCTACCACCATCGGCTACGAGCGACACGTTTTCAGGTGCTGTGGCGACAAGTGCGCGCAACAACTGACGCCAAAAGGTTTCGTGCTTCTGATCTTCGACTGGCAAGCTCATCTGCCAGCGCCAGGTACCGCCGGTGGCGAGAATATAGGCATTGCCATTGCCGAATGGCTGACCGATAAGAAGCGGAATCTGACCAACATCGGTCTCCGCATTCAGGAGAGTCACCGCGGCCGGCTTCAGGTTGCCCGTCAACTGATAGTCCGCAATCTCCGGCAATTCGCGCCACGCCTGATTATTGAGATCTGTATCCGAATCGAAGCGCAGCATCTGATTGCTGACACCTTGCGACGTTAAGGAAACCCCTGCCTTCTTGCGGTGAAACGAATCGATCGATGTCGGAGGCAGACGTGCGGGTAATACGTCTGCAATCAATGACTGTCCCCACCCACCATTGCCTAGCCCGTTCGGCCCGGCGAGCATTAACAGACTGCCACCACGCTCACTGACGAAGTCCCTGATGATTTCCTGCTGTTCGCCAGAAAGAGATGCGGCCTCTACGCTGCCGATTATCAGTGCGTCGTAAGCGAAAAGTTCGTCGCGTGATGCCGGAAACCCATCCTGCAACTGCTCGGGGTTGGCTATTCCCTGGCGATAGAACTTGTTTGGGCTAACCCGCAACAGCGTCGCCAGACTGATGTCTTCGTCTCCGCCTACGGCGCGACGCATGAACTTGTATTCCCAGCGCGGCTCACCCTCGAAGTAGAGTATGCGATATTCCTGGTTCGCAACGTTCACCAACGTACTACGCGTGTTGTTACGAAATTCGGATTCGCCGCTCACAGCGTCGACACTGAAATTGAGCTGGTGAGGGCCTGCCTCGGCAAGCTCAACGTCAATCCAGGCCGTCGTCGTACCGGCTTCAGACGCGAGCTCCAGCGGAATCAGTTGCAGCAACTCATCGCCGTCATAGACTTTGACGTTGGTGCTGGCGGGGGCATCGTGAAGAACCGTGACTCTCGCTGATACGGTCGATCCCGGTAGCGCCTTGTCCGGAATCGTGACGTCGGCAAGTTCAATGTCTTCAGGTATGACTTCACGGCCTACACCGATGGTGTGAACCGGAACACCAAATGCGGCGATCTCAGCCATCTCATCTGAACTTATCCCACCGCTCGTATCAGCGCCGTCGGAACTGAGAACTACCGCGGCCAGCGGACTGAAGCGAGCCTCTTCAAGAATTCCCGTCAGGGAAGTTGCGACTGATGTGCCCTCTGCTGTCGGCGCGGATGCGACAAAAGATTCAACTGAACGAGCCGACGTTCCAAGCTCGTAGTGACGAACGGATAGATTGGGTGCATCGTCCTGCAAGGCCCCGGACAGACTCTGCAGCGCGTTCTGGAAACGTGATTCCGGCGCTCCGTAACTCATCGATGCAGATGAATCGAGTACGAGCGCTATTGTATTCTCTCCTTCCCGCAACCTGTCGGTTGCCAAAGTGGGCTGTAACAAAACCCAGACAACCAGGGCGACCATGCCGAGCTGCAATGACCCGATTGCGGCCAACTGGTACCACCTTGCATTGCCACGCCGGTAGTAGAGAAGCGTAGTGATGCCAATAATTGCGGCAATTGCGAGGACATAAGGCATCCATACCGGCCAGTCGCCGCTAAAGACAAGTTCACTTCGGGCATAGTCCGCACGCGAATACTTGAACAGTGCTTCAAACAATAGCTGGCCTCATCAGTGAGTCATCGCATAGATGAGGTAATTGATGCCAAAACGATATGCAAGGGCCGTCATGTTTTCCGGGTAGTCCGGCCAGTCCGCGTGCTCCCAGGCATCACCGATGTCCATGTTGAAATTGATCGCGACCATGAGTCGCCCATCGTCATCGTAAATACCGCGCCAGTGCGGCGTATATCCGTCTTTTTCCCAGGTCACACCTGAGTAGGTAAACATCCGCGACGGAATCTGGATTTTGTGGTCCAGATCGTAATGAACGTGAAACGCCTCATCCCCTTCCGGGATGTCGACGATGGGCCGGTCCGGAAATACCCGCTCCATTGACTCAACAAATGCGGCCCATTCCCAGGTGCCATGAAAATCGTCAACCATGAGGAAGCCGCCGCGCAACAAATAGTCACGAATCCGTCCGGCCTCCTGGTCGTTCAGGTACCAGTAACCTACTTCGACAGCATAGATCCATGGATAGTCGTATATCTCGTCGTCAAGCGGCGTGAGAATACGCCCCGACTCTGCGACCTCAATCCTGGTGAGCCGGTCAACACCACGCGAAAAATGATGTTCGGCGTCCGGCCAGTCTGTTCTCCACATTTGGTCTCGCCGGCCCCATCCGCCGCGACCGTAACTGTTTGCTGAATAGGCCAGTCGCACGAACTGGAATTCACCGGGCGCTTCCCTCACGGGTCGTTTGACAACCGGGGCCTCAGCCGGTGCCTGACCGAAGGCAGCCGCCATCGCCAGTGACAGGATGACTGCCAATGGAATATATGCCTTTCTTGCTTTTCTTGGCATCAATAGATGATCCGCGTTGGGTCTGGCTATATTACAGACCTCGCGACAATCCAATAAATTCAATCCGATTGGTTTCACGTGAATTCGCTACTCGTTGTCGGGTCTCTGATAAAACGCCAGCAGCCCCGAATAGGACTTCATATCCGGCGTATCTTCCTTGTCACAGGACAAGCTCTTGCATTCCTCCATCCATTCGTCGAGCTTCTCTTGCAGCCGTTGAATTTCCTCCGCCGTGCCACGAATCCCGAGTCTCATGACCAGCGGCAGATCCTCAGGATCAGGCTCGCCATCCTTTAACTGGCCGAAGATCCTGACGAGATCGGATTCGGTATCCCTGAAAATGGAACGCAGCATATCCAGCGCATCGTCAGCCACCCCCGAAGATGTTGAAAACAGGTTCGGATCAACTTCAAAACGACCCGCAACTGTCCGGTAATAACGCTCAATTGTGCCTCGCTTTGGTCTCTCCTCCACGAGCTCCAGGAGCCCCTCATCGACCAGCGCATCAACATGACGATAGAGTCGAGGTGCTTTCTCACCCATACCATCGGCGACCTGTTTCGTCGTAACCGGCTTGCCCCCGAATCGCTCCAGGAGCTTAAGTTTGAACGGGTCTGTGAGAAGCTTCGCCTGTTCGAGGCGTTTGACGACGTAGGTGTCCATTCCGGTAATACCCTGTTTTTAAAGGAATAAAAAAATAATTTGACTATTCACGAAAGCGTGAATAAACTTTTATTCACGTTATTATAAATATTCATCAATTCGGAAACAATCATGACTTTCATTGACCACCTGCTCTTCCTGATTATTGCCATCGTCTTTCCGATATCGAGTTATTTCAGTTATATGGCCCTGCTTCGGCGCGTTGATGCAGGCGAACAAGTCGATCGAACGAAACTTTACATGCAGACCGCCGCCGGTCACTGGGTTCTCTTTGGCGCCACGATGGCGTTGTGGATCGGCGCTGACCGGTCATGGGAGACCCTCGGCTTTGGCTGGCAGACCGACAAGCTCTTTTTCGCCGGTGTGGCACTGACGCTCGTGGTGATTGGCTTCCTTTGGGGTCAGGCTCGTCAGGTCAGCAATTCGAATGCCAATGATCTTGCCAGGTTTCGCCAGCAATTCGGCAGGGCCGACCTTCTTGTCCCGAGAAATGGCAACGAGCTCGGTCGATTCTACGGCCTGGCACTGACTGCCGGCATTGTTGAGGAGGTCCTCTGGCGCGGATTTCTGATCTGGTACCTCGGATACTTCATGCCACTGTGGGCCGCAGCGGTCTTGAGTACCGTCGGCTTCGGTGTCGCACACAGCTATCAGGGCGTCGCCAATGTCCCCAAAATCACAATCGTCGGGGCAGCTTTCACAGGCATCTACTTGCTGACCGGCTCGCTGTGGATCCCGATGATCCTGCACACCGTTATCGATGTCATACAGGGCAAACTTGGCTATGAGGTCATTCGTCTCACGGATGAGAACGACATTACGGAAAATGACGCCGCAGTTTTGGAGACCTGATCTGTTCAATGTGTCATTGAGTAAATGACGTAATTAACTGCAAATCGATACGCCAGTGAGGTCATCGGTACGGGATAGACAGGATCGTCGGCATGCTCCCACGCATCTCCCATATCCATGTTGAAGTTAATCGCAACGACCAGTCTGCCTTCATCGTCGTGAATTCCATGCCATTCCGCCGGCCCCCAGAGCTGCGCTTCGATTTCTCCGCTCGACCCGCGGTACAGATGACGGCGTCCCGGAATCTGGGTGTCCTGATCGAGATCGTAAAGTACCTTCATCAGTGGGTGGGTCACCGGCAGTGGCGTGATCGGCCATTCCGGGAATGCACGGGTTAACGCGTCGCTCATGACCTGCCAATCAAACTCGCCGTGAAAATCATCGACGACGACAAACCCCCCGCGAGCCACGTATTCCCGCAACCGGCCAATTTCTTCGGCGTTCAGAAACCAGCGGCCGGGCTGCTGAGCAAACAACCAGGGATAGTCGAAGATACCTTCATCAGTCAGGCGCAAATGACGGCTGTCAGCCGCAACATCAAGACTGGTGAGTCTTGAAAGACCTCTTGTCAGGTGAAACTCGGCTTCCGGGTAGTCAATCGCCCACCATGGCCGCCATGCCCGCTGACCCTGGTTGCTGGAGTAAACCAGTCGGGCCATGTGAAATTCCGCCTCGGGATCCTCTGCCGGTTCAGCTAACGCAGTTGCTGAAATAGCGAGCAGTATCAGCGGAACTAATCTCACGGCTTCTCCGTTGCGGGGATTACTCCCTGACTTTCATTGCGAGAATTTCGACCTCAACGAGAAGCTCGGGGCGAAATAACGCGGCTACCTCGACGAATGTTCGAGCCGGGTACCAGCCGCCGTCTTCACGGCTGAAGAATTTGGCAAACGCTTTGTTGAAGCCGGCGAAGTCCAGCCCGTCGTCGCCGGCGACGCCATAGACATTAACACGGACAACGTTCTCCATTGACCAGCCACGCGCTTCAAGTTTCGCCTTGAATCCCTCAAGGATTGCGGTGCCCTGCGCTTCCATGTCGCCAGCCGGGCATTCAGCTTTTCCGGCATCCCGAAAACCGCAACCTTCAGGCATCGCAAAGTTGATCGAACCCGAGTAAAGAAGCATCTCTGCATTCGGCGGGATCAGGATTCCACCATCCTCACCTTTTTCGAACTCCGCGGCTTGCGCTCCGGATGTCAGCAGGATCGCCATGATCAGTAACTTGAGTCTTTGCATCGTGTTCACCATGTTCATTTGTTTAGATAAGCTCGTTAACCAGCCCCAGAGTAGACGGCATGCATGGCCGGATTCAATAAAATTTCGTCACGGTTGTCTCACCATACGAAGTCATGGCAGATTGACAGCCAGTTCATGAGGATATCCGGTTGCCGAAGCTAACCCTTTTCACCAGTCCCAGGGCCTGTTCCGGTGCCTGCCATATCGCACTTGAAGAATCCGGCCTGGATTACGATATCGAGCTCGTGAAGATTCGTGAGGGGCGACATCTGACTGAGGAATACCTGCGCATAAATCCCTGGGGCAAGATTCCTGCATTGCGAATCGACGGCGAAGTGCTAACCGAAGCGCAGGCCATTTTAAGCTACATCGGCGACACCTCGGCTAACAATCTTCTGCCGCGGAACGACGCGCTTGCGAGGGCACGCGCACATGAGTGGATGAACTTTCTGACCGCGACCGTCCATATTGCGTTTCGCCCTTTATTTAAACCGCAATACCTGATCGGTGACGAGAGTCTTTATCCGAAGCTTCGCGAAGTCGGAATCCCGAACCTGAAAAATACCCTTCTTGAGGTCGACCGGCGGCTGGAAAACCGGGACTGGGCGCTTGGCGACAGCTACAGCGTCGTCGATCCATACCTTCTCGTATTCTGGATCTGGAGCCAGCGCGATGACGTCGTCCCGCATGTCGCGGACATGCCAAACTGGCGGGCTCACGCTGAGCGCATGTTCAATCGACCAGCGACCTGGCGCTGCCTCAATATTGAGGGTGTTACGAAGGACAATATCTCCGACCCGTAAAGACGCTTCCAGCCATTGCGCCAACGTCCCGGACCCTCTATAAATTCAATCGAGTACCCAGGGGGAGAGACCCATGAAGTGCCTACTGGCTTTTACGGCCGCAATAATTCTCGTTTTTGCCGTGCCGCAGCAATCCGCTGCACATCATTCGGTTTTTGCCGTTTACGACATCAACGACTCTGTGACGATTGAAGGTGTTATCACCGAAGTCTGGTTCAAGAGCCCACATATCCGGATCTACGTCGAGGTTGCTGGCGAAGACGGAAACAAGGTTATCTGGGACACCCATGGCCACAATCCGTCGGCCTTGCGACGCCGCGGCTGGGTCCGCGACACACTGAACGTGGGCGAGAGAATTACAATGAGCGGTGACCCGACGTATGACGGTTCGCCGAAGATGTTTATTCGCACCATCACTCGCGAAGATGGATCCTTGCTCGA
>CAJQPR010000040.1 GCA_905480255.1 uncultured Woeseiaceae bacterium | reverse complement strand
TTGAAGGGTCGGTTCGCAAGAGCGGAGACGATATTCGGATTACTGCCCAATTGATCGATGCGCAGACAGATACCCAGCTTTGGTCCCGGACTTTCAACAGATCACTTGAGGACGTTTTTGCAATCCAGGAAGAGATAGCGGCCGCAATCGTCAGCGAGCTTGAACTGGAAATGGCAGGTGATCAGCGGCCGGGCAGCAGCGTCTCTCCCAGTGCTTATGCATTGTTCCTTCGGGCGAGATATGTAACCACAAAGGCGGGCGGTGCCACGACGCAGCAGCGGGATGAAGCAGCAAGGCTGCTTCGACAGGTCCTGCAGGAGTCACCTGATTATGTGCCGGCAATCTACGAACTGTTACGGGTCACCTGGCAACGTTATTGGGTTGAAGGTTCATTGTCTGTGGAAGAGTACCACCAGATTGGGTCCGATATTATTCCGAGAATTCTCGAGATCGATCCGGAATACGCACCAGCGCATACTGGTATGGCGCTACGTGCCGTCGAATTAGAGAACGACCTCGTTGCCGCGGCCGGACATCTGCAGCGGGCACTGGAACTTGATCCGACATCTGAAGATGTTTTGTGGGGCGGTATCAACTTGCTCATCGCAATCGGCAGGGTCGAACTCGCGATCGAGTTGACGGAACTTGGCGTGGTACGAAATCCCCTGTTCCCGGGCATCAATCATCTTCGAATAATTTCTTACTACTATGCAGGACGATTCGAAGAGGCAGAAATCGCTGCGCAGCATTTTTCGCTGCTGTTTGGGGAACCCACTGTGGTAGTTGGCTGGATAAAGCTGATGCAGGGCGATTTTCAGGCAGCATTGCGTAAATTCGAGCAGCTCGATGACACCTACCCGGAGCGAATTTCCGGTTCCGCGATGGCACTTCACTCGCTGGGTCAGCTTGGTGAACGCGACGCAATGCTGTCGCGGCTCGAGCAAAATCCGGCTGTTATGTCACCTGACATGTTTGCCTATGTTTACGCATGGATCGGCGAAGCGGATGCTGCTTTCGCATGGCTGGAGCGGTACTTCGATCCTCGTGTTGACCAGGCCGGGGAAGCCCCGATACCGGACCTGAGAATGATATCCCTGGCTTTGCACGATCCTGTATTCTGGACTCTCCGCGACGACCCACGATGGACACCGTTGCTCGAATCCAAAAGCGTGTCATTAGATCAGCTGGCAGGAATAGAATTTGATCTTGTGATTCCGGATGACCTGTGAGGGGTCAAGTCCGGGTAGCCACAGATGGAGGTTTGATGAAATGATCAAGACGACTTATGCCTTACTCGTTCTCGTATTTTCGACAGGTGCCCTCGCCAGTGAAAACGATCCTGCGGGCGCAAAGGTTCACGAATATTTTGAGCTGTTCAATGCAAGAGATGTCCAGACGATTGCCCACGAAATCTATTCATCTCCGGTGCACATTGGTGGTGGCACGGGTCACAGCGTGTACGCGGACCCGTCGGCCGCAATCGAGAGCCTGAACAGCTTCTACGGGCAGCTCGACGAACAGGGCTGGAAGGCGTCGGTCATCGATCACCTGGAGATTTGTCAATTGTCCGACACGCTGGCACTGGTTGATACCCGGTTCTCGCGAGTCACCGGGGATGGCGAACCGATACCACCGGCACTAAGGACGACGCTGTATGTCGTGCAAGTCATTGACGGCGCCTGGCGGATCGTCGCGTTCTACAGCCATGACGCGGACAAGCGTCCTTCCTGCAACTAGGAAATCAATATGACAACCAGAAGAGAGTTCCTCGGGTCGCTGGCCGGCGCCGGCGCGGTGTCTATTGCGGGCCAATACGCGTTCGCGCAAGGCGGCATGAATATTCTGATCCTTGGTGGTACCGGGTTCATTGGTCCACATCTTGTGCAGTATGCAATGGACCGTGGGCACCGCATTACGTTGTTCAACCGGGGCCGAACCAATACCCACCTGTTTCCTGACGCCGAAAAGCTGGTTGGGGACAGGAACGACGATCTGTCAGCACTGAAGGGTCGACAGTGGGACGCGGTAATCGACAATTCCGGGTACACGCCACAACAGGTGCGTTTGAGCGTGGACCTGCTGAAAAACACGACGGACCAGTATTTGTTTACATCAACCCGTGCGGTTTATACCGATTATACCCAGGCGGTGATGGATGAGGATGCACCGATTGGACCGAAGAATATTCCGGAAGCGGAGTGGGATGGTTACGGGCCCAATAAGGTTTTGGCTGAACGTATTGTTCAGGACGGATTCGGTGCGAAAACGCTGATCACGCGTCCACCCGTAATTGTGGGTCCTGGCGATCGTTCCGATCGATTTACCTACTGGGTTGATCGCATCGACGACGGTGGAAACATTCTTGTCCAGGGAGATCCGACTGATCCCATTCAGTTTGTCGACGTCAGAGACTTATCTGAATTCTATGTGCGGCTCATTGAAAATTCGATCACCGGTATTTTCAACACTGAAGGTCCGGGGTCGGCACTAAGCACCGCGGGACTGGTCCATGGCATCAAGGCAGTCACGTCCACGCCGTCAGCTTTCACCTGGGTTGACTGGGACTTCCTTATAAAAGAGGGAGAAACACCACAGGACAGCCTGCCATTCTGGCAGCCACCACGTGGCAGGTATTTGAACTACGGGCGGATGGTCAATACGCGGGCCATTGAAAACGGTATGACGTTTCGGCCTCTTGCGGAAATAGCGAAAGACACGCTGGACTGGCACAGGGCACGCACTTCTGACGAACAGGACAAGTTGAGAGTCGGCATGACGAGGGATCGGGAGGCCGAACTGCTCTGGAAGTGGCAGGACGCCTGAAGCAAAGCTGATGCGGATTGCGATTTACGGTGTCGGCGGCGCGGGTGGCTACTTTGGCGCCCAGCTGGCCCGAGCCGGCGAGGAAGTCATATTTATTGCCCGAGGTCCGCACCTTGACGCCATTCGTGAAAACGGTCTTTGCCTGACAACAGCACTTGGGGAAATGTTGGTGCAGCCACATTTTGCCACCGACGATCCGGCCGAGGCGGGGATTGTTGACGTAGTCATTCTGGGAGTCAAAGCAAACCAGGTGACTGATGCCGCGAAAGCGATCGCTCCGATGATGGGGGGCGATTCATTCGTTGTTCCATTACAAAACGGTATTGAGGCAAGTGCGCAGCTCAGCAGCATTCTGGGCGAAGCAAATGTTGTATCCGGCTTGTGCGGGACTGTCAGCTGGGTAACCGCACCAGGCCATATTCAAAGCCTTGGAGATACGAACTTCATTCGATTTGGTGAGCTGGATAATCGTCGCAGTGTCCGGACCCAGAAGCTGGTCGACACATTTGATCGAGCGGGCGTTCGCGCTGAGATTCCTCCAAACATTCACAAAGCCGTTTGGGAGAAGTTCCTGTTCGTGGTGTCGGTGGGAGGGGTTGCGGCCACGAAAAGGCAGCCAATCGGCGTCATCCGGGCGGAAAAGGAATCACGAAGGATGCTGGAGCTGTGCATGCGCGAGATTTACAACCTGGCGAGGGCGAGAAACGTTCCGCTTGAGGAATCGGTGATTGAACGGACGCTGAGATTTGTCGAGTCATTGCCTCCCGAAGGGACGACATCGCTGCAGCGGGATCTGGAGGAAGGCAGGCCGTCTGAGCTCGAGGCCTGGAACGGAGCGGTTGTTCGCCTGGCCCGGGAAGCAGCCGTGGACGTGCCGGTTCACGCCTTCATCTATGAGAATTTATTGTCGCGGGAGCTCGAAAGTCGGGCGAATTATACTTGATGTTTAACATTAAGAAGTAGCAGTAAGGCACTGATTTAAGTGTATTAGGATAGGATTATGGAGACAAGAAACCTTAGCCGGCTGAAACTATCGTGTATGGCTCACTGGTTACGATCCGCATGATTCTGTCCGGCAAAAAGCCCTACCGGCTTTGGCAGTTTTGTAGTGAACGCCGAATCTGGACCCCGGGAAGTCCACAGTTGCGCGTTTCGACAGGCGTCTACACACACCATTCAGATTTCGACCTGTTTTTTGAGATACTCGCAGAGGCGGCTGCCTGATTCATGGGAGCTTCGAACGAGGAAGAACGGCGTGTCCGCCTCCTGCAGCTTCGCGGCGAACTGGAGTCGGTGGCCGAAACGGGCGACAGATCGGCAGAGACCGTCGAACTGGACCAGTCCAGGGTCGGCCGTCTCTCACGGATGGATGCGATGCAGGCTCAGGCCATGGCCCAGGAATCGGGGCGACGTCGGGATCAAGCGTTGCGCGACATAACTGCCGCGCTGGCAAGAATCGATAGTGGTGACTACGGGCTATGCGAGAGCTGTGAAGAGCCTATTGCTGAGAAGAGACTCGAGTTCGATCCCGCCGCACGACTATGCATTGCATGCGCAAGTCGCGCTGAGCAGTAAGTTCCAGGTCAGCTGGTGGTGTGTCGTTGCTTTAGCACTGCCGAGACGTCTGTCAGAGAAAGCCCTTTGGAATTCAGCAAGACCAGCAAATGAAAGACGAGGTCAGCTGCTTCATCAAGCTGTTCCTGTCTGTCGCCTGAGATTGCTGCCAGGGCGAGCTCAACTGCCTCTTCGCCGACTTTCTGGGCGACGCGCTTATCTCCCGACGCGACGAGTCGGGCGGTATAACTCTCTTCAGCGCCTTCGTTAAGTCTCTGCTGAATTATGGTTTCGAGTTCAGTCAGGAAGCTGATATCGGAATTTGTCATCGAATGGCCTGTATCAGAGACGGATTTCAACGTGGTTGTCCGTCAGGAATTGTTTTAGGTTCGTAATGTTCAACTCGCCACTGTGAAACACGCTTGCTGCCAGTGCACCATCTACGTTCGCCGCAGAAAAAACATCAAGAAAATGTGCGGCGGAACCTGCACCGCCCGAAGCAATCAGGGGCACGGAACAGTTCTTTCGCACGATAGAAAGCTGCTCCGTGTCGTATCCTTGCCGGACACCGTCCTGATTCATGCAGTTGAGGACGATTTCTCCAACACCACGGTCCTGTGCTTCCAGAATCCACGAGACCGTGTCTTTGCGCGCCGCTGACGTTTTATCCGGATCGCCGGTATTTTGATACACGTTGTATTCGCCATGTTCCTCGCGACTATCTACGCCGAGGACGATACATTGTGAACCGAACCTGGCGGATAGTTCGTTTATGAGGTCCGGATTTGCCAGGGCGGGCGAGTTGATTGATATTTTGTCAGCGCCCTTGTTCAGGACGTCCTCCGCGTCGGCGATGCTGCGAATGCCGCCGGCAACACAAAACGGGATATCGAGCAAACCTGCCACGCTGTTAACCCAGCTTCGGTCAACGCTTCTGCCATCCGGGCTGGCTGTAATGTCATAGAAGACCAGCTCATCAGCACCTTCTTTGCAATATCGCTCGGCCAGTTCGAGTATGCCGCCAACGACACGGTGATTGCGAAACTGAACACCTTTGACGACTTCGCCATTGCGAACGTCGAGGCAGGGAATTATTCGGCGTGCTGAAATGACGAAATCTCCTGTTTGGAAATACGGCCATCCAGCAGCGCCCGGCCAGTAATCGCCGCCGCCGCGCCGGCATCACGAAGCGCCTCCAGGTCACCGATATGTCTTACCCCGCCAGACGCCTGTAACGATATGTCCGGGTATCGCTGAATGAACTCCCGGTAAAGTTCGACGTTTGGCCCCGACATCGCGCCGTCACGACTGATGTCAGTGCACAAAACGTGTCTGAGGCCCGACGCCAGATAATCGTCGACGCACTGCCAGAGCGAGGTTTCCGACTCCCTGGTCCATCCATGAGTCGAAAGCAGGGGGGTCCCGCTCTCGTTTATTCGCACGTCAAGAGCAAGGACAATCCTGTCGCCGCCGACTTTCTCCAACCACTTCTTTACCGATTCGGCCTGCGTGACGGCAAGGCTGCCGACAACGCAGCGATCGACACCGGATTTCAGCCAGAGCTCGGCGCTGGTTTGATCGCGAATGCCTCCGCCTAACTGAATTGAAAAGTCTGTGGTATTTGCGATGCGCCGGACAATGTCCTGGTTTTCCTGATTGCCGGACTGAGCGCCATCCAGGTCGACCATGTGCAAGTGCGAGAACCCAAGGCGTTCGAAATTGTGAGCCACAGCAACAGGGTCCTTACTGTATTCAGTCTGCTGGTCAAACTCACCCTGATACAAGCGGACACAACGTCCGTCTTTCATGTCAATAGCCGGAATGATAATCATGCTGTCATCGTCAGGAAATTTCGCAGAAGCTGAGCTCCCGCCGTGGAAGATCTCTCGGGGTGAAACTGGGCTGCGAAAAAGTTGTCTTTGGCGACTACTGCCGAAAACGCTTCGGTATGTGACGCGGATGCCATTGTGAATTCATTGATTGGCAGTGCATAGCTGTGCACGAAATAAAACCAGCTTCCATCTTCGATACCGGCCAATAGGGGGATATCATTGCGCCGTTTCACGCGGCACCAGCCCATATTGGGAACCGGAGTCTCCGGGCTGGAATCAAGTTTTTCGGCCCGGCCCGGAAAAACGCCAATACAGTCAACATTGTCTTCATCAGACCCGTTGCAGAGCAACTGCATCCCGAGACATATTCCGAGCACCGGTTGTTCGAGCGTTGGGATGAACGCATCAAGACCGCTCTCTCGTAGTTTGTTCATTGCCGCAGCGGCTGCGCCGACGCCGGGAAGGATTACGTGACTTGCGGCGGCGATCATACTTGTATCGGAAGTCAGCGAGCTCTCAGCGCCCAGTCGTTCGAGCGCGTATTGGAGTGACGCAATATTTGCGCCGCCGCCATCGATGATGGCTACATTCGCGACGCTCATGTCAGTTCAGGACACCTTTGGTCGATGGCAGATCGTCGCTTTCAATTTGCATTGCCTGCCGCAGCGTTCGACCCACAGATTTGAAACAGGCTTCGATCATGTGATGGTTATTCTTTCCCTTTACCTTGATATGCAGTGCGGCACCGAGTGACTCGGCCAGTGAGCGGAAGAAGTGCTCAACGAGTTCGGTGGGCAATTCACCGACCTGATCCCGGTCAAATTTACCTTTGAATCTGAACGCGGCCCGGCCGGACAAATCCAGAGCGACGCGTGCTTCGCTCTCATCCATCGGCAGCAGGAATCCATAGCGCGTTATGCCGCGTTTGTCGCCGAGCGCCTCACGCAGGGCCTGTCCAAGGCAGATCGCGGTGTCTTCGACGGTGTGATGCTTGCCCACGTCGAGGTCGCCATCGCAATTGAGAACGAGTGAAAAGCCGCCATGTTTCGCGATCTGCTCCAGCATGTGATCGTAGAAGCCGATTCCGGTATTGATTTGGACAGGGCGGGTTTCGTCAAGATTGACGGACAAGGCTATTGCCGTTTCCTTTGTCTCGCGTTTGACCTCAGCGGCCCTCTCACGAGAGATCAGCCTGGAGCGAATGCCGTCCCAGCTCTTGTCGAAACCGCCGTCAGGGTCAAGCAGAAAGCCTCTGATGCCTATGTTATCGGCCAGGCTGAGGTCCGTATCCCGGTCGCCGATCACAGCGGAGGCATCAAGGTCCAGCGAGGTCCGGGCCAGAAACTGTGTGAGCAATCCGGTCTTGGGTTTCCGGCAATTACAACCATCGGCATCAAAATGAGGGCATACGAATGTTTCGTCAAACTCAATGCCCTGAGATGCAAGCAATGAAACGATGTGGTCGTGACATACCCTGAATTCTGCCTCGGGGAAAGACGCCGTTCCGAGCCCATCCTGGTTTGACACCATGACGAAGCGAAACCCGGCCTTTTTCAATTCCAGTAGTGCGGGTACAACGCCGGGAACCAGCATCACTTTCTCAAGAGAATCCACCTGGTGATCTGCAGGTTCGACGTTGAGCGTGCCGTCACGGTCAATAAACAGGATTTTTTCAGCCATCGGATTGTTTCCCGGAATTCGTAAGGGACTTAAGTAATGCGTCATTCTCAGCAGACGTGCCAATAGTGATTCGGGCGCAGTCTTCCAGTTCGGGCACGTTGTTAAAATTTCGGATAAGAATGCCGTCATTGAGCAATTGAGCTTGTGCCGAAATCAGGTCATGAAAGCGAACCAGGATAAAATTTGACTGGCTCGGCCAGGCCTCCGCCACGCAATTGACTGACTTGAGGGCCTCGAACATACGATCCCGTTCTGTAACAATTCCAGCGACAGCTTCCGTCGACTGGTTAATGCCGTCACCCGACAGGGCCGACATTACGGCATCAATGACCGGCGTCGGAAACGAGTAGGGCGGTAACACTTTGCTCATCACATCAACAATCTCTTCGCAGGCAATGGCGGCGCCACAGCGTGCGCCCGCAAGAGCATGCGCTTTGGAGAGTGTTCGCAGGATGACCAGGTTGTTGTAATCGAGGACCTTCCTTGCCATCGAGTTCCGGTCGGAGAACTCGATGTAGGCTTCGTCGACAACGACCACGGATTTGTTTCTCCGGCCGCGGACAATTTTAAGAATGTCTTCTTCAGGGACCAGCGTTCCGGTCGGATTATTTGGCGAGCAAATGAATATTAGTTTGGTTGATGACGTGCAGCAGTCGAGGACTCCATCCGTGTCGAGCTTGAAATCGTTGTCTGCCCTGATAGGCACTTCTATCATTTCCACGCCCTGGATATCCGCATAGACGCGATACATGTCAAAAGTTGGCGGTGTAGTGATGATGCTATCGGCATACGCTCGGCACCATGCCCGAATTAGAACGTCAATCGCTTCGCTGCTGCCGCGGGTGACCAGGATGTTTGCTGCGGGCATATCGAAAAGCGAAGCCATGCGATCGCGCAGTGTTTTTGGATGAACTTCCGGGTAACGATTCAGAGCCGCCTGACCGCTATCGATCCAGTGAGATTGCGGCGCTTCATTGGCATTGAGTCTTATCGTGTCTTCGATCTGTTCACCAGCGACGTAGCTTCGCAGAGCAAGAATGTCTTCGCGGGCAGTCGGCACGCTGGTCATTTTGAGTTCTCCATAAAGTCCAGGCGCCGCTGGACTGCGCTGGCATGGGCATCGAGACCTTCCAGCTCAGCCAGAAGAATGACGGCGTTACCGAGCGATTTCAGGCCATCGCGAGTGAGTTCCTGGATTGTCATCTGGCGCATGAATTGGTCTACAGAGAGTCCGCTGTAGCTCCTTGCGTAGCCGTAGGTTGGCAGGACGTGATTCGTTCCGCTGCAATAGTCTCCAACCGATTCAGGCGACCACTCGCCGATGAATACTGAGCCGGCATTCCGAATTGCCGGAAGGGCTTCCCGCGGTTTATCGATGTGCAATATCAGGTGCTCCGGCGCGTATCTGTTGCTGATTTCCACCGCATCGGAAATGCTGTCGGTCAGAAGAATGGTGCTGCAAGAGATCGATTGCTCTGCAATGTCCTGTCGCTCGAGCAATGCAATTTGCACATCCAGTTCTGCAGATACGTGCTCGGCTAAATCCAAACTGGGAGTCAGCAATAACACTTGTGAGTCGGGCCCATGTTCTGCTTGAGAGAGAAGGTCGGCAGCAACAAATTCCGGATTTGCGTTCTTATCAGCAATGACCAGAACTTCAGACGGACCGGCCGGCATGTCGATGGCAGCGCCGAGGGGGTCGGCCGCAACTTGTGATTTCGCTTCGGTGACCCACGCATTTCCAGGCCCGAAAATCTTGTTGACCCGCGGGATTGACTCCGTACCAAAAGCCATTGCCGCAATTGCCTGGGCACCGCCTACCTTGAAAATGTCACTAACTCCTGCACGCTGTGCTGCGATCAGTACTGATGGATCAGCTGTCCCATCAGGTCTCGGTGGTGTGCACAGGATTTTGGAGGGGCAGTTAGCGATTGCGGCTGGTACAGCCAGCATGATCGCTGCAGAGGGCAGCGGGGCGGTTCCCGCGGGCACATACAGGCCGACAGCATCGAGAGGATGGCTTAACCGTTCGCAAAGGACGCCGGGCATTGTCTCAACAGAAATCGCACGCGGCAGTTGCGCTTCATGGAACTTTCGTACGTTGCTTATCGCCAGATCAATCGCCGCGATTTGATCGGTGTTCAGGTAGGAATCAGCCGCTGCCAGCTCCTCCGCGCTAACCTTCAGTGAGTCAAGGTCCGCGCTGTCCAGCTGTCTGCTTAGCTCCACTAGCGCGTTATCGCCGCTCTCGCGGACACTTGAAATGATGTGTCTGACAGTTTCAGCAACACCATCGTTGACCTGCTGTCCCGGGCGCAGCATTGCGGCTTCACGATCGGCTGCTGATAATTCAGCCCATTTTGAGAATTTGACAGGCATCCTCAGGCAAGCATCTTTTCGACCGGCAGCACGAGTAATGAGCTGGCGCCGGCAGCTTTCAGATTTTCGAGGGTTTCCCAGAAAATTGATTCCTTACAAACAGCGTGAACAGCGACTCTGTCGCCTTGGCCGTCGAGTGGGATAATCGTGGGATATTCAGATCCCGGCAACAGCGCGGATATTTCGTCAAGCGCACTACGCGGCGCGTGCAGCATGATGTATTTGCTTTCCCGTACCTGCAGCACGCCATCGAGACGCTGCAATATTCGATTTACCCACTCCTGTTTCTCATCCGAAAGTGGCTCACGGGTTTGAATGATGACCGCTTCGCTCTCAAGAATAGTTTCTACTTCGGTCAGGTGATTGGCAGTGAGAGTTGCGCCGCTCGAGACAAGATCACAAATGAAATCGGCCTTGCCAAGCCTTGGTGCAATTTCTACGGCCCCTGAAAAATAAACGGTCTCTGCCTCAATTGAGTTTCTGGACAAATAGTCCTGCAGCGTTGCGACGTAGCTGGTCGCAATGCGTTTTCCCTGCAGCGAATCGACTCCCGAAAATTCGGCATTTTCCGGTGCGGCCAATGAAAGCCGGCAATGCCCGAAGTCCAGTTCGAACACCTGGTCGTAACAGGCGGTGCTGCCTGCTTGTTCAAGCGCAAATCGTTTTTCCTCGACTATGTTCTGGCCGACAATTCCGAGGTCGCATACGTCCTCACTGACCAGTCCCGGGATGTCGTCGTCGCGAACAAGAAGCAGGTCCACCGGCATGTTTTCGCCATAGCAAAACAGCTGATCCTTGCTTTGTATGAATTTCAAACCGCAGCGCTCCAGCAGATCGAGCGAGTGATCTGTCAGACGACCGGTTTTTTGCACCGCAATCTTGATGCGCTGCTCGGAGATTTCCATTTCGTATTCCTTATTGAGTAGCGCTGGATTCGCGCGTGTGGTGCGTACTTGAGGAGTGCTCGAGTGCGGCTTCATAACCGCCAAAACCGTCCGCCAGGCACCGGGCGACACGGCCGATTGTTGTAACGCTGACGCCGGTCAGGTCATGAATGCGACGGTAGGGTAGGTCCTGCTGCAACAACTTCACGACCTGCCAACGATCTACGAAGGCCTGCAGTTCCGCGGGCGTGCACAGGTCTTTAAAGAAATTTCTGCACTCATGCACGTCATTCAAAGACATGACCGCCCGAAAAAGTGCATCTTCCGTGCGCTTTTTGTAGGCATCAGAGTCGTCGCGGTTCGGCTTCATGTTGTACTCATGTATTAACGCGTTAGCACACTATGACAATCCGCTGTTTGATGCAAGCGAATTTACCACTGACTTCAGCCTGGCTGGGCTAGGCACAGAAAATATAAATAAATGCGCATAGCCTATTGGGTGGTCTGAATTCCTCGTCAAAAAGCTTGACCCCGCCTAAAGGGCAGCCCTAGACTTATCACAACTCATCGAGACCGGCTGAGGGAAAGGCCCAGTGACGCCGGGGCAACCATCGGAATTAACCCTTCCGAAAAGGTGCCAACTCCTGCGAAGTTTTTGACTTCTAGAGATGAGTGTCGTGGCAGCGCCAGCTTTGTTTTTTTGAGGCCGGTGAAGGGTCCGGCACACCTCCTGGCGAGATTCGCGGGCATCCGATGAGCATGGCGTGGCGTTAAGTCACATTCGGAATGACGCGGAGATCAGCAAATGACCTTTTCAACAGATCCAGCGACGGCTGCAGTCCGGGCTGCAATTGAGTCGGATACCCAGCATGGCGCCGTCGTGCCGCCGTTACACCTGTCTTCGAACTTTACCTTCCGTGAATTCGGTCAAAAGCGCGAATACGATTACACCAGGAGCGGTAATCCGACCCGGGAGGCACTTGCTGACGCGTTGACCGAGCTTGAAGGCGGTGCCGGTGCGGTCGTTACTTCTTCAGGTTTGGCGGCACTGAATCTCCTCGCACAATTGCTGGAACCCGGTGACCTGCTGATCGCGCCACACGATTGTTATGGTGGAACCTACAGGCTGTTCGAAAGCCTCGCATCGAAGGGGCATTTCGAGGTTCAGTTTGTCAATCAGACTGATGAAGTGGCGATTCGGGCCGCTTGCGCCAGAAGACCGGCGTTGATACTTGTGGAAACCCCATCTAACCCCTTGCTCAGAATCGTTGATATCGAGGAACTGGCCGCAGCCGCCAAAGCCTGTGGCGCGTTACTGGCTGTAGACAACACTTTTCTGTCTCCGGCATTGCAGCAACCGATTTCGCTTGGCGCCGATATTGTCATTCACTCAACCACGAAGTACCTGAACGGTCACAGCGATGTCGTTGGCGGCGCAGCAGTGGCTGCTACCACCGAGCTGGCAGACAGGTTGAAATGGTGGGCAAATTGCCTTGGCATGACAGGTGCACCTTTCGATTCGTACCTGACTCTGCGTGGGGTGCGCACATTGTTCGCTCGGATGCGGCAACACGAAGAAAACGCGAATATTCTCGCCCGGGTTCTTGATGATCACGAAGCTGTGGAGCGAGTTTATTACCCAGGACTGCGAAGCCATCCCGGTCACGAGATCGCGGCGCAACAGCAAAAAGGATTTGGCGGCATGGTCAGTTTCGAGATTGCCGGTGGTGAGGCTGCGGTAAAAGTTTTCGTCGAGAAATTACGATTTTTCTCGCTTGCAGAGTCACTGGGTGGTGTTGAGAGTCTCGTCTGTCACCCGCCGTCAATGACGCATGCACCTGTCAGTGAAGATGCGCTGGCGGAGGCAGGTATTCGACAAAACCTGGTCCGGCTCTCGGTAGGGCTGGAATGCAGTGAGGACCTGGTCGTGGATGTCTTGCAGGCGCTAAATGCCGCACATCGTGTGGCAAAGTTCCCCGAGCTCAGCGCAGTTGCTGAATAATCGCGTCGGCCATTTCCGTCGTTGAGACCGGAGAATCATCGGCTCCAGCAATGTCGGCGGTCCGAATTCCGGCGGAGATCACTTTTCGAATTGCAGATTCGATCTCGGTCGCTTCAACGTCAAGGCCAAAGCTATGTCGCAGCATCAGTGCAGCGCTGCCAATCATGCCGCAAGGGTTAGCGATGCCCTTGCCGGCGATATCAGGAGCGGAGCCATGAATCGGTTCATACAAACCGCAAGTCGATTCTCCGAGTGACGCTGACGGCAGCATGCCCATAGATCCCGCAAGCATGGATGCTTCATCTGTCAGGATGTCGCCAAACATGTTTTCGGTGACTATCACGTCGAAATGGGCAGGTCGATTAATCAGGTGCATCGCTGCGGCGTCGACCAGCATATGCTCGAGTTTGATATCGGGAAACTCGGCAGCCATCGTTGTGACCGTCACGTCACGCCAGAACCGCGATGTTTCAAGCACATTGGCTTTGTCTACTGAACAGAGCTGACCGCGACGGTCGTTTGCCAGGTTGGCTGCAACACGAAGAATTCGCTCAACCTCATGGCGGTGATAGACGCACAGGTCAGATGCAGAATCTTCAGTTCGGGTCTTCTCACCGAAATAAATTCCGCCTGTTAACTCGCGCACGACAATAATATCGACGCCATCGAGGCGGTCCGCTTTGATGGGGGACGCATCCGCAAGCTCGTCAAGAATCTGAACCGGCCGAATGTTTGCGAAGACCTCAAGTGCGGCTCGCAGGGCAAGTAATCCCTGTTCGGGACGGATCGGCGCGTTCGGATCAGACCATTGTGGGCCGCCAACGGCGCCAAGCAGTACTGCATCGCTTTCCGCGCAGCTGGAACGGGTATTCGCAGGGAATGGATCTTGTGCCTCGTCAATACCGGCGCCGCCGATTAACTGCTCGGAAAACTCGAAGCGGTGACCGTGTTTTGCGGCTATCGCACAAAGCACATCGGTGCCTGCCTTGCATACTTCGGGTCCGATCCCGTCGCCAGGGAGTACAGTGATCAGGGCTTCCACGGTCTTGTTTCCTCGTATTGGTCGATTTCGGTGTTGTGTTTCTGCAGAAAACCGAGCTGATCGATACCTTCCAGCAGGCAATATCGTGCGAAGTCATCGATTGGGTAAGAAACTGTTTTGCCGCCTGGTAATGTCAGCGTCGACTGCTCGATGTCAATGGTCACTTCGCATCCCGGGTTATCGAGCAACCATCGATGCGACACATCGTCGATCACAATCGGCAGGAATCCATTCTTCAGCGAGTTACTGCGAAAGATGTCAGCGATCTCTGTACTGATCACCGCCTGCAATCCATAGTCGAGGAGCGCCCAGGGCGCATGTTCGCGCGAGGAGCCACAGCCAAAATTTCGTCCGGCGACCAGAATTGAACAACCGCTGGACTGCGGTTGATTCAGGACGAATTCCGGATTCTCTTCACCGTCAGCTGTAAACCGCCAGTCATGAAAAAGATCTGCGCCAAGTCCTTCACGCGTTGTTGTGGTCAGAAACCTTGCGGGAATGATCTGATCAGTATCTATGTCGGTCGCTGGCAGAACAACGGTTCGGGAATTCAATGTACGAATGGCATCCATGTCTCAGTCCTGAAGGTAGCGGCGTGGATCAGCAACGCGGCCTTCGATGGCGGAGGCGGCCGCCGTCATCGGGCTGGCCAGTATTGTACGTGCACCGATACCCTGGCGGCCCTCGAAATTCCGGTTGCTGGTGCTAACGCTCAGTTGTCCGCTGGGCACGGTGTCGCCGTTCATGCCAAGGCACATAGAGCATCCGGATTCCCGCCACTCCGCTCCGGACTCCTGAAATATCTTGTCGAGGCCTAATGCCTCGGCTTCTTTCTTGATTTGTTGTGATCCCGGAACCACAAGCATGCGAACGTTTTCCGCTACCTTGTGTCCGCGAATGATATCGGCAGCCTGCTGCAGATCAGATATTCGCGAATTCGTGCAGCTTCCTACGAACACGACATCGACTGAGGATTCGCTCAGCGGTTTGCCTGGTGTCACCTGCATATAGTCCAGCGCCTTACGGAAGCTTGGGTCTCCGTTGGCGTCAGGGACTTCGGCTGTTACCGGTATGACCATTCCGGGATTAGTGCCAAACGTGACCATTGGCTGGAGCGTGCTGCCATCAATGCCCACACTTTTATCGAAGTTAGCACCAGCGTCAGTCCTGAGCGTAAGCCAGCGCTTTGCAGCGGCCTCCCAATCAGGTCCCTGCGGCGATCTGAGTCGACCGAGCAAATACCCCAGCGTCGTTTCGTCGGGGCCAATCATGCCGGCACGGGCACCGGCCTCGATCGACATATTGCATACGGTCATGCGGGCTTCCATGTCCATTGCTTCAATTGCGTTGCCGCGAAATTCGATGCAAAAACCTGTGCCACCGTCCACGCCAATTTTGCCAATGATCGCGAGGATTACGTCTTTTGCAGTCACGCCCGATTGCAGCGTTCCGCTAACATCAATTGCCAGGGTTTTAGGTTTTCGCTGCAAAAGACATTGCGTCGCCAGGACGTGGCCGACTTCAGTTGTTCCAATTCCGAAGGCGAGGGCGCCGAATGCCCCATGAGTGCTCGTATGGCTATCGCCACAGACAATTGTTTTGCCAGGTTGTGTTGCGCCGAGTTCGGGTCCGATTACGTGGACAATTCCGCGGTGAGCGCTGTCGAACCCATGTAATTCGAGACCGAACTCCTTGCAGTTGTCCTGCATCGCGACAACCTGTTTTGCCGCACCTTCACCGACGACTGCCAGATCTTTGAACGAGCGAACCGGTGTCGTAGGCGTGGAGTGATCCATAGTGCCGAGCGTCAGATCCGGACGCCGAACCGGGAGCCCTTTCTCGCGCAGCAGCGTAAATGCCTGCGGCGTGGTCACTTCATGGATCAGATGCAGGTCGATATAGAGAATCGCCGGCGTTTCCGGCGTCTCGTCTTTGACGAGATGATCGGACCAGACCTTTTCGAAAAGAGTTTTAGCGGTGCCGTCGCTCACGCCTGGTTGTCTTATGCCCCGCCTGCTGCCGCAACTGTCGTGGTGCCGACCGGCTCAAGCCATCCGTCGCTGTCATCCGTCTCGCCCGCAAAAAGGCCGAAGAATGCATCCTGCAGCTGCTTGGTGACTGGCCCGCGATGGCCGGGTCCGATTTCAATCCGGTCAACCGAGCGAACCGGCGTAACTTCAGCGGCAGTGCCGGTGAGAAAGATTTCATCAGCCAGGTACAGTGCTTCACGTGGTATGGCTTTTTCTTCAACAGTCAGACCGATGCGTGCCGCCAGTTTGATCACTGAGTCGCGTGTAAGTCCGCTTAAAATAGAAGATGTCGCCGGAGGTGTAAGCATTCTGCCATCTTTGATGACAAAAACGTTTTCACCGGCGCCTTCGCTAACCGTTCCATCTGTTGACAAAGCAATGCCTTCAGCGAATCCGTTGCGTTTTGCTTCGGTACTGATCAATTGTCCGGACAGGTAATTGCCGCCGGCCTTGGCCATTGCCGGGATCGTATTTGCAGCTACTCGCTGCCAGCTCGATACGCAAACATCGACGCCTTGCTCAAGACCTTCGGCGCCGAGATAGGCACCCCATTCCCAGGCAGCAATAGCAACATCGACTTTGTGGTCAGCCTTCGGCGCCAGGCCGGGCTCACCATAGCCACGGAATGCGATCGGGCGAATGTATGCTCCGTTCATCAGGCCATTGGCACGAATGAGTTCCTTGCAGACTTCAATGAGTTCGTCACATTCATAGCCAACCGGCATGCGATATATTTTTGCAGATTCAAAAAAACGGCGCATGTGATCTGTCAGGCGAAATACCTGTGGCCCATCCGGCGTCTTATAGACCCTGATACCCTCAAATACAGACGACCCATAGTGCAGTGCATGGGACATCACATGCACGGTTGCCTGTTCCCATGGAACCATCTGGCCGTTCATCCAGATCAGCTTTCCTCCGGCAAAACTCATTCAATTAACCCCGTCTTAAATTCCTGAAAGGTAGTCGCCAAGCTTAGCAAGCGCCGCAGCGTCTGGCATCTACCGCATCCATGTTAGATGGTTCAAATAGTAGCCCGGCTGACGTCGTTGTCAGCCGGTGCATCATCGAGGCCCCGCTCCCGGCGTCGCAGAATGCGATTGATGACCTCGAGATAGGCGCGTGCCGCAGCCTCGACGATATCCTGGCTTGCACCGTGCCCGCGATAAGGCTGCCCGTTGAAATCGACTGTAACCGTAGCCTCGCCCTGCGCATCCTCACCAATTGTCGCGCTGTGGAGTTCAAAGTTCTGCAAGGTCAGGCTGATTCCGCTGGCTTGCTCAAGCGCAATAAATACGGCTTCAACGGGGCCATCAGCGGTTGCAGCAAGTTTTTTCTCTTCACCAGACTCGTCAATAAGCGTCAGCATCGCTGTCGCATCCATTTCTGTGCCGGAATTGATTTGCAGTGACTTCAATATCCACGGGCCAGCCGAAGAATTGTCGACATTCATTATGATGGCTTCAATATCGCCGTCGTACATGTCTTTCTTTTTATCTGCCAGCTTCTTGAATTCCTGGAATGCGCGATTCATTTCGAAGTCGTCGAGATTGAATCCGAGATCGCCGACGCGATCCCGAAATGCATGCCGGCCGCTGTGTTTGCCGAGTACGAGGTTTGATTTGCTGATGCCAATGTCGTCTGGCTTCATAATTTCGTATGTAGACGCGTGCTGCAGCATTCCGTGCTGGTGAATGCCGGCCTCATGGGCGAATGCATTTTCGCCGACGATCGCTTTATTCCTTGGAATCTGCATGCCAGTTACGCCAGAGACCAGGCGCGCTGTCGGATAGAGGCGGGTGGTATCAACCTGCGTTTCGAGTTGAAAGAACTCGTAGCGCGTTTTTAGCGCCATCACGACTTCTTCCAGCGAGCAATTTCCCGCGCGCTCACCGATGCCATTGATCGTACATTCGATTTGTCTTGCCCCGGCACTCACTGCTGCAAGGCTATTCGAAACGGCCATGCCCAGATCGTTGTGGCAATGCACTGAAAGCGTAATGTCATCGATGCCTGGCACATTGTCTTTGAGGTATCGAAACAGCCGATCGAATTCGGCCGGTACCGTGTAGCCAACCGTATCGGGAATATTTACCGTTGTGGCTCCGGCTTCAATCGCTGCAGAAACAACCTCGGCGAGATAACCAAGTTCCGTCCGCGATGCATCTTCCGGCGAAAATTCAACGTCGTCGCAGAGCTCGCGAGCCATCCGAATCGCGCCGACTGCGCTGCTGATGATCTCCTCTTTGGCCATCTTGAGTTTGTATTCGCGATGAATGGCGCTCGTTGCCACGAATACATGGATCCGGTGATTGTCCGCGCCTTTGACAGCTGCATGGACCTTTTCGATGTCATCCGGATTACAGCGCGCGAGGCCACAGATCGTCGGACCACGGTTCTCGTCCGCGATTGCTTTTACCGCGTCGAAATCCCCGGGTGACGCTGCCGGAAATCCGGCTTCAATGATATCGACGTTAAGATCCGAGAGTGCCTTGGCGATACGAAGCTTTTCCCTGAGGGTCATGCTGCAGCCCGGGGCCTGCTCGCCGTCTCTCAGAGTTGTATCGAATATCTTGATTTGCTCGTCAGCCATGTCTCTCTCCAGAATTGCGCTGGTTTAGTTCTCCAACCAATCCATTTGGGCCCGTAATTTCGCGCCCACTTCTTCAATGGGGTGATCCAGATCAGCCTGCATCAGTTTTTTGTACTCGGGCTGTCCGGCCTCGTTCTCGGCAATCCAGCGCTTGGCAAATGTGCCGTCCTGAATATCATCAAGGACTTCCTGCATCTTTGTTCGCACATGATCATCGATCACCCGCGGTCCGCTGATCAGGTCTCCCCATGCGGCAGTCTCGCTGATGAAATTATGCATTTTGGCAATTCCGCCTTCGTGCAGGAGGTCGACGATGAGCTTAAGTTCGTGCATCACTTCGTAGTACGCAACCTCAGGCTGGTAACCCGCTTTGACGAGCGTGTCGAAGCCGGCCACGACAAGTTCTGTCGCGCCACCACAGAGCACGGCCTGTTCCCCGAAAAGGTCAGTTTCTGTTTCTTCTGCAAAAGTTGTTTCTATGACGCCGGCCCGGGCGCCGCCAATGCCAGCTGAATAGGCAAGGGCAAGCTTAAGCGCCTTGCCGGTGCTGTCCTGGTTCACTGCAACAAGGCAGGGGACGCCATGTCCATCCTCATATTGGCGTCGTACCAGGTCACCCGGACCTTTTGGCGCGATTAGAACGACATCCAGATCTGCGCGCGGTTCTATCTGCTTAAAGTGAATATTGAACCCGTGTGCGAAGAGCAGGGCGGCGCCCTGATCTATGTTGTCCAACACTGACGCGTAGAGGGCTGCCTGGGATGTATCAGGCGTCAGAATGGCGACAATAGCCGCTCCCTGAACAGCATCTGCCGGTTCTTTTACAACAAAGCCGTCCGCTTCCGCCTTGCCAAAACTTCCTCCACCAGCGCGCGCGCCAATCACGACGTTGAGGCCGCTGTCTTTCAGGTTGAGCGCGTGCGCCCGGCCCTGGCTACCATAGCCGAGGATCGTTATTTGCCTGCCTTCGAGGCAGGAATTGTCTACATCTGTTTCCGAATACATCTGCATTGTTTTTTCCTAAAATCTGACCAAATCGAAATCCGTTGCCAAAAAAAACCCCACAATCCTTTTTGGATGCGGGGTTGGCGTTGATGAAATCCTTGTACGTCTACGCTACCCGCCCTGTCTCCTAATAAGAAGCACCAGGACAGACTGCAGAAGGAGCAGCGTCATGCCGGTCTCACGTAAGACTTTGTTAAACGCGAATCTCATAAGCGCGGATCATGTTGGATGGTAAACACGATGTCAACTGCTGTTAATTCAGTTACTTGTGATACGACTGAGACCGCCGAATCCTGCTTTCATACAATGTTTTTTCCGTCAGCCTGCTGCCCCTTTAGCAGCGTTGTCATTTAGCGAAAATGCATTAGCTATAGCGAGTAAGCTTTTGATTCAAAAATATTATAATGAAATTATTTTTTAACACGCTCTGATATTTCGGGCGCATCACAGATCGCACATTGCTATCAAACGCGGTCGGCGTCTTCGGGGGACTGTTACGGTGGTCAACATTTCACTGCGAATTCCTTGTGGCCTGAGGGACTGTATAAAG
The DNA here is from genome assembly GCA_905480255.1 of uncultured Woeseiaceae bacterium. GTDB lineage: Bacteria > Pseudomonadota > Gammaproteobacteria > Steroidobacterales > Woeseiaceae > SZUA-117. The sequence continues at coordinate 34,942 of CAJQPR010000040.1, read as the reverse complement.
GTATGCTCCCGCGCCTTGTTTGCTAACAAGTGAGCAAAAAGGTGGTACTACGACATGGCGTAACGACCCTGAGAGTCCGGCCTGGTCCTGAGCAGCAATCTGTTTCAGCCAGCAATCAGGACAAAATGTTAAGTCGTTGTAAGGCTGGCGATATGTGATGCTTATGGTATTCTTATTGCCAGCAAGGCGGGACCCGACAGAGACCGGTGCAACAGGGGAGTGACATCGGCAAGGCGGTCCAAAAATTAAATATATAAGGGTCAAAATCAGAATTAATCGCCGCGGCGGTAGTGGAGAGGGTCGCGAGCGCAAGGGGGGGTTGCATTCTATCGGATGCAGCGCACCCGTATGTAGTGCAAGTTCTCATATTAAGTACTCATATGATGACTTCGCATCCCTCTCCCGAAATCCTATAAATATTAAAACTCGATGTATTAAGGAGTATCAATGAAACGGTGCAAATACAGCAGCCGGAAAATGGCAGGTGCAGCTGCGGCAGCAATTGTTGTTGTGGCTGGCAGCGTCTTCGCCCAGTCCACGACCGTCGATGAGGTCCTTCAGGCTGACTTGCAACGCCTTGAGCTAGCTCAGGAGTCTCAGGAACGTATCAACGAGGTTGTTGAGGGAACGCGTTCTCTCGCAGATGACTACCGCGGGATCAATAAAGAGATTGACGGTCTTAAGGTCTACAACCGATTGATGACGGCGCAGACTAACGGCCAGCAGGCGACGCTCGACGACATTGCTCTTTCTATGGAGCAGGTCGACGTTATTAACCGCCAGATTTTTCCGCTGATGGAGCGGATGATTGACGGCCTCGAACAGTCTATCGCTCTTGATATTCCTTTCCTGATGGCAGAACGCGACAAGCGTATGGCTGATCTGAAGGGAATTCTCGAAAGATCTGACGTCAGCGTTGCGGAAAAATTCCGCAAGGTCATGGAGGCTTACCAGATCGAGATGGACTACGGCACATCGAGTGAGTGGTACCGCGAGTCGCTGAACGTCGATGGCGCCGTCCGGGAATACAATATGTTCCGGGTCGGTCGCATTGGCCTGTATTTTCAGTCGGATGACACAAACATTACTGGTTGGTACAACCCTGAGGCACGAGAGTACGAGCTGCTGGGAAGCGATCATCGAAGTGAAATACGCAAAGGCATCAGGATCGCGAGACAGTTGATTGCACCTGAGTTAATCCTGGTACCGATGCCAGGCCCTGAAGACGCGGACGGAGCATAAGCCATGAAACGCATAGCAATATTTATGGCCAGCGCCCTTCTTACGACGGGGTTGGCACAGGCACAGGAAGATGCGAGCACGATGGACGATCTCCTGGGACAAATAGAACAGGGTCAGGCCCGTGATAGCCAGGAAGCTCGTGAGAGAGAAGCGCGATTTGCGCAGTCTCGAAGCGAGCAGCAAAACCTGGTTAACCAGGCACGCGCTGAGCGAACTCGTCAGGAAAATACGAGTGCACGGCTGGAAGCTCTCTTCAATGAGAACCAGGAGCAAATTGTTACTGCAAGAGCAGCGCTCGACGAACGCCTTGGTGCGTTGAAAGAGCTATTCGGTGTTCTGCAAACGGTTTCTGGTGATGCACAAGGGCGTTTCAACACGTCCCTCACCAACATTCAGTTTCCGGATCGTGAGTCTTTCCTCGTAGAGCTTGGCAGCAAAATGGCGGGCGCTAGCTCGCTGGCCTCAATCGAAGAGATCGAGCAGCTTTGGTTTGAGCTGCAACGCGAAGTGTCCGAGTCAGGCAAGATCGTCAGATTTCCCCAGGAAATCACAAGGGCAGATGGTGAGGTTATTACGACGGACGTCGTCCGCGTAGGTACATTCAACATCGTTTTTGATGGTGGATTTCTGACCTTTAGCGGCGGTAGCAGCACGGTTAACGAGTTGCAGCGTCAGCCAGATCAGGCGCGATACACCAATTCAGCGGGTGATATGGTTGGAGCTTCTCGCGGTGACATCGTCACCTTTGGTCTCGACGGAACTCGTGGCGGCATTCTGGCACTGTTGGTTGAGTCTCCGACGATCAAGGATCGGATCAACCAGGGTGGTATCGTGGGCTATTGCATCATTGGCCTCGGCATTTTCGGCCTTTTGATCGCATTTGTACGCTGGATCGCACTGTCGTCTGCAAGCCGCAAAGTCAGCGCGCAGTTGAAGAGTGATTCGGCCAGCACTAATAACCCGTTGGGACGTGTGCTTGCAGCTTACGAAGCGAATCAAAATGCGGATACTGAGACGATTGAGCTTAAGCTCAGCGAAGCAGCCCTTAAAGAAATGCCTGATTTGACCAAAGGCCTGTTGTTCATCAAGGTGATCTCTGTTGTGGCCCCGCTTATGGGTCTGCTTGGAACGGTTACCGGTATGATCAAGACCTTCCAGGTAATTACGCTTTACGGTGCAGGTGATCCGAAAATGATGGCTGGCGGTATTTCGCAGGCACTCATGACGACGGTACTTGGCCTGGTCGTTGCTATTCCGATGGTTTTGATCCACACGCTCGTTAGTGGCCAGAGCCGGAAGATTGTCAACATCCTTCAATCACAGAGTGCGGGCATTATTGCCACACACTCCGAGAAGAACAGTTAAGGCCGGAGCCTTAAGGAGAAGCGATGCTTTGGCTATTTGACAGTTTTGAAGCCATACGCGACTTCATGGAGTTGGGTGGTCCGGTCCTGAGATGGATTGCGATTACGATCTTTGTTATGTGGGTTCTCATCCTCGAGCGGTTGCTGTATTTCCGCTCGGCGATGAAAGCCATGTCTACAATGATTCATGATCAATGGGAATCAAGGCCAGAAAGACGTTCGTGGAATGCACACATGATCCGCGAAGGGCTGGTCTCGCAGTTTGCCCAGGCGACTAACCAATCTATACCCATGATTCAGACTCTCGTAGCACTTTGTCCGCTACTGGGTCTGCTCGGAACGGTAACAGGCATGATCAAGGTTTTTGAGGTCATGGCTGTGTCAGGGTCTGGTAATGTTCGCGCTATGGCGGCGGGTGTTTCCCAGGCGACTGTGCCGACAATGGCGGGAATGGTTGGAGCGCTCTCAGGAGTGCTCCTTGTAACTTTGCTAAGCCGCCGTGCGGCACGTGAAGTAGAGTTCCTCGAGGACTCACTCACGATGGATCACTAAAAGGTATCTGAAATGCGTAGAGCTCAAGCAGGAATGGGCGGTGAAGAGGAAGATAATGAAATCAACCTTACGCCAATGCTCGATGTTGTTTTTATCATGCTCATCTTCTTCATCGTAACCGCGTCTTTCATCAAGGAAGCCGGAATCGACGTGAATCGGCCGGATGCGCCTACGTCGGAGTCTGTTGCTGATGCAAATATTCTGATTGCAATCAGTTCAAATGACGAGATCTGGATCGACCGTCGTATGGTCGATCCACGTGCGGTTCGTCCGAATATCGAACGACTGCACGCCGAAAACCCGAAAGGGTCGGTCGTTATCCAGGCTGACAAGAAGTCGACGAACGAAACGCTCGTTACCGTTATGGATGCAGCCCGTGCGGCTGGCGTTTATAACGTGTCGCTGGCGGCAAACAACAATTAGGAACTGAAATCGGATGACGGGGTCACATAAAGTGTCCCCGAAGTCCCGATGCATTAGCGATGCGGGACCGCCCGCAGAGGAGCGCTAACAATGATAGGCCGTTATGTATTTTCTATCATCGTAGGTTCAATCATTACGTTGTCACTTATCTTCGTAATGCACCTGCTGATTGAGCATGCTGAGGATGCAATTCAGAAAGAACGCACCAAGCACATGCTGGATTTCGTTCGTGTCAAAAGAAGCGAGACACTGAACACGGAAGACTTCACACCTGAGAAGCCTCCAAAACCACCTGAGGTACCACCAGAGATCCCCCCTCAGGATCTGGATAGCGTTGATCCCAACGCACCGACAATTAACGTTCCGCCACCGACCGTCGCTTCAAATGTAGACATTGGCGGACCGGGCGGGATGAACATTGCTGAGGGCGATTACCTTCCGATCGTACGTGTAGCGCCGGTTTACCCGGCTCGCGCGTTGTCCAGAGGCGTTGAGGGTCACGTTGATATGGGCTTTACGGTTACGACCTCCGGGTCTGTGACGGATCCCGTCGTTCTCTTCTCAACCAGTAGCTTGTTTGACCGCGCAGCGACACGAGCGGTGCTGAAATTCAAGTACAAGCCGCGGGTAGTCGATGGCGTCCCGATCGCGGTGCCTAACGTTAAAACGCGAATCACATTCAAGATTGAAGAATAGAATCGAAAAGTCAGTAGAGCGGGACTTTACGAAAGGAAACTTTTGATATGAACAGCAGAAAACCTTTTCTTACTCAAATCGTTGTGCTTTTGATTTGCAGCGTGTTTGCTACTGGCAGCGTCTTCGCGCAAGACGACGATGAAGAAGGCTCCAATCAAAAGACGAAACAGGCTCAGGCTGTCAGTAAAGAAGTTTATGACCGTATTCAGAAAGCCCAGGAAATGATCGATGCCGAGGATCAGCAGGGCGCACTGAAGTTGCTGAACGCGCTCAAGACGAAAAAAGGTATTACTGAATACGAGTTGCAGAACGTTCTCAATTACATTGGATTTGTTCATTACAACCTTGAGAACATCGATGAGGCAATGGCCGCATACGAAGAGATGATTCGTATTCCGAGCATAGAGCCACAAATCAAGAAACAAACCATCTACACGATGGCTCAGCTTTCTACGATGCTGGAAAAATATGACCAGGCGCTGAAATATCTCGACGAGTACTTCGTGCTCGAAACAAACCCGGCGCCGGACAACTATATCCTCTACGCGCAGAACCTCTACCAGGTTAGCCGTTACGCGGACATGGTTGCACCAATTGAGCAGGCCATCAGTACCGCTGAACGGCGGGAGATGACGGCTAAGGAAGATTGGTATGTGCTTCTGAATTTCGCTTACTTCCAGCAGGAAAATTACGCGAAGGTTCGCGATATTCAAAAGATTCTGCTCGTGAACTGGCCGAAGAAACGCTACTGGTTCTCACTAGCTGGCGCGTACACCGAATTGGGTGAAGACGCGAATCTGATGGCTGCTTACGATGCAGCGCACACGCAGGGATTGCTTGAGAAAGAGTCTGAGTTTACGACTATGGCTCAACTCTATATGCAACACGAAGTGCCGTATAAGGCGGGAGTGTTGATGGAGCGGGAAATGGAAGCCGGCCGGGTTTCCAAAGACGCCAAAAATTATCGTCTTCTTTCCCAGGCCTGGACGTTGGCAGCGGAAGATGAGAAATCAATACCAGCGTTGGAGGCAGCTGCCAGCCTGAGCGACGACGGTGAGCTGAATCTTCGATTGGGCAACGCAAATCTGAATCTTGGGCAGTATGACGAATGCGTCGCCGCAATTCGCGATGGTCTCAAGAAGGGTGGAATCAAGAGCCCGGATAACGCTCAGATCTCCCTTGGCATGTGCCTTTACAATCAAAAAGAATACGGGGACGCCATCACTGCATTCCGCTCGGCTGGAGAAACTCAACGGTCATCAAAAATTGCAAGACAATGGATTAACGTCATTGAAAGCGATGTTGAGCGCAACAAGCAGATCCAACTTGCCGAAAATGCCGCGCGCAAGCAAGCGGCGGAGCTTGAAGAGCGCCGCCGGAGTACGGATCGTAGTTAAGGCCTAGAGCATGTAAATACAAACGGGCGCCTGGTGGCGCCCGTTTTTTTTAATCGAAATATTCATACAAACAATCGCCTGTGCAACGCGTTGACCGGGGACCAATGACGTCCTTACAATGCGCTCACGGAATTCGGCCAGGAACAAAAGATGCCAAAGATCACATTCATTACGCCGGGTGGCGAAAGACATGACGTTGAAGTTGAGAGCGGATACTCAGTCATGGAAGCCGCCATAAACAACAATATTGATGGCATTGTCGCTGAGTGCGGCGGGGCTTGTGCCTGCGCTACCTGCCATAGCTATATCGACGAGGCATGGGCTCAGAAAATGCCGGAAATGGACGATATGGAAGACAGCATGCTTGACGCTGCATACGATCGCCGTGACAACAGCAGGCTCACCTGTCAGCTGGAAATGAAAGATGAGTGGGACGGCCTTGTTGTCCATGTTGCTGAAAACGAATACTGATAAGAGATAGGTGCGGATGGCTATTGAGGTCGGTGACAAAATGCCAACTGGCGTGTTTGGAGCTATGGGCGAAAATGGACCCGGCGCAATGTCGACTGATGAGCTATTTGCCGATAAGAAGGTTGTATTGGTATCGGTACCGGGGGCGTTTACGCCTACCTGTTCCGCCAGCCACCTGCCGGGGCTGTTGCAGCACGCGGATGAGCTCCGGGCAAAAGGCATCGATACGATAGCTTGCACGGCCGTTAATGATGTATTTGTCATGAACGCCTGGGGCAAGGACCAGGGGGTCGGTGATGACGTCCTGATGCTGGCGGACGGTAATGGTGAATATGTCGAAGCGCTCGGACTGGACGTGGACAGCAGCGCGTTTGGCATGGGTAAGCGCGGCAAACGATTTGCGATCATCGTTGACGATGGCACGGTAACCCATGTCGCTGTGGAAGCGCCGGGTCAGTTTGAGGTCAGCAAAGCAGAAGCAATTTTGGCAGCTCTCTGATTAGCTGACAGCGTCCTGTAACTCCGGGACGATGGTAAACAGATCTCCGACCAGACCGATGTCTGCGACTTCGAATATTGGCGCCTCGCCATCTTTGTTGATCGCCACGATTGTCCCTGCGTCCTTAATGCCCGTCAGGTGCTGTATAGCGCCCGATATACCGATTGCAATATATAGATCGGGGGCAATTATCTTGCCTGTTTGTCCGACCTGCATCTCATTGGGAACGTAGCCGGCATCGACCGCAGCACGCGAAGCGCCTACGCCAGCTCCAAGGGCATCAGCCAGTTTATAGATCAGGTCAAAACTCTCTGTACTGCCAAGCGCACGGCCACCCGAAACTACGGTTGCGGCGGTTTGCAGGTCCGGACGATCTGCTGAACCTGCCTGGAGTTCCAGGAAACGGGTATGAACAGGAAGTTCGGCGTCGATCGTTACTGCATCAATCGTAGCGTCTCCGTCGTTGGGAGCCGACCGGTACGAGGCTACACGCACAGTCGCGACCACAATGCTGTCGGACGGTGTCTCAACCGTTACGACGGCATTGCCGGCGTATACGGGGCGCTTGAAGCTGTGACTGCCGAGCACTTCCATGATGTCGCTAACCTGGTTGACACCGAGGAGAGCAGCAACACGCGGCATCAGGTCCTTGCCGAATGTCGTAGATGGGCCAAATACATGGCTATAGCCATCCGTGACTGCAACAACCTGCGGTGCCTGCACCGCCGCTATCGTGTTCGAATTCTGTGAATTATCGACACGAATAACCCGTGCTACGCCAGCAAGCGTTGCAAGTTCATTCGCGACATTTTCGCTGTCGTCCGATAAGACGACTACGTGGATTTCCGCATCGGGAATGGCGCTGGCGCATGCCACGCATTTCGCCGTGCTTGGATTAGCTTTGCCGTCGGCGTGTTCGGCAACTATTAGTACTTTCGGCATTAGAGGAGACCTTTGTCTTTTAAAGCTGCAACCAGGCCGGCGACATCATCCACAAGCACACCTTTTTCCCGATCAGAAGGAGGTTCGAAATTCACTTCTTTGATCGCGGGCGCTTGCTCAATATTCAGCTCGGCAATATCAATCGTGTCCAATGGCTTCTTCTTGGCTTTCATGATGTCCGGCAGCTTGACGTATCTCGGTTCGTTCATGCGCAAGTCGACTGTCACCACGGCTGGCAGGTCAATCTCGACGATCTCAAGCCCCACATCCACCTCACGGGTCACGGTGGCTTTGTCGCCGTTAACTTCCAGTTTCGAAGCAAAAGTCGCCTGAGGCCGATCCCACAACGCTGCAAGCATCTGACCCGTTTGACTGTTGTCGTCGTCGATTGCTTGTTTGCCCAGAATGACCAGGCCAGGGTTTTCGCGCTCGATCAGGGCAAGAAATACCCGCGCATAGGTCAATGGATCGCGGGTTTCGCCGGAATCAACCAGGATTGCCCTATCGGCGCCCATAGCAAGGCCTGTTCGAAGCTGCTGCTGGGAATCATTGCCGCCGATGGATACAACAATGACTTCGCTGGCGTCGCCGCGCTCTTTAATTCTGAGCGCCTCTTCGAGCGCAATTTCATCAAACGGGTTGATGCTCATTTTTACGCCGTCGGTCTCGACGCCGCTGCCATCTGACCTGACGCGTACCCTGACGTTGTAGTCAACAACACGCTTCAGGCCCACGAGGATTTTATCCACAACCGGACTCCTGATTTTTGTCTCTTAAGAGATGCGGCAGCCGAGATTCGACCGCCGGCGCATATTGTGTCCGACCCACATCCCGTGTACAAGGCGAAGAAAGCGAAAATTGGTGAAATGTCCACGATTTACCAGGAAGAAAGCGCAAATGACGAATAATGGCGACCTGATTGATGTCCCGACGCTTAAGAGCCTTATCAAAACCACTGATTGTCGCGTTGTGGACTGCCGATTTGATCTGTTTGATCCTGGCAAGGGCAGGCGGGATTACCTTGCCGGTCACATACCCGGGGCGGTTCACGCCGATATGGATAAGGACCTCGCGAGCGAAATTACTCCTGATAGCGGTCGGCATCCGTTGCCTGATCCGGCCGTCTTTTCCCGGACTTTGGAGAGCTGGGGAATCAGTGACGACGTGCACGTCGTTGCATACGACTATGGCAATGGCTCGCTGGCGGTTCGACTATGGTGGATGCTGCGGTGGCTGGGGCATGACCGCGTGTCTGTTCTGGATGGCGGCTATGCGGGGTGGACTGCCGCAAACGAATCTATTGAGCAAGATGTTCCTGTTCACGTAACTGGAAAATTTAACGGTTCACCAAATGAAAATATGATCGCAACGACAGCTGAAATCGCAGCGGCCGTAAACAGCAGTATGAATATCAATCTAATCGATGCCCGTGACGAAGCCCGGTTCAAGGGAGAAAAGGAGCCGATCGATCCCGTTGCTGGCAGAGTGCCGGGTGCCCGGAATATGCCGCTGTCGCGAAACCTGAATAGCGATGGCACCTGGCAAAGCCGGGCAGCCCTTGGCGTGATCTGGGACGCGTTTGATGAAGGTCGGATCAGGCAGGAGGCTATCGTAATGTGCGGTTCCGGCGTGACTGCCTGCCATTTGATCCTGTCTGCGGTGCTGGCGGGGCGTAACGAGCCACGTTTGTACGTTGGCTCCTGGAGTGAGTGGATTCGGGACAAAAATCGGCCGGTTGCGACCGGCGATTAGCCCGATCCAGGATCCGCCGAGCTGCGGATTTGGGGTGAACTTAATGTAATTTCTAGCAGTCAAACCCAATAAGTTCAGTCATAATAGGACGGTCTTGGCCGGCCGGATAAGAACTCTAGACACTCCATGAAAAAACTTATAAAACATATATTTATAGTGTTTTATTCATGTACTTTATTAGGGGCTTGTGCCGCCACGAATGGCGATCCGCCCATGGAAAGGGACATCAACGAACGGGGTTCAGATTGCATCTCGATCCGGACTATCCGAGACTATACCCCACTGGATAACAGCAGCCTGCTCATCGAGGGATCGGGAAATCGGTTCTACTACGTGACCCTCGGAATGTCGTCTTTTGAACTGCGTGGATCACACCGGATCGGGGTGGAATCGAGAGACGAGTGGCTTTGTCCGTACGGCGGCGACGGTCTTGTTTTTGACGGTTTTAGCACGATGGGACCGACCAGCATCCGCGGCATCAGCAGAGTCAGCGCGGAGCAGGCAGACGAGTTGCTCTATAGACATGGCAGGAAGGAGCGGCCACAGGAACAGGACTCAGCGCCACCAGAGCTTGACGGCGCAGAGGTAGAAGATATTGGCGAAGAGCCGCCAACCGAACAATCAGGCCGGGTACCACCAGGAAACATCGGTGCCAAGGTCGAAGAGCTAGGCCAGATCGGTTAATTCCGATCCAGCCACGCAATCCGCAATCTCCGTGCGGACCCGCCCGACCACCCTATGGGTGGTCGGGTTTTATTTTGCTTGCGATGAATGATTAAGCCCCCGACAATGCGCGGCAATGGGCGACGGAATTCCAAAAGATGATAGCGGACCGCTAAAGGGTATTCGTGTCCTCGATTTGACCCGAGTACTTGCCGGCCCTTGGGCAAGTCAACTGCTTGCAGACTATGGTGCGGAAGTGATTAAGGTTGAGCGTCCCGGGTCTGGCGACGACACACGTCTGTGGGGTCCGCCCTGGCTAAAAGATGCAGCGGGCCGGCCAACTTCTGACTCTGCCTATTATCTTGCGGCCAATCGCAACAAACGGTCGATAACCGCCAACTTCGCCCATCCCGACGGCGTGGCTGTTATCCGTGACCTGGCTGCGAAATCAGATGTCGTCATGGAGAACTTCAAGGTCGGAACGATGGAAAAATTCGGCCTCAACTACGAAGAGCTGAAGAAGTTGAATCCAGCACTTATTATGTGTTCGATTACCGCCTATGGCCAGACCGGCAGCCGGGCGGACCAGCCCGGTTACGATGCGATGATTCAGGCCTCCGGCGGGCTTATGAGTGTGACAGGTGCCGCTGATGCGGACGGGGGATCACCGCAGAAAGTCGGCGTTGCCATTGCGGACATTATGGCTGGTATGTATTCGGCAACTGCAGTCCTTGCGGCGTTGGTATCCCGAATCAAAACCGGCGAAGGTCAAAAGATTGATGTGCCGTTGTATGACACGCAGGTTGCCTGGCTTGCGAATCAGAACATGAACTACCTGGTTGGCGGTGAGGCGCCCGTTAGAATGGGAACGTCACATCCAAATCTCGTGCCTTACCAGGCATTTCCGACCCGCGACAGCCACCTGATGATCGCAGTAGGGAACGATCGGCAATTCAGGTCTTGTGTTGAGTGCCTTGATATCGCGGAACTGGCCGATGACAAACGATTTGACTGCAACGAAGCAAGGGTCTTGCACCGGGACGATCTTGTCGATCGGATGTCGTCTGTGCTGAAGGAAAATGACACGGAATTCTGGCTTGCAAGGATGTCGAAAAAGGGCGTTCCGGCCGGCCCGATAAATTCAATTGCGGACGTATTCACTGAGCCGTATGCACAGGAGCGGGAATTGGTGCGTCAGCTCCACCATCCGGTGGCTGGCCAAATACCAACGGTGGCGAATCCGGTCGGGTTTTCGGCAACGCCGGTCGCCTATCGTTATGCTCCACCAATGCTCGGCGAGCATACCGCTGAGGTGTTGTCAGGCGAGCTTGGCTTGAGCGCCGAACAGATCGACGCTCTTGCAAGCAGAGGCGCAATATAACGGTGGGTAGAGACTCTGTAGGATTCAGTGACACCCTGCCTGACCGTGATGCACTGCTGGACATATTCTCTTGGATCGACTCATTGCTCAGGCAAACAGGGTGACATCGGGTAATTCGCCTTCCAGGTATGCGTGGCTTCGCGACGATGTTGCTGAGGATACCGTGGTTGTCACCGCAAGCCGGCGACTTGCGCGGGAATTGACGGTCGCCTACAACGAGCTGCAAGTTGCCAGCGGAAAGAAAGCATGGCGGACGCCGGCGATTCACTTTCTGCAGGACTGGCTTTCCAGGCAGCTGTCATCCGCGACCGACCCTGCCGCTTTGCCAATGTTGCTCGACCCGTTTTCCAGCTCGATACTCTGGGAGCGCTGCCTGCAAAGGCGAATGCCAGAAGGGCTGCTCAGCATGGCTGGCATTGTTCGGCAAGCTGGTCAGGCCTGGCAGCGAATTAAGGACTGGAACCTGTCGCTTCCGGATTTGCTGTCATCCGCCCGCAATCAGGACGAGCGACTTTTCGCCCGGGCGGCTGCGGACTATCAGGAGCGCCTGGACAATGGTAACTGGGTTGACCGTCCCGCTGTCGCCGCACTCGTCAGTACTTTGATAGGTCTTGAGAAGGAAAATCGGCCGGCCAAAGTGGTCCTGGCTGGCTTTGACCGCCTTGCTCCGGCAGTCATCGACATTGCCGAAGCACTTAAAAAAGCCGGGTGCGATGTTGTTACACGGCCGCCCCCGGAACAGGGAGCCATTCCGCATGTTGCCTGCTTCGATCTGGAGTCAAATGAGTTGAGGGCTGCTGGCGCCTGGGCACGTGAGCTTTTGCAGAGTGATCCGGAAGCCAGGCTTGCCGTTGTATGTCCGGGACTTGAAGTGCGCGCTGCGGAGGTTTCCCGTCTGGTTCGTGAGGGGCTAGTGCCGGGCTGGCAATACGGCAATTCCCGGCACCGCCTGGCGGTTAACGTGTCGTATGGTCGCAGGTTGCCCGATTTTCCCGCCGTAGGGATCGCCCTGTTGGTGTTGCGATGGACCTGTCAGGGGCTTTCCAGCCGCGAATTAAGCGTCCTGCTGCGTAGTCGTTGTGTCGCAAGTGAGTCGGTCAGCGGCCGGTCCCGACTTGAGCTAAAGCTGCGTGGTTATCCCGACCGTGACTGGACGCCTGAGAATATCCTGAAGGTCGTCGAGAATCGTGAAGAGGCATCGGATACCGACGCATTCATCAGCCTTGTGCGCGCCGTCGCCGAATTTGCATCTTCTAATTCCCAAAAGATGTCCCCTGCAGAATGTGTCGGCAAGATCGATGAGTTGCTGAAAACCATTCAATGGCCAGGTGAGGCATCCCTGGACAGTTTCGAATTCCAACTCGTTAATCGATGGCGTGAGGTTCTAAACGAATTTGCGAGAATCGAATCCGTCGTGCCGAAGATCGAAATGCGGGAGGCGATCGGCCGTTTGGCTGCTCTTGTTCAGGAGACTATCTGGCAGCCCGAATCGGAAGTCGGCGTCGTCCAGGTCATAGGAACTCTTGAAGCAGCGGGCATGGAGTTTGACGGCGTGTGGGTCAGCGGTCTCGATTCATCACAATGGCCGCCTTCTTCGCGACCCTCACCGTTTATCTCACTTGCGCTGCAACGCGAACATGCGATGCCGGACGCCACGCCGGGAGATACACTGGAGTTTTCCCGACGGGTGCTTCAAAGGCTCGTCGGTTCCGCCCGTGAATGTGTTCTGAGCTGGTCGCGCACCCGGGATGATGCTGAGCTGACGGCCAGCACCTTGCTGGACAATATGGAGACCAAAAGCTACGAGGGGCCACAGGATCCGGGATGGTATGCGCTGGGCCTTACCGGGCCGGCCAAGAACGTAGTTGAAGTAGACGATAAAGTGCCGCCGGTTGGCTCAGGCGAGCAGGTTCGTGGCGGAGCCTATACGGTGCAGCGGCAGTTTCAGGAACCATTTTCCGCGTTTGTTTCCGGTCGACTCGGCGTCAGGGCGCTCGATCCCATCGCGACTGGTCTGTCCGCCAGCATGCGCGGCAATATTATTCACAATGCGTTGCACAATTTATTGACGGACAGGCCGTCCCGGCAGCAAATACAGAGCTGGACCACGGACGAGATGAGCGGAAGGGTTGGCAGCGCCATTGATTCGGCGCTCGCTGTTCATGTTGCACAGGCCGACCCGGTTTTGCAAAGACTGATCAATATCGAACGAGGGCGCCTGCGGCAACTACTGCGTGATTTCATCCATGCAGAAGTTTCCAGGCCGGAGTTCAATGTTGCCGCAGTAGAAAAGAAACTCGATTACGAAAAATTCGGCATTCGCCTCGGTTTGCGCATTGACCGAATTGATTGCCTGGCTGACGGCCGCATGCTCGTAGTTGACTACAAGACCGGAAGTCCGAAGACGTTTGTAAACAGGAATCGTGAACTCAAGGATCTGCAGCTGATGGTCTATGCAGATGCGCTGTCTGACGAAATCGGCGGCCTCGCGTTTATCAATGTCGACAGCAGGGAAATCACTTACAAGGCTGCCGGCGGTGGTTGGAACGAAGCTGAAGAGGATGGGTGGGAAGAGACGCTCCAATCCTGGCGGTCCGAAGTGCATCGAGCGCTCGAAGCCCTTGCAACCGGCGACGCCCGAATCAATATTTTGCAGTCTGCTAGTGATGGTCGTTCACTGAATATTCTCAGTCGACTGGAGGAGCTAAAGCGTGTCTGACGACCTAAAGCTCCTTGAGGATGATATGTCAGCCCGGTCAGCCGCGCTGGATATCTCGAAGTCGATAATCGTTCAAGCACCAGCGGGTTCCGGCAAGACTGGCCTTTTGATTCAGCGATACCTGCGGTTGTTGTCGGTCGTGAAGAGCCCAGAGGAGGTTTTGGCTATAACCTTCACACGTAAGGCTGCGCTTGAGATGCAGCTTCGTGTAATTGATGCCCTGAGAGGGGCAAGAGATGGCGTTGAGGCACAGTCTGAGCATGAAAACCTGACTCTATCGCTGGCCGCAAGTGTACTTGCCCGGGGTGAACAACATGACTGGAGCCTGATTGAGTCACCTGGGCGCATGCGCATTGAGACGGTAGACGCATTTGGCGCCGGGATTGCGAGGGCGTTGCCACTCAGTTCGGGGCTGGGCGGTATTGGATCTACCGTTGCCGATGCCGAAATGAATTCGATATATCGGGCCGCGGCGACGTCGACGATGGACTACCTGGCCACGACAAGCGATGCGGCAATTGCGGTTGAACGAGTGCTGCTGCACCTGGACAACAATACCAGCCTCTATGTTTCCTATATTGCTCGAATGCTTGCTTCGCGCGAACAGTGGCTCGCAATAACCGGAAGCGGCAAACCGGGTGCAACGGATACTGACGCCGCACGCCACCGGCTTGAACGCAATATTGCTGACGTTATTGAACGCCAGTTGGTGGCTCTGGACTCATTGGTGCCACCCAGGTTGCGCAACGAACTACCGGAACTCCTGCAATACGCTGCGAAGAATCTGATTGACGATGAGAAGCACGATCATCTGCTGACTGCACTCAGTGACAGTCAGCATTTGCCAACGGCTGCAGCTGCGCACCGGGACGGGTGGCAAGGTATTGCAAACCTTCTGCTGACGCAGAAAGGCCTGTGGAAAAAGCGCGTAAATAAAAACGATGGCTTTCCAACGGGAGACGATGGTCAGAAGGGCCGGCTATACGATCTGATCTCTGCGCATCAGGATTTGCATGACCTTCGCGACGGGCTTCATCGTGCGCGAATGTTGCCGGAGCCGCATTACACCGACAAGCAATGGGAAGTGTTGCTGGCGTTATTCGAATTACTTCCCCTCGCGGTTGCCGAGCTGCGTCGCCTGTTTGGTGAGCGCGGGGTGACAGATCACAACGAAGTTGCGTTAGCCGCCGGCCGTGCGCTGGGTAGTATTGAAAGCCCGGGAGAAGTCGCGCTGATGCTCGATTACCAGGTACAGCACCTGTTGATCGACGAAATGCAGGACACGTCCATTGGTCAATACGATCTCCTGAAGAAACTGACTGCAGAATGGTCGCCGGGTGATGGTCGGACCATTTTTTGTGTTGGTGATCCAATGCAGTCGATCTACCGATTCAGGGATGCTGAAGTCGGAGAGTTCCTGCTCGCACAGGAAATTGGAATTGGTAACACGAAACTGACGCCGCTTACTCTAAGGCGAAACTTCAGGTCGGGCGAGAACCTGGTTCACTGGTTCAATACGGTATTCCTCCAGGTAATGCCAATTCGCGACGATATCGCCGTCGGCGCGATTTCCTATGCAGAGTCTGTACCTGTCGCGGCAAAAGCGGGGCAGGGTGAGCATCACGTTTATCCTTTGTTTGAGATGTCTTCAGAGGCCGAAGCTGATGCGACAACTGATGTCATCCGTTCATGTCTCGATCATGATGCGGGCGCAAGCATTGCTGTGCTGGTTCGCAGCCGAACACAGTTATCCGAGGTGTTGCCGCGGCTGCGACGCGCAGGCATCGAGTATCAGGCAGTCGAAATTGACCGGCTCACGGACTTGCCGGAAATCATTGACCTGATTGCACTGACCAGGGCTCTGAGCCACGAATGTGACCGCCTGGCCTGGCTGGCACTGTTACATGGTCCTTTTGCCGGCCTGCTATGGACGGACATTGTCGCGCTGGTCAGGAACGATACCGGGCACACCATTCCGGAGTTGTGTCGCGATCCCGAGCGCATACATGCCTTATCGGAAGATGGCAAAAGAAGAATGGACGCACTCTTATCGACGTTGTCCGGTTTCATGAAGCGTAATTCGACCTCGACCCTCCGCGAAATGGTTGAACTTGCCTGGTATTCACTTGGCGGGCCGACGTTACTTTTGGATGATGAGCAACTCGAAAACGTCTACCGGTATTTTGCGGCGATCGAAAAGATTGAGGTCCTTGGCACGCTGGATGACGTGCGCGAGCTGGAAAACCGTCTTGACGAAGAACGGGTGTCGAGCACCGTCAGTGCTGAATGTCGCCTGCAAATCATGACCATGCACAAAGCGAAGGGCCTGCAGTTCGATCACGTAATTTTGCCGGGCCTGGGACGAGCTACTCGCGTTGGAGACAAGGAGGTTCTGAACTGGCTCAGTGTCCCTGATGAGGATGGCCAGAACGAAATGATCATTAGTCCGGTGGGAGCACGCGCCGATCTTGAAAATGATCCACTCCACCGTTTTATCGAATCGACTGAGAAAGAAAAGACAAGAATGGAACTCGACCGGCTGTTGTATGTGGCATGTACGCGGGCAATCAAGTCACTACATCTGATCGGGAGTATCGGTGTCGATGCAGCTCACACCAGCTGTAAGCAACCCGCTAGCGGTTCCCTGCTGAACCGGCTTTGGCCGGCGATTGGTAAAGACTATGAGCGAGCATTTGATCAGTGGGTTGCGAGTTCGTCCGGTGAAATCGCAGCAGATGACGTCGGTCGGGCCAACTTGATTGACCCTGTGTTGCGCAGAATGGACGTTCCCTGGAGTGCGCCGGTAGCCCCCGATCTGCCGGGTACTGCGCATTCCCTTGAGCCTGCTGCTGATGAAGAGCAGCTGGCTGTCGAATTTTATTGGGTTGGCGCCGCGGCACGGCATGCGGGAACGATTGTGCATCGCTGGTGCCAGCGAATCAGTGATGGACGGATTGAGGTTGCCCCGGATGAGCTTGGTAATTTGCGTCCGGCCAGTCGGCGCTGGGCTGCGAATCTTGGTGTCGCGGATCACGACCTGGATGCCGTTTGTGACCGTACGGAAGCCGCACTCAAGGGGATTATTGGTGACGAAAAAGGACGCTGGGTGCTGCAGGGTAAAGGGCAGGCAGAGCTGCCTGTGACCGGAATTTACGACGGTCAAACGCAATCTGTTGTGATCGACAGAATCAGAATCGATGAACAGGGCACACATTGGATTATTGACTACAAGACGAGTACCCACGAGGGAGGCGATCTCGCCGTATTCCTCGAGCACGAAGCGGAGCGCTACCGTCCTCAACTCAACAAGTATGCAAGCCTCTATGCAAACCTGACGGGCGAAAAAGTGCGAGCTGCATTGTATTTCCCGCTGTTGCAGGAGTTTTGCGAAGTTGCAGTCGAAGGCTAGGGCTTCAGAGCTGTCCTTCGAAGCGAAACGGGCGAAGCCCGCGCTCATTGGGACTGCCGAGAAAACGTAGTTGTTGTTCAATGGAAGGCGGTGCGCCAGGGCGCGCAGCGACCTCTCCGATCAGGCTGTAACTTCGATCGGGCGATAATGTAATTAAACCTTCGATATCCAGTACTCCGGATATATCGTCAACGCTCCCTGATACGCCAGCGTCTGTGGTTTGAAAGTCCGCGCGATAGTCACCAAGCCGCCCGGCAGAAAGATCCGGCGCATAGAAATTGGCTACCGTCACGGATCCGGTGGCTTCGACTGGCAAGCCATTCTTAATGATTAAAGTTTCGAATTCCAGGGTGAGATCACCGCTGGTTCCGCTTTGTTGAAACGCCTGGTGAACAAGGTCAAGCGGCAAATTGCCGTGTAAATTGGAAAACGTCAGGCTGCCATCCATCCCGACTGCAATATCTGTAGTCATTGTGCCCGCGGCGGGGCTTGCGGACGCAGTGAACGCGAGCTTTCCCGTTAGCAAGGCTGCCGGCCGCATACGCCAGTCAATATCCCGAAGATACGCACCCGCTGCCATACCCTCTGTCGCGCTGCCATTCCAGATGGAACCGGAGATGCCGCTGAGTTGAACATCAGGCGGCGCAAACCACCGATAAGCGACGTGAGCGGGGAACGTAAATAAAAGAATTACGAAGAAGACCAGCAACCCGGCGACGATGTAACGTTTCATCGATTGAGTTCCGGGTCAGCGTTGAAGCGTGACGCTGGAATTGACACGACCGGGAGACTCGGAAGATGCAACTGAGAAACTGCCTGACTCGATGTGCATGCCGTACTGACGACTGAGATCACCCAGCCAGAGAATCAAATCGTCGAAGGCGGCGCTTTCGAACTCGACCCGAATTCCGGTTCCTGATGGCGTAGGCTGGCTCCGTTGCACCGATTCGTATAGTCCGCGCTGACGAAGGCTGTTATCCACGATCACAACCAGTGACTGATCCTGCCCGGTAACTGCGGGTCGTCCGGATGCGGATTGCTGTACCTGGTTTTTCATGGGGCGCAGGGCGGCCAGGGATTGTTTCCAGGTATCAACACGCTCGGCCGCGGCCTTTTGGCCTGAATCCAGCGGTTCCCAGACTGCGAGCCAGAATATGGCCAATGCAATGACGACAGCCGCTGTAGAAACAAAAATCTGTTCCCGTGATTCAAGTGCTGTGAACCAGTCTTTCACGATCCCGCCACCTGTATCTGAATGCGCCCACTGACCTTTTCTCCATCCTGGTCGGTCGACTGAATGGATGCACGAAATTGCCCGCTTTCGCTAATTGCACGTTCGACGCCCGCAAGTGTTGCGACATCCGGTGCTGATACGCGAAGATCTATGACACCCGCACGAAAGCTGATTGCCTGGATGGTTGCCTGGGTATTTTGCTGAATTGCGCGGCTAAGCTGTTCCATCGATTGCAAAAAAATCGGCGGTGTTTCTGCGGTCCCTATTCGTCGCTGCAGTGACTCAATTACAGCAACCGGATTATCCGTTTCAGGCGCTCCAGGAAGCATCTGTTGATATTCGGTATTGAATGTCTGGCGGAGATCCGCTTCCTGTCTGGACAACATGTAAAAGTCGGTGGCCTTGACACCAAGGCCGATCAGAACAAAAGCGAGTGCCAGCATTGCGGCGTATTTCCACGGCCTGAAAATGCCACGATATTCTCTTCGCGGCGCGTAACGTCCCTGCAGCAGATTGATGCCCGAACCAGTTGCGACGGTTACGGCAAGGCGTGGCATTACGCCATCGGGTAGCAACTTAATGTCGACGCTGTCCAGCTCATGGCGCATCGCGATCCAGTCGTGCTCGTATTTCTCATCGTCGCCCGGCAAACAATAAACCAGCACGTGCCGTGGCATCGGATTTGAATCGTTCTCTTCGCCGTCACCAGCTGCTGCGGTGCCGTCATCAAGTGCGCCAATGGCTGCGAGAGCGTCGCCCGGGCTGACACCTTGCATTACCAGTTCCGTGTCACCGCCATCGTTGATGAATACGAATTCTCCGGCCAGTAGCAAGCTGATCGTGCCAGGTATGCGTGCGAGGCCGTAACTGTCGGCGATGATCGAGTTCGCAGGAATGTTTGCGTCATCGAGAATCTCCAGCCAATTGGTCATTTGCTGGTGGCTCACAACGCTGACGGGAGTTCGACCGCTTGATCTTTTCACTCCGGCTGCAAAATGCAGGTCGTCTATGTCCTCGGCGAGATATTCCTCCAAAGCGTAAGGCAGAGCAGCCTGGAGTTTTGCACCTTTGACGGGGATATCAACGCTGGTCGTGAGCACTTCGGCGCTCGGCACAAGGACAATAACCTCTCGATCGCCGATATCGACAGATGCCTCGGCCAAGGCTCCCGTGTCCGGCTCGCTTCTCCTCGCGCCGGTCGAATCGACAGCAATCCAGTGAGCCGGTTGGCTCGCGTTCTGACCGATTCGTATGACCAGGTATTCCGACATATCAGCTGGTTCCAAGGCTGCGCAGTACAGGCGTGACTGTCCCGTTCGGGCCACGCTGCAATACGCTGTACAAGGTGACTCGAACGGTATCAATCCGGACGATTACCTTCAATCGAAAAAACTGTGATGATTCTTCAAGCCTGTTTAACACATCCGGCGTTACAAGTGACGCGAAAGAAGTCTCGATCTCCGTAAACCCGCCGGCTTCGCGTTCCTGAATGAGACCTTCAACATCTGAAAGTGTCATATTCTCGTCCAGTGACTGCAGGACAGCGACTGTTGCCGTGTTGGCGTTTATGCCGGTGCGGCCTGGAAGTGCCGTGATATGCGGCTCGAGAGTCCTGAATGTTGCGCGATCCATGCCCTCAATGGCTGCCAGCTCGCTAACGCTGGTCAGTGTTTGATTGGCAGTTCGGTAAGGAGGGATCATGCCGGTATAGATTGAATCCTCAGCACCGTCCGGAAAAGACGCATCGACATTGCTGTCAATCCAGTCAGCAGCGATTCCTGCAAATCGCGGGTCGAGCCCAAGCGCCGTGAGCAGTCGCTGGAATTGTTCCAGTGATTCTTCTTCGACCCGGCCTTCCTGGTCGACCAGGTTGTTAATGTTGAAGCGTCCCTGCAGGTCTTCGATGCTGCCAAATACATCGCCGCCTTCTATCGGTAGTCCTGGCAATTCAGAGGCCCAGATCTCGCCAAGATGATCTGTCTGGCTGTTTTCCATGTCCTGGTGAAGGATGCTGATCACCCAGCTCTCTGCTCCAAGAGCAACCTGCACGGCCTGATCCCGACCCAGCAGCACCATGGTTCGGCGAACATCCAGAGCGTTGTCCCAGGCGAGATTGGCTGCGACCATGGTCGCGATCGCCGATATGAGCATTGCAGTGATCAGGGCGACCCCTCGATTTCTGCGGCTGATATTCATGGCGCCACCTCGATAAGTCGATTGATCTCGCCTTCAACGGTGAGCCGAAGAATAACTTCTACTGCACGGGGCCGCAGCCGCGCGCCAAGTGCGCCAGGCCGATTCACCGGCGGCCATTGATCCGAAGGATCGCCATTCTCCATTATGAATCGAAACTGGATTCCTTCCACACCGTCGAGAAGGACTACGCCAACAGGTTCATTGCTCAAGGTTCGGTCGAGTGCGTACCAGTGATAACGGACAAGTTCGTCGTCCTCAAGCCGGTACGCGGCTCGTTGCAAAGTGCTTCGTGGCAGGACGACAGGATTATTCCAGCCGTTTTTTGTAAGTTCGAGCGCAAAACCGGTCTGAAATCCGGTATCGAGAGCAGGGCGCAGGTTATCGCCAAGTTCGTCCCGGACCGGGCGCGGCGCAAGTTGCTGCATGTCATCAGTAATCAAGCGGATGGTTCGTTGCAGCGCTTGCAGGCGATCCATTCGGTCATTCAGTATTTCGGCGCTAAGTAGAGTCTGGCTAAGAGTACCGTATGAAAAGGCCGCAAGGACGGCAAACACAGCCATGGCAACCAGCACTTCTATAAGTGTGAATGCGCGTTGGATTCTCACTGGTCTTCTCCAACGGCCTGCCCACCAAGTGACCAGACCCTGTTCGCCTCTCCGGGCACGCCTGGTTCCCCTATGAATCCTGTCACCGTCCTGACCACATCGTTGCTGCCGGCAAAACCTACAGCGACATCGACCCGGTATAAGAATTCGACCCCGGTTTCAGAGACCGTTGCGGTCCAACCCCAATCAAGGCCGGCGAATTCAACCTCTCCGCTTGATTCGCTGACGTCGGGTTCAGTATTAGCAAGACGCAATTCGGTAATCTTGTTTTGCGCGATCCAGCTCGCGTAAGTTCGTTCACGCATCGCGGTGCCGGCATCGATCATCTGACTGATGCTCGCCATAACCGCAACCAGGGCAAGAGTAGCGACGACCAGGGCGACCATAACCTCGATCAACGTAAAGCCGGCGGAACGCCTAAAGAGCATTCTCTGCATCGTTGCGAATCTCCAGTTCTCCTTCCAGCGTCATTTCCAGAATTACCTGGCTGCGGTCTGCAAAGCGCACGAAGCCAAGCTCGAACGGCGTAATGTCGCCGCTTGAGAATATCAGTACATGTGGAAGGTAGTCGTCCGTCAGATCCCGCTGCGGATTGTCTTCGTCTTTTTCGGTTGCACGTGCTTCCTCATGCAGCAGAACCTTACGATCTTCAATTGTTAACTCAAATTCCACGCCTTCATCGAGGTCCCGCTGCCTCATGTAGTCGTCACCCTGAACTTCAAACCATTGGTCGACTAGCGGATCGTGTTCGACAAATCGATACCCGGCGAGCATGAATTCAAGGCCGAATTCCCGCCCTTGAATTTCCGCATCCTCGCTGATCACTTCGATGAGTGATGACAAACGGCGGGCTTCTTTTTCAAGGCCGCGATCATCACCCAGGATGCCAAAAGACAGAAACGCAACCGCCATGATGATGCCGACGATCACCATGACAATAAGGATCTCGATCAGGGTGAAGCCGGTTCCACCCTTAAGATTGATGTTGCGCCGTTGCTGGGTGTGGACAGACATGGATGGCGATCCCCGGATACCGGATCAGGCGGCTATTCCAGGTTCCAGTTGCCCATATCGGCGTCAATTCCTTCGCCGCCGGGACGGCCGTCCCGGCCATAGGAGAAAATGTCGATTTCCGAATTTTGGCCAGGATTCAGATACTGATAAGGATTGCCCCACGGGTCTTTGGGCAGTCGATCCAGGTAGCCGCCTGGTTTCCAGTTACGGATATTCGGATCAGCAGGTTTGTTAACCAGTGCGTCCAGTCCCTGTTCCGAGGTTGGATAGGCGAAGTTATCGAGGCGATAGAATTTCATCGCGTTTTCTATGCCACGAAGGTCCTGTTGCACCCGCGTTACCTGCGCATCATCGATTCGACCGATCACATTTGGCGCGACAATTGCCGCCAAAATGCCAAGGATAATGACGACGACCATGATCTCGATCAACGTAAATCCGCGCTGGTTCTTCGTGAAATGTCTTCCCACTCGTCTTGCTCCGCAACAGGCAACGCACAAGCCAGCATGGCAATGCGTTGACTCTCAAACTGATTAAACGTCAGTATATCAAACATGGGGTTATTCAATCGGCATCAATCCGGCATTCGGTCTTTTCTGCAGGACGCTGCTTACTGGCGGGTGGCTGCATTCCTACTGGCTACCTGCGGGCTTGTCGCGCTGCTCGGCGACGAGGGCAGGGAAGTACTCAAATACGAACGCCTGTCGATCGAAGATGGTGAGTACTGGCGGCTGCTGACAGCCCATTTCACCCATCTCGGTTATACCCATTTATTACTCAATATGGCTGGCCTGGTTCTGGTCTGGTTGCTGGTCGGGCGCAACTACAACAGCCCGCAATGGACCATTGTGGTTAGCGTGTCTATGGCAGTGATTTCCGGGGGCTTCTGGTTTGTGGACACACATATGCTCTGGTATGTCGGCTTGTCAGGGGCCCTGCACGGTCTGCTCATTGCTGGCGCATTGCAGGGATACAGAGCCTTTCCGTCTGAATCTGTGATTATCTGCGTCATTGTGGTCGGTAAGCTTGCATGGGAGCAGTTCTCCGGCCCGCTGCCGGGTTCCGAGTCAGTCTCCGGTGGCGATGTCGTCGTCAATGCCCATCTTTTCGGTGCAATCGGGGGCCTCATAGCTGCAGGCATTCTCTGGCGTAGTCCCGGCGGCCAGCGCTCTATATAATCGCGGCCATTCTTCGACGGAGACTGATTTTGACTACCGCTTTCGTATTTCCGGGGCAGGGCTCCCAATCGCTTGGTATGCAGGCGGACCTGGCTGCGCAACACAGCGTAATCGCCGAGACCTATAGCGAGGCCAGTGATGTCCTGGGGTTCGACCTCTGGGATCTGACGCAGAACGGCCCGAAGGAGCGCCTGGACGAAACAACGAATACCCAGCCGGCTATGCTGACGGCCGGCGTTGCTACGTGGCGCGCATGGCAAAACGCGGGTGGCGGAATTCCTGCAATGATGGCCGGCCACAGCCTCGGTGAGTATTCGGCTCTCGTTGCGTCTGGCGCGATAGCGTTTCCAGACGCTGTTGCGCTGGTGCGTCGTCGTGCGGAACTAATGCAAAATGCCGTGCCTGCCGGCGAAGGCGCGATGGCCGCAATTTTAGGTCTTGACGATGATGTGATTCTGAAGGTTTGCGAGGAGGCATCTGCCGACGGTGTGGCAGAGGCTGTTAATTTTAACTCCCCTGGGCAAGTGGTCGTTGCCGGAGATCGCGCGGCGATAGAAAAATTGACCGACCTTGCGAAAGCAGCCGGGGCGAGGCGCGCCCTGATGCTTGCTGTCAGTGTGCCGGCCCATTCCTCACTTATGCGGCCGGCCGGAGAGGAGCTTGCTGCTTCGATCGACAGCACTGAATTCGAAACGCCGGTAATCCCTGTGATCTGCGCCGTCGACGGCACGCCCTATGGCGATGCGGCAGACATTCAGGAGAGAATGAAGCGACAGGTATTTAGTCCCGTTCGCTGGGTTGACACAATCATGCATATGAAAGGTGAGGGGATCGCTGTGATCGTTGAATGCGGTCCGGGAAAAGTTCTCGCAGGTCTCATCAAGCGCATCGATCGCGCGCTTTCAGCATCCTGCATCGATACTTCCGATGCATTACAAAAATCTTTGGACGGAGCCGTTTAATGAGTTTATTCGCGAACAACGCGCTTGAAGGTCAGGTGGCATTGGTTACCGGTGCATCCCGCGGAATTGGTGCGGCCATTGCAAACACGCTTGCAGATGCCGGTGCAACGGTCATCGGTACGGCAACGAGTGAGAATGGGGCCGCAGCAATTTCTGAAACGTTGGGTGATCGGGGCAGGGGTCTTGCTCTCGATGTTTCTACCGATGAGTCCGTTCAGGAAGTCGTCAAGGACATTCAGGGGAAGGAGGGTGCGCCAACAATCGTCGTGAATAATGCGGGGATAACCCGGGACAATCTTCTGATGAGAATGAAGGCGGAGGAGTGGGATGACGTCATTTCGACAAATCTATCCGGGGTGTTTCGAGTCAGCAAGGCGGTACTCCGGGGCATGATGAAAGCGAAAGGCGGAAGGATCATCAATATAGCTTCGGTCATTGGCATCATGGGAAATGCGGGGCAGGCGAACTATGGTGCGGCGAAAGCCGGAATCATTGGTTTTAGCAAATCGCTCGCGCGTGAGGTTGGCTCCAGAAACATAACAGTCAATGTCGTGGCGCCGGGTTTCATTGATACCGACATGACGCGGGTTTTGCCTGAGGAGCAGCGTGCCGCCATGCTGACGCAAGTACCTCTGGGGCGGCTTGGGCAGGCGCAGGAAATTGCCGATGCTGTGGTATTCCTCGCGTCCGGCGCGGGCGCCTATATCACCGGCGAAACGGTTCACGTCAACGGCGGCATGCTGATGGACTGATCCCGCTGAAAATGGTGTGTTTCGATGCTAGATTGCCTAATCGGATTCACATACAATACCGTCCCACGCTTGTGTCGTGCTTGAAATATCAACAAGTTACGATCGCAAGGCGGGGACAAAACGGGCGTTCGCAGGATCACCCGAGTACAAATGGCGGTGAAGAGAGACACCGCGGAGCACCGGTTATAGAAGTCCGGACAGATTTTTGAAAGTCTCTTCTTAAGGAGAAGTGATAACAATGAGCAGTATCGAAGAACAGGTTAAGGGCATCGTCGCCGAACAGCTGGGTGTTAAAGAAGAGGAAGTGACGAATGACGCTTCTTTTGTTGACGATCTCGGTGCGGATTCGCTCGACACGGTCGAATTGGTTATGGCCCTTGAAGAGGAGTTCGAGACTGAAATTCCTGACGAGGACGCTGAAAAAATCACGACGGTTCAGCAGGCGATCGACTTCATTAACGCTCGCAAAAGCGCTTCCTGATTTTGCCTGGCGCGGTGGACAACCGCCGCGCCAGCATCCAGAATTTTCTATCACAATTGGCAGTTCTGCCGAACCTAAACGGATAAACCCATGAGTATGCGACGCGTCGTAGTAACTGGCATGGGAATCATTTCTCCCGTTGGCAACGACGTCGACACAGCCTGGAGTAATATTCGCGAAGGGCGTTCCGGCATTGGTCCAATTGAGGAAATTGAGGCAAGCGAGTTTGCAACTCGCATCGCCGGTGAAATCCGTAATTTCAATATTGGTGATTACATTCCGCCACGAGATGCCCGGCGCATGGATGTTTTCATGCATTACGGCATCGCAGCGTCAGTCGATGCTGTAAGAGACTCAGGCCTGGAAGTCACCGAAGAAAACAGTCATCGGATTGGGGTGGCAATGGGGGCAGGCATTGGTGGCCTTGCAACTATCGAGGACAATCACAACAAATACCTCTCCGGTGGCGCCCGCAAAGTATCTCCGTTTTTTATTCCCGGAAGCATCATCAACATGACGTCTGGCAATGTCAGCATCATGTACGGAATGACCGGTCCGAATCTTTCCATCGTGACGGCCTGTGCAACATCAACGCACAGCATTGGGATTGCCGCGCGCAGCGTGATGCATGGTGATGCAGATGTCATGCTTGCGGGTGGATCCGAGTATGCGACCACGGCATTGTCGTTGGGAGGTTTCTGTTCGGCACGGGCAATGACCACACGAAATGATGAGCCTGAGAAAGCGAGTAGACCATTTGATCGCGATCGCGACGGGTTTGTACTTAGCAACGGTGCGGGATGCCTGATTATCGAAGAGCTGGAGCATGCCAAAGCGCGGGGCGCCAAAATATATGCCGAGCTCATCGGATTCGGAATGAGTGGCGACGCACATCACATTACGTCTCCGCCTGAAGATGGTGAGGGCGCACGGAAGTGCATGACTGCAGCAATTAACGACGCCGGAATCGATCCCGCAGATATTGATTATCTGAATGCACACGGAACATCCACACCTGTTGGCGACAAAGGCGAGACGTCGGCGATCAAACGTGCTTTCGGCGCATCAGCGCAAACGCTTGCGGTAAGTTCGACGAAGTCCTGCACCGGACACCTGCTCGGTGCCGCAGGCGCAGTTGAGGCGATCTTCTCGATTCTCGCTATTCGTGACCAGGTTTTGCCACCCACCATAAACCTCGACAACCCGGATCCTGACTGTGATCTGGACTATGTGCCGCATGTTGCGCGCGAAGCGAAACTGAAGACAGCCATTTCCAATTCATTTGGTTTCGGCGGAACCAACGCCAGCCTCGTCTTCAAGGCATTCGACTGATTTCGGATTCCTGCCATATACTTGGCGAATGTCCCGCGTCCTGAAAATTCTACTGGCATTGCTGCTCGCCGTTGGCATCGCCGCGGCAGCGGTCGTTTGGCAATTCAACCAGTTCCTGGGAACGCCAGTCGAGGTTGGATCGGAAGGTAGCTACCTGGAAATCAGCCCAGGCACTGCATTCAGCCAGGTCAGCAACGAGCTCGCCGAGCGCGGCATTATCTCCAACCCGACTTTTTTTCGGATCTACGGACGTTTATCCGGGAACGCAGGGAAGATTCATGCCGGCGAATACCTGATTGCCAACGGGAGTACACCAAAAGGTCTGCTGGACCAGTTTGTATCGGGTAACGTCCAGCTATATTCGTTTACGATTGTTGAAGGCTGGACCTTCCGCGAGTTACTGGCTGCACTCGCAGCTGATCCGATCGTTGAAAACACCATGGAATATGAGGACTGGCGAGCCTTGCTGGATTCATTCGCAGCCGAAGCCACGCACCCTGAAGGCTTGTTCCTGCCAGAAACCTATCGCTTTCCAAAAGGAACACGTGACGTTGACCTGTTGCGGCAGGCATACGAGCTGATGCAGGAGGTTTTGACAGAAGAGTGGGGCAAGCGCGCCGTCAATCTCCCGCTTACCAGCCCTTACGAAGCGCTGGTGCTGGCCTCAATTATCGAAAAAGAAACCGCACTGGCGTCTGAACGCCCGCAAATTGCAGGTGTTTTCGTGCGGCGACTGCAGAAAGGGATGCGTCTGCAGACGGACCCAACGGTAATTTACGGTATCGGCGTCGATTTCAACGGCAATCTCACGCGCCGTGACCTTCGCACTGATACCCCCTACAACACCTACACAAGAGGCGGCTTACCGCCAACACCCATCGCGCTGTCAGGAAAAGCGGCAATTAACGCTGCGTTGAACCCGGCTTCAGGAAGTGAACTGTTCTTTGTCGCGACGGGCCTGGGCGACGGCAGCCATAAATTCTCGGATACGAAAGAACAGCATGATGAGGCTGTTCGGCAATACCTGGCGCGGCTACGTGCTGCACGGCAGGCCGAATAAGGACAGGCATGAAGCGAGGAATATTCATAACCGTAGAGGGCATTGAAGGGACCGGAAAGTCGACCAACATCGATTTTTTGACCGGACTGATCGAAAAACGCGGCTTTGAGGTGGTCCGGACCCGCGAGCCCGGGGGCACCCCGATGGCGGAACAGATACGCCAGTTGCTGCTCGATCACGATCAGGAGGATCTGCCGGCAATTGCTGAATTGCTGCTCTTTTTTGCATCACGATCTCTTCATCTCAGGAATACCATTATTCCTTCGCTGCAACAGGGAAAATGGGTAGTGTGTGATCGGTTTACCGATGCCAGTCGGGCTTACCAGGGCAGCGGTCGCGGGCTGGACCTTGATCGCATCGAACGATTGGCCGAATGGGTCCAGGAAGGGGTTGAACCGGATATGACTTTGCTCCTGGACGCGCCGGCTGAAATTGGCATGGAGCGTGCGGCAGCGCGCGGGGAGGGCGACCGAATGGATAATGAAGAGCTGGCATTTTATCAGCGTGTACGGGCTGGCTATCTGACCCTGGCTGATATGCATCCGGAGCGCTTCGCAGTGGTTGACGCAAGCCGTCCGCTGGCCGATGTCCAGGTGTCGATTGAAGCTGAGCTCGAGACACTATTTAGTAAGAATTTAGATTAATAAAGCAAAATAACTAACTGTTTAATAATGCAATTACCTTGGTTAGAATCTTTAGTGGAATCCTGGCAGTCCAGCCGCTCACAGGGTCGCCCACCGCACGCGATCATGCTGACCGGTACCGTTGGTACCGGGAAGAGAGCCGCTGCAGCCTGGTTTGCCCGAGACCGGCTGGGCATCGCCGGGAACGAGGCGTTGCCGGACTACCCGGTTTCAATCCCGGAGCACGCTGATCTCCGCTGGATCAAACCTCCTGAAGACAAGCATTCCATTGGCATCGATCAGATTCGGGGTTTGGTAGCCGAAATTAGCCTCACCAGCTACGAGGGTGGAGGCAAAGTCGCGGTCATTGAGCCGGCGGACGCTATGACGACGAGCGCCGCAAACAGCCTGCTAAAGACCCTGGAAGAGCCTCCGGGTGATACTCTGCTGGTCCTGGTCGTCGATCGACCGGGCAAACTCCCGGCGACCATATTCAGCCGCTGTCAGCGCATCAATATTTCTGCACCGCCTGAACAGGATGGACTGGCCTGGCTACAAGGACTACAACCCGGTGCCAGCTGGGCGAAAGTTTTACAGGAAGCGGGTTTCGCGCCATTGGAGGCAATTCGTGCCCTGGAACGGCTTGATGAAACCGACGCAATGGCGAGGGATTTCACAGCGCTGGCGGACGGAGGCGCGGCTCCTCTTCAGGTTGCCGCGAGGTGGGCTAAACATGACCCTCAGTTTGTGTTGGGCTGGCTGAGCAGACAGGTTCAAACGTGCATATCCCGCGCAACAGTTGGCAATTCTTCGGGGGCTTCTGCCCTGGTCAGTGATTCTGTGCTGAAGCGCATAGACAGGCGAAATATGTTCTGTTATCTAGACATAATCAATAGATTACGGAATCAGCCGGCGGGTTCATTTAACGTTCAATTGACCCTCGAATGCCTTTTGATTGACTGGGCCGAACGACTGGAAACCCTGCTGAGAACCGAGTAACAATAATGAGCAAACCTGGACTTCTGACACTCACCATCAAAGACAAGAGCGCTTTGTACCTCGCGTACATGCCCTATGTCATCAATGGTGGGCTTTTCATCCCTACGAACAGTTCATATCGGCTCGGCGATGAAGTCTTCATGCTCCTGAACCTGATGGGCGAGGAGGAGAAGATCCCCGTCGCCGGCACGGTAATCTGGATGACCCCGAAAGGTGCGCAGGGAAAACGTACTGCGGGCATTGGCGTTCAGTTTAGTGATCAGGACCAGGGCAATACGCAGAAGAAGATTGAGAACTACCTGGCGGGCGCGTTAGGCGGCGATAAACCTACTCATACTATGTAGGCGCACCAGGCTTAACGCATTGCCAGGTTCTGGCACTAAAGATCAATTTGCACCCACCTGTAGTGAATTTCATTCCCGTTCAGGCAAATTGGGAGGCAATCCGACTCATACGATGCAGGTCGATCGTTTGCGTTTTCAGGAAGAGTTGATTCCACCCCGAAGCACATTAGCGTGGTAGCCCCGCTCACTTAAAATATACGCGCCGGCGGAACTGCGCCGGCCGGTATCGCAACAAACCACGTACTTCTTGTCCTTGTCGAGCGTATTGATCTTAAGCCGAATGAAATAGAGGGGGATGTTGATCGCCCCATCTTTGTGGTGATTCTCGAACTCGCTCGGCAGTCGAACGTCGAGCCACTGGCCACCGCCCTGGACAATCTGATCGGCTTCTTCCGAGCTGACCCAATCGAGCATCGGTTCATTCAGAAGTCGCTTGAAATCCTCTTTACCGAGCCGCATGACCGCACCGTCAGTCGTCATCGTCACTGTCGCGTTACGTTTGGCGTCGGATATCAACGCTTCCTCGCCAAAGGTGTCACCAACATCCAGCTCTGCAAGCTTGATGCCTTCCTTGTTTAACGGCGTTTCGCGTGTCACAAGGCACTTGCCGCGCGTCAGCACATAAAAGTAATCGCCTTCCGAGCCTTGTTTCAGAACGACATCGCCCGACTTGTAGTTGATCTGCTGCATACGCATGAAGATCGCCTGGATATTAGCCGGTGGAATTTTGTGAAACGCCTTGGCCTGCAACAACATCGTCATCCAGTCGTCGCCGCCAATATTTTCCGATTTACCCTGGAGTTCAGAGACCTCGTAAGAACCGGTCTGGTCCCAGGTCAGCATGACATCCAATAGGTCGCTATCGATTGAGATGAACTGCACGCGGTCATGCGCCCGAGCGGTAACGCGCCGGGGAAACATTGGTGACACGGGATTGCGCGCGTTTTCTGTGCCGCCCTCGACTACCTCGGCAATCTTTCCGCCGTCGATCAGCTCCAGTGCGCCTGACACGATATAGATCGTGCGTTTCTCCGTGTCACCTTCCTTGAACAGAAGCTGTGCCGGTGACAATTCCCGTATCCGCACCTTTTTGGCAAGTGCCGCGAGATTGTCACGTTTCAGACCGTCAAGCGGTGAAAAGCCCTTGAGCAGTTCGATATCCAGCTGCTCACCCGTCATGATTCATCCTGTTTTCGCTCTTTAGGGCGCTTGGCGGGAAACCGGTAAACGGTCCCACGAATGCGCATAAGCTCTTATTCTAACTTGAATTTGTCGACTTTCGGAACTGCCGTTATGTCCTACCGTGAAGCGGCGCACAGTTTACCAAGCTGATAGCGATATGAAAGTCACTAAGTGCCCGATTCCTGTAATTGCTGCCATCCCTGGTGAGATTTAAATCGGGCACCGCCTTTCTCGCCAAATTCGGCAGCCAGCTGCTCGAGGGCTTTTGTTATTTCGTTCACGCCACGATCCCGCGCATATTGCAACGGGCCACCGCGAAACGGGGCGAACCCGGTACCGAATATGACGCCGGCATCCAGCAAATCGGCATCTTTTACAACGCCTTCTGTTAGGCAGGCCACAGCCTCATTAACCATTGGCAGAATGAGCCGATCGGTAATGTTCTCGGGAATATTGCCAGCCGAGTCGACAGGCTTGACGGCCTTGCCGTCCTGCCACAGGTAGAAGCCTTGCCCCGACTTTCGTCCCAGCTGCTTGTCGTCGACCATGCCCGACAATATCGTTGGTGCCTCACGCTCAAATGCGTCGCTGAGGACCTTTGAGACGTGCATGGCAACGTCCAGGCCGACACTGTCAATTAGTTCGATCGGACCCATGGGCATGCCAAATTCTTCGGCGGCGCGATCGATGGCGGCGCAGGGAACACCTTCTTCGGCAAGGTACATCGCTTCGGCCATGTATGGCGCCAGAACCCTGTTGACCACAAAGCCGGGCGCGCTCTGGCACTCGAGCGGGAACTTGCCGATCGCTTTGACCAGTGAAAATGCCTGGTCGAGCACGGTCTGATCGGTGTCTGCGCAACGGATTACCTCAACCAGTGGCAACTGCGCAACCGGGTTGAAAAAATGTAAACCAATGAATCGCGTCGGCCGGTCGAGCACAGTACGAAGCTCTTCAAGCTTTATGCTGGACGTATTAGTGGCAAGGATTGCGCTGTCCTTCATCGATGCCTGCAGCTTCTTGTAGAGTTCCTGTTTGGCCTCGGCATTCTCGAAAATGGCCTCAATGACCAGGTCGGCGTTTGCGACCCCCTTGCCCTCGACATCCGCCACGATACGATCACTGGCCGCAGCCCGATCGTTCGCGTCTCTGATTCGCTTGCTAAACAGTTTGGCTGCTCGCTGAATCGCCGGATTAATATATTCCTGACCGCGGTCCTGCAAAGTAACTTTCAATCCGCGCAATGCGCACCACGCTGCAATGTCGCCACCCATGACGCCGGCGCCGACAACATGAACCCGTTCAATTTTTGCATCGGGTTTGTTTCCCTGTCCCTTGAGACGATTCTGCAAAAAGAATACACGGACGAGGTTTCGCGAGGTGCTGCCAACCATGAGCGCGGCAAATGAGCGTGCCTCATAGGCATAGCTGGAATCGGACGCGCCATGATCCGACCAGAGGTCGATCATGGCGTACGGAGCCGGGTAGTGCTCCTTTCGAGCTTTTGCTGCAACCTGTTTACGCAAACTGCGAGCAACGAAAGGTCGCACAAACGGTAAATTGAGCACCTTGTCTGTGAACGGCGCTGATTGGCGAGGCTTTCCAGACGCCAGCATTTCCCGGGCCGCCTGTTTCCAGTTATCGGGCGATACGATGCGATCAATGAAGCCCTGCTGTAGCGCTTTGTCCACCCTTATCGGTTTGCCGGTCAGCATGACCTGCATCGCCGCCCTCACTCCGGCAATGCGCACAGATCGAACGGTTCCACCAAATCCAGGATGAAGACCAAGCTGAACCTCGGGAAGGCCGATGATCGGCTTTTTGTTATCGAGCGCCAGGCGGTAGGTACAGGCAAGCGCCATTTCGAGCCCGCCACCCAGCGCAAATCCGTTAAACACTGCGGCCGTTGGGCAACGCAGGGCTTCCAGGCGGTCGAAAAGCTGCTGCCCGATACGAATCAACTCGTAGCCCTGATCGGCCGTCTCAATAGCAGTGAATTCGTTTATGTCAGCTCCCATGACAAAACCGCTGGGTTTGCCGGAGTAGATGACAAGGCCACGCGGCGGGTTGGCTTCAAGCCCCGCAAGTACCGATTCAAATTCTCGCAAAACCGTTTCGGATAGCACGTTGGCATTGCTTTCTACCTTATCAAGGCACAGCCAGAGAATACCGTCGCTATCCGTGTCCGTTCGCCAGTGCCGTAATTCTTCCGTCATTGCGTCATGGAACCTCAAAATCACAGATCAATGGCAGGTGGTCCGAGTGCCTAACCTGCGGAATCTCAAAATGTGTCACGTGAATACCATCCTGGTAAAGAATAAAGTCGAGCTCCTTGCGCGGCGACCGGCTCGGGTATGAAGGCAGGCTTTTCACATTGGCGCTTTGCAGGCCTGCGGCCCGCATGAAGAGGTAAATTTCGTTCTCGCCCCAGAATGTATTGAAATCGCCTGCAACGATGACCGGTTTCTTTGTTTCGGCAATGAGGTCGTACAGTTTTCGTAGCTGCAGATGGCGGTGCCGGTACTTCAGCGACAGGTGGACGAGAAAAACCGCGAAATTGTCCATTTCAAGTTCGATGATCAAACGTTTGATGCCGGTATCGAAGTAGTGGAAGGTCTCGCCATGTACGCGGGGTGCCGCCATGAAAGCATTGCCCTGTTTTCGAATGATCGGCAAAAGCTGGTTGATCGACTTGGCGCCATACTTGGTTTCGTAAGAAGAGTTCATGCCAAGCTCTGTGGCAATCGCCTCGGCCTGGTTGATCTTACGGCTGCGAATCGAGCCCGAGTCGACCTCGATCAGGCCAACGATGTCAGGATCGGTCGACTTGATGAATGAGGTGATATCGGGGAGTACGCTCTGGTTTCCGAGGATATAGCCAGCGCCTGGAAGCGGCATGTGCATGGACGCGCCGGCCCCGACGCCATAACGAATATTGTAGAGTAGTAGTCTCATGATCGGAGGCTACGATACACTAGTGGCCCGCAGGATGGCAGACGGAGAAAGCGGTGTCTGAAGACAACCCAATCCGGGTTTTTGTAACCCACAATTTTCAAGAGAGTGACGACTATCTTCGTGTTTTCGAATTCCTGGAAAGCATGGAAAATTTCTTTTACCTGAACGTCAGCAAACCGGAGGAAATGCCGGATAAAGGCGGGATGGACGCGATCAAGGAAACGCTGATAGCCCAGATCAAGGAATGCGAAGCCGTGATCATTCCGTCTCTTTTCTACCTTGAGCAAACCGACCTGGCCCGGTTTCAGATGGACGTTGCAGAAGCCAACGAGTTGCCGATGATCGCAATTCGCCCGTTCGGCGGCATTACGGAATCTCCCCAGGAACTGGTCGACCGGGTGAACGAGCACATTGAGTGGAATGATCGAGAAATGGTCGATTCTCTAAAGCGACAGGCTCGTCTGGAAGACACGTCCCGGTGGGAAACCATTGAATTTACGCTTGATTGACAAAGG
>CAJQPR010000039.1 GCA_905480255.1 uncultured Woeseiaceae bacterium | reverse complement strand
GACGAAGCCACAATTGCCTCCTTGAAGAGCCCTGCTACAGCGGGGCTTTTCGTATTTACATCTAGAATAAGCTCATGAAATTCGTCGACGAAGCCACAATTCGTACACAGGCTGGCAATGGTGGCAGCGGAGCCTTAAGTTTTCGGCGCGAGAAATACGTCGAACGTGGCGGGCCCGATGGCGGCGATGGCGGACATGGCGGCAGCGTTTACCTGGTCGCCGACGAGTCAATCAACACACTGGCAGATTTTCGCGTTGCCCGGAAGTTTCGGGCGGAAAGCGGGCGAGGTGGCGCCGGCCGAAATATGACTGGAAAGTCCGGTGAGGACCTGAATGTTCATGTGCCGCGTGGCACAGTGATTCATGATGTCGACACCGGCGAGTTGATCGGTGATCTGACCGATGACGGTCAACGGATCAAAGTGGCAGACGGCGGCCAGGGCAATGCCCGATTCAAAAGCAGCGTTAATCGTGCGCCAAGAAAAACCACCCCGGGAACACAGGGTGAGGGCCGACATCTAGCGCTCGAGCTGAAGCTGCTCGCCGATGTCGGGCTTGTAGGAATGCCTAATGCTGGCAAGTCCACGCTGATTCGATCGATGTCAGCGGCGAAGCCGAAGGTTGCGGACTATCCCTTCACCACGCTGCATCCCAACCTTGGTGTCGTCTCGGTCGGTCGTTTGCAGAGCTTCGTGATGGCCGATATTCCTGGCCTGATTGAAGGCGCTGCTGAAGGGGCCGGGCTGGGAATTCAGTTTCTCAAACACCTGCAAAGAACCAAGTTGCTTCTGCATCTTGTCGACATTGCACCAATTGACCTCGATGCTGACCCTGCTATTGCATTTCGGGCTATTGAAGGCGAGCTCAAAAAGTTCTCGGCTGAATTGAGTGGCAAGACTCGCTGGCTTGTGATCAACAAAGTCGATCTGCTGGCTGAAGACGATCTCGAAGTTGCAAGGGAAATGTTGCTTGGCGAAATTGACTGGGATGGGCCAGTATTCCTGGTCAGCGCAGAGACTGGTGAAGGCACCGACGAACTGGGTCAGGCGATCATGCGCGAGCTGGAAGAGATGGACCAGGTTGAATCCGGATCGGTGGATCTATAGCCGTTCTTCCCGGGCGGGGAAATTCAGATATTACAGAGTTCTTCTACGCGCGCTTTGGTTTCAGCAAGCGTCTGCGCTGATTCTTCATCCGAAAGATATTCACGCACGCCGGTATCGTTGGTCTTATACAAACGCGGCGCTTGCAGATAAGAGTCGTAAACCTCCTGGGCGCGTTTGCAGTAGTACTTCTCGGCTTTTTCCCGTTCCAGGCGATCTTCAGGCGTTTCGCCGACATAGGCCCAGGTATCGTGCGGTTTCTTTTCAGGGGCAAGGCTGGATTCTGCCTCATCAATATTGTTGCCGGTTGAGTGCCAGACAAGTTCCACGCTGACGGCATCTTCGTGATCGGGCTTGTCGCTGTACCAGAGTCGGCCAGACTCATCGAGCCAGGTGTAAATCGGCTTCAGCGTGTCGACGAAATGGACCTTGCCGTGGACATCGGTCCACCGCCATATGTCGGCATTCGCGTTCAATACGAAACCAAACAACAAAACTGCCGTTACGAATAGTCTTTTCATAGCATTCCCTGTTATCCGCGCATTATGAATACAGAAATTCAGGCTGCCGTTGACAGCGGTCACAGTAACGGGCATCGCTGATGCCTTCGATTTAACAAAATACAAGGCCTGGTTTGTGCTGAATTGCTGTTTCAGGCCATTTGCGCAATTACCGGATTCGTTGTTTTACGTTGTTTACATAATATTGCGACGGGATTCGTCCGAATGCCGTTCGTCGCTGCAAATATGCCGCTTGTCGGCTCAAACGTAGCTGTACAGCGACAGTGAGACGCGTCTCACGCCGGTATATGACACGTGCCCGGATAATTCATTTCAACGGCGGAAATACCGCCAAACGGTTTGTTTCTAATCTCCCATTTATGAGAAACACCGTGACCCGGCCGGACTAAGGAAGACCGCATGACGAGCCACAAAGGATTCACACTGATCGAGTTGCTGACGACGATGGGCGTCGCAACTATTCTGATCGCGATCGCCGTTCCCGGCATGCAATCATTCAAGATGAACGCGCGGCAAAACGGCAGCGTCAATGAGCTTGTCTCGGGTATGCGTGTCGCCAGGAATACGGCGATCACAACTAACAGTCGGGTAACGGTTTGTGCCAGCAAAAGTGGTAGGTCATGCGACAACGCCGGCTGGGATAAGGGTTGGATCGCATTTGTCGACCGCGATGCAGATCGCGCTCTCGATAACGATGAATCAATCCTTCGCTCAGGCGCAGCTGTCGACGGTGTCACGATCAAATCCGGTCAATTTTCGAATTTCTTCGTGTATCGACCTAATGGCCGCGTCATGTATACCAATACGGACCAGAATTCCGGTCAATTCCTTATTTGTGACCAGCGTGGCAGTGATCACGCGAAGGGTATCCGGCTCGACTTGTCCGGACGTCCGCGCGTGTTCGACTCCTATTCGGGTGGCTTCTCTTTGAGTTGCGGCTAACAGCCCGCTTCTCAGGAACGAAACGCCAATGTCTAAAATTCATTCACAACGTGGTTTTTCACTGCTCGAGCTTCTGGTCTCGCTCGTGGTCTTTAGTATTGGCTTACTCGGCGTTGCCGGCCTGCAGATGGTTTCGAAACAAGCAGGTTACGAGAGTCTGCAACGAACTCTTGCATCCCAGGTAGCCAACGGAATGCTTGAGGATATGCGTACAAATGGTTCTGGCATTAGCGTTTACACGGCGGCCAATGATCTTGGCGGCGGCACCCTGAGTGCGCTCCCTGTTTCGAGCTGCCGCGACCCGAACACCCCTTGTAGCCCTGCACAAAAAGCGGTGCACGACCTTTGGTACTGGGAACGCTTGGTGGATGGTGCCCAGGAAATGGGCGCCGAAGGTCAATCCGGCGGCGTCATCTTCCCAACAATTTGCGTCGACGGTCCGGGCGGCGGAGTTGCTGGCGTTTACTCGGTGTCTGTTGCCTGGCGCGGTGGAGTCGAGTTAACAAGCCCGGAAACGAGCCTGTGTGGCGAAGGCTCCGGTAACTATGGTGACGGCGATAAATACCGTCGTGTGGTTCAGGTAGCAACATTCATCGATCCGAATTTCTAATTCAATGACCTATTTTACGAAACATCAAAGCATTTCTCGCCAGCATGGTTTGAGCCTGATCGAACTCATGATCGCTATGGCCCTTTCTCTCGTGCTGAGCGCTGCAGTGATATCAGTATTTGCCAACAATCGTCACAGCTTCACCCAGGACGAGAACGTTCAACGGATGCAGGACGACGCTCGCCATGCACTGCGTGAACTGACATTCGAAATCAGCATGGCCGGACACTACGGAGATTTGTTGGTTCCCGGATCCGTAACGCCAGATGGCGGTTTGTCACTGACAGCAGACTGCGGCCCTGTTGCATCGCCGGAATGGATGTATCAAACAGTGCAGGCTGGCACTGGAAACTCGCTCTCATTGGTTGGCTTCGACAATGCAAGCGCAGCACAGGCAGCGGCCAATTTTTCCTGTATCGGGGGCGCCGAATTTCAAGCCGGTACCGATATTGTGTCAATAAAGCGGGTCGCTGGTGCACGAGCTGCGGCGCCGACGAACGGTCGAGTGTATCTGCGTACAAATGGCACGGTCGGTCTTCTCTATCAACAGCCTGCTCCTGCACCGGTGATAAACGTGCCGGCCCCCAATGCTGATTGGGAATATCGACCGAGCATTTACTACATTCGAAATTTCGCTTACGAAGCCGGTGATGGAATTCCGACACTATGCAAAAAAGTGCTGCGCGGTGCTGTACCGGGAATGACCACCGAATGTCTCGCGGCAGGCATCGAGGACATGCAAATCGAATACGGTATCGACATCAACGAAGATGGATTTGCCAACGTCTACGTTCCGTCGCCAACACTTGTCGAAATGCAAAGGGTTGTATCAGCGAGAGTCTTGCTGCTAGCAAGAACGACCGATATTGATACCCGCTACGACAACACGAAAACCTTCGCGCTAAGCAACGCGCAGGATTATTCGCCGGACGACAGCTTTCATCGACGAGTCGTTTCAACGACCGTCAGCATCCAGAATATTCGCAGTCTTAACGCAATGGGTCTCTAGCATGAAATATCGATCACATCGCTCACCGATCAAGCAACGTGGCACAGTTCTCGTCGTGACGATGTTGTTTCTTATTGCCATCTCGATGTTGGCAGTTTCGTCAATGCAGGCGAGTAACATTGGTCTCTACATGGCACAAAACGAGGAGTCCCGGATTTCTGCGGCCCAGGGCGCGCAGGCGCTTGCGGACGCAATCGTTTCCAACCCGGCTTCGACCCCGGTCGTTGGCGACAATGGATTTACGATATGCACAATTGGCGAAGCCAACTGCAATCGAAGTGACCTACCGATAACCAACGCTGTTCTTGCGGCGCAAGTAGCGAAGGGCCACATCACGGCAAGAGTTGAGCGAGAGGGGCCGCTCTTCAGGCCGCCGCCACGCAGCGTCGAGTCCAGCATCGACAAATTCAGCAGTGCGTCGTTCGAGGTTATTACGACGTTCGACCGGACGGACGAGCAGCTCGGCCGACAACAGATCACCGAAGGCGTGCTTGTACTGGTACCGAAGTTTTAGGCGCGACTCCCGAATTCAATGAGATCAGGTATGGATACCATGAAAATCAAATTCTTGCTTCTGACAACACTGGCATCGTTGGTTGCAACGATAGGCACAGCCAGGGCTGACGATACTGATGTGTACATCAATCGGGGCTCAGCGTTGCCGCCCAACAGCATGCCGATGGTGATGTTCTCGCTGGACTATCGGCCGAACCTGGGCTCGACGGCTTGCGGTCAGGGTCAGTGTGCCACGCTGATTGCCGAGGGTTACATGAAGTCCTCCGGCCCATATACCTATTTCGACGTGCTGCGCGGCTCTCTCCGTAAGGTCATGGACCCGCTTGAGGGTTTGAAAGTCGGCCTGATGCTGAATCATGACAACCGTACCAATTGCGAAGGATTTGGCCGGACTGGTTGCAGCAACGGCGGCTATATCGCGATGGGTTTCCAGGAGTTCATGGAAAACGACGCCAATGGTGCGAAGTCGCAATTTCACAACATCCTGGATTCGATGCCCACACCGCAGGGAAATCTCAGTCACTCGTATCAGGGTAAAGAGTTGTTCTTCGAGTTTTTTCGCTACCTGACCGGGCAGGGTGTGTACAACGCACACAATGGCTGGACAGACTACGGGACTGCGAACAAGAAAAATCTCGATTTTGACTACCCGATGGCATCGTGGGACACCAGCGTCGAAGCGGCGCCAAAAAACAGGCCGAAGTACATTTCGCCTATACAGAATGCTGGTGCATGCTCACGTATTTACACTGTAAATTCGATGTTCCAGGTGTCGAACCAGGACGCTGATTCGGACGATGCAATTGAAAATCCGGTAGCGTTCGGCGGTTTCGGCTCTGCGCAAAAGGAGTTTCCGGACGTTATCCAGTATCTGAATGATGCCGATCTTGGCAACGGCAATTACGGCACCGTGCCGGACCTGGATGATAAGCAAAATGTCATTTCCTATTTCCTGATTGATGGCAAGCACATCAACACAACAACTATCGGCTATGCAAAGGCCGGTGGAACCGGAATGCCGCTGGAGCTTAGCGAGAATCCGGATGACCTTGTTGCAACCTTTCAGGAAATTTTCAAACAGATTCTCAGTGTCAGCACGACGTTCGTGGCCGCCTCGGTTCCGGTGAACGTATTCAATCGCGCTGAAATTACTGACAACGTTTACATTGCACTCTTCCAGGTGGACAAGGATGCCAGGCCCAGCTGGGTGGGCAACGTCAAGAAATTGAAACTGGTCGGTGCGAATAACACTGACGTCGGAGCAGCTCTGGTTGATGCGACCGGCTACGCCGCGGTTGCCGGAGACGGCAGGATTCGATTCGATGCGCTCACGCACTGGACGTCTCCGGGCGATCTTCCTCCTGCGGATACAGATGCCGGTGAGGTTGACGGCAAGGATGGCCGATCCGTGGCGCGAGGCGGTGCAGGGCAAAAGATTCCGGGTATGTTGAGCGGTAGCCCGCAGCTTGCCAACGGGCTGGGTGGACGCACAATTTATTACGACAAAACATCGAGTTCTCTGGCTGAGTTTAATGTCGATGGAACTACAGCGACCTTGCTGCAGAGCGACTTCAATGCGTCGTCTGTCAACGAAGCGGGAGAGCTGATCGCCTTTTCGCGCGGTATCGATGTCGATGACCTCGACCGCGATGGAACGACAAACGAGGCGCGCGAGTGGATTCTCGGAGACGCTCTGCATTCAAGACCGATGCCGCTTAACTACGGCACTCTCGGCGGTCATGGAGCTGGTAACCCGGCTATCTACCTCGCTGTGGCATCGAACGACGGTATGTTGAGGATGATCCGCAATACGACTTCCGGCGGAGCAGAGATTGGCGAGGAAGCCTGGGCATTCATGCCACGAAAATCCATGGCGGCGCAAAAAATACTCAGAGACAACATTCCGGGCGTGAAGCACCCGTACACCTTTGATGGCGCGCCTGTTGCCTACATAGCAGATAGGAACCTCAACGGTTCAATCGAGTCGGGCGACAGCGTTTACCTGTTTACCGGAATGCGGCGGGGCGGAAAGGCCTACTACGCAATGGACGTTACTAATCCGGAAATACCGCGCCTGATGTGGACCATCGATAAATCTGGCGACTTCTCGGAATTGGGCTATACATTCTCAAATCCTCGCGTTGGACTGGTGAATACTGGCAGTGGTCCGACTCCGGTCGTCATGTTTGCCGGCGGTTATGACATGAACAAGGATAGCCGCAGCGGAGTTGGCACAAACGATTCCGAAGGCAACGCCATTTATGTCGTGAATGCGGAGACTGGCAACCTGATCTGGAAGGCGACCGGCGGACCCGGTGGCGCTTCGTCCAAAGAGTTCCAGCATCCGGCCCTGGTCGACAGCATCCCGTCGGCGTTGACGGTCGCCGACACGGATGGAGATGGACTGACCGACCGGATTCTTGTTGGCGATACTGGCGGCAACGTGTGGCGCGCCGATCTTGAAGGCAGCGATACCGGTGACTGGAAGTTATCGTTGTTGGCATCGCTTGGCAGGCATTCAGGTGGTTCGGCAGGAAAAGGAAGCGATCGACGCTTCTTCCACCGTCCCGACCTGGTCCAGACCAAGGATGAGGACGGCAACTTTGACGCCGTGTTGATTGGCTCCGGCGATCGGGCGGATCCGCTCGACGGCGGCGGCACCACAACCAACTATTTCTACATGATCAAAGATCGCGGAACCAATGTAGGCAGTGGCGCCGATTCCGGCCTTGATCACACCTTCCTTGGCGATGTCACCAGCAACTGCTTGCAGGATGGCAATTGCGCGCTTGACCTGTCGCACGGGTGGAAACTGCAGATGGAAACATCAGGTGAGAAAATCCTCGCGACGCCGCTAACCATGACCGGTAAGGTGTTCTTCACTTCTTACATGCCACAGGGTGGCAGCAAAGCATCGGCCTGTTCACCATCGGAGGGTCAGGGACGTCTATACGCTCTGTCACTGCAAACGGCAGAGTCGGTGATTAACTATGACACGTCAGATGATATGCCAAGTGACGATGACCCTGAGGGCGATGATCCAACCAGTAAGTCCGATCGCAGCGTTGATTTGAATTCGGCGGGTATACCGGCGGAAGTGGTATCGATACCGCCGAACAAGATCCTGCGACCCGATCTGCAGATCGATAATGTCGATGTGGCAACCCGCTGGCGCACCTACTGGTATATCCAGGAAGACGCGGACCTTCAGTAGTGGCTCATCAGCAAAGGAAATATTCTGACGTGAAAATGATTCAACAACAAAAATATCAATCCGGTGTCACACTGATGGAGCTGATGATTGTGGTGACAATCATTGCGATAATCTCAGCATTCGCCTATCCGTCATACTCTCAGTTCGTCGTGCGGGCGAAACGGGCCATCGGTACGTCAAGCCTGATGCAAGTTGCCGACCGGCAACAGCAATTCTTTATGGACAACAAACGTTACGCAACAACACTTACCAGCCTTGGTTATGCCAGCGATTCAATCATGATCGGCGAAGAAGGTCAGGTTGTTACCGTTGGCGATGACAAACGAATCTACGAGGTGGAGATATCAACCTCAAATTTCGTCAGCTACGAGCTGACCGCGACGCCTCAATTAAATCAGGCCAAGAAGGATTCGAGCTGCGGCAACTTGACCCTCACGCACACCGGCGAGAAGGGCCAGAGCGGAACTGGCGATAACTGCTGGTAGCCGGACTGCTTAAGGCAGTCCGATCAATCACTGAGTTCCTATTCGGCGCCTTGCGCCGCAGGAGTTACGGCGCAAAATTTTGGCAATGTCAGGCGGCGAGTGCCTTGACCATCTTGTTCAGGCGGCTCTTGTGCCGGGCTGCCTTGTTCTTGTTAACAACGCCTTTGGTTATCATCGCGTCGATGATTGGAACGGCTGTCTTGTAAGCTGCAGTCGCAGCGTCTTTGTCGCCTTTCTCCACGGCAACAATCACTGCTTTGATATGTGTACGCATTTTTGAACGCAGACCCATCTTGTGAAGCCGTGTGTTGTCTGACTGCCGTGCCCGTTTCCGAGCTGATTTGATGTTTGCCACTGTGTGTAATCCGTTTGTGCCGGGACCCGGAAATGACGGCCAAAAAGCCAACGGGACCCAAAAGAGCCGCGTATTATTCTCGTCCCTCCGGCCATTGTCAATGATCTGGGGCGGACCGGCTCTAAATACAGCTAAATCACTGATTTTTATTCGCATTTAGGGCTAAACTATGGGCTCAAATAGCCCGAAACGCGTCCTGAATGCCACCAGATCAAACCCCGAAAAAAGCCCCTGCGACGGGCTCTGACGGCTCCAAAAAGGGTCATTTCGGGCTCGGGCTGCTGAAGTCGACCTCCGTGGTCAGCTTTATGACCCTGTTATCCAGGATCCTGGGTCTGATACGGGATGTCGTTTTCGCAAGGATGTTCGGCGCGTCGATTGTCATGGATGCGTTCATCGTGGCCAATCGCATCCCGAACATGCTGCGGAGGTTCTTTGCCGAGGGCGCTTTCTCCCAGGGCTTCGTGCCGGTCATGGCGCGCTTTCGAGAGCAGCATGAGCACGAGGATGCGCGTGAATTTGTTGACGCAGTGGCCGGGACGCTTGGCTTGCTGCTTTTCGTGATCACGCTGATTGGCGTCGTTGCAGCTCCGTTGCTGGTCCTCATCGTAGCCCCGGGATTCGTTGGAGATGACGGTCGGTTCGACCTGTCTGTCGCTATGCTCAGGTTTACGTTTCCTTACCTGTTCTTCGTATCACTAACGGCCTTTGCCGGGGGCGTTCTTAATACCTACGGAAAATTCGGGGCACCGGCATTTACGCCGGTAATTCTCAATGTGGTGTTGATTTCGAGCGCCCTGTGGCTCGCGCCGCAGCTGGCGGAGCCGGGGATGGCGCTTGCCTACGGAGTTTTTGTTGCCGGGGCCGTTCAGCTCGTCTTTCAG
This sequence comes from uncultured Woeseiaceae bacterium, assembly GCA_905480255.1. Classification (GTDB taxonomy): domain Bacteria; phylum Pseudomonadota; class Gammaproteobacteria; order Steroidobacterales; family Woeseiaceae; genus SZUA-117. Next base: position 15,356 of record CAJQPR010000039.1, on the reverse strand, counting down.
ATACCGTTCCTGGCGAAAATTCATGCCGTCCCACGACCGCGCTGGAAACCTCGTCACGAGGGTGTGCGTCGGGTCATGACTCTGATGTTGCCGGCGATATTTGGCTCATCGGTCGCGCAGATAAACGTTTTGCTCGGCGGCATCATCGCGTCGCTCCTTGGCGTCGGCAAAATCAGCCTGCTTTATTATTCTGATCGCCTGATGGAGTTTCCTTTGGGCCTGTTTGGTATCGCGCTGGCGACAGTAACGCTGCCTTATCTATCCCGGCAGGCAGCGAATAAGTCGATGCGGGAGTTTTCGGATACCGTCGACTGGTCTATGAAGCTGGTTACCCTGATCGCAACGCCGGCCGCAGTCGGCCTGATACTCCTGGCAGAGCCTCTTGTGGCGACCATTTTTTACGGTGGCGTTTTCACCGCTTTCGATGTTGAGATGGCTGGTCTGAGCTTGCAGGCATTTGCTGCCGGGCTAATGGGGTTTTCTTTCGTTAAAATCCTCGCGCCGGCCTATTTCGCCCGGGAGGACACCAAAACGCCCGTCAGGGTGGGGCTTATTGCTCTCGCCGTTAATTTCGTATTGAGTATCGTCCTTGCCTATACCCTGACGCGAGCCGGTTACGCTGGAACCCATGCCGGACTGGCGCTGGCGATCTCTGTTGCGGCGCTGGTGAATGCCTGGCTGCTGTATCGAGGCCTGCGGAAAGAGGGTGTTGTCTCGCATTCGCCTGGCTGGATGGCGTTTCTTGCGCGGGTTGGTGTGGCCAACGTAGCCATGATCATCTGCTTGCTGTACCTGGAACGGCCGCTCGCATGGTGGCTCGAGTCTGGCGTTTGGGACCGTGCCTACTGGCTTGGTGTGGTTGTTGTTGCGGGCGCTGTAAGCTACTTCGTTGCCCTGGTCGCACTCGGTGGCAGGCCGTCTCAGCTCCGACACCGGTCAGGGTAGAGACTAAGCGGCGTCTGTGCCGGTACAATTGGTGTCTCGCTGAACCCATCCTACGATATGCTCCTATCCCGTCATCCAATGAGTTTTCCTTTTGATCGCGTCGCGAACGGCTCAGTCGCGACGATCGGTTCATTTGACGGCCTGCACCTCGGGCATCAACGTCTGCTGGAGCATGTGCGTAATGAGGCCGGCGAACGTGGACTGCCGTCAATCGTGATGAGCTTCGAACCAACACCCAAGGAGTTCTTCCTCGCGGCCAAACCGCCGTCCCGGCTGATGCGTTTCCGGGAGAAGTTTGAGGCATTGGCGGCGAACGGCATCGATATCTTTTTCTGCCCGCGCTTCAATGAGGCGATGAAAAATATCGCCGCAGATACTTTTATTCGCCAGATCCTGGTGCATGCACTGAACGTCCGTCATCTCGTGATTGGCGACGACTTCCGCTTTGCGCAGGACCGGGAAGGGCACCTCGACATGTTGCGGCAGGCGGGTAGCACGCTCGGATTCACAGTTGAGCAGATGTCCAGCGTTGTTGAGCACGACGTCCGTGTCAGCAGCTCGGTAATTCGAGATGCCCTGTGGGAGGGCGATCTCGAGCGGGCAACTGCATTGCTCGGCAGGCCCTACAGGATGTCGGGTAAAGTCATCGTTGGCGAACGGGTGGGCAGGAAGCTTGGCTACCCGACCGCCAATGTAAATCTGAACCGTAAGCAGAGTGCCGTTATGGGTATATTTGCCGTACGCGTAACAGGTGCTGACTGGGGGCCTCTGGATGCAGTTGCAAGTGTCGGTACAAGGCCAACATTTGGTGGCATCAAGCCGTTGCTCGAAGTGCACATATTCGATTTTGATCGGAATATTTATGGTGAGTATATTCACGTGGATTTTATTGGCCGCTTACGCAGTGAAGAGAAGTTTGACGATGTCGACGAGCTCGTCGAACAGATGCATCGCGACTCCGAACTGGCGAAAGAAATTCTTGCAGCCTGACTGGCCGAACAAAGGGAATCTCATTGACTGAAGAAAAAGAAACGCAGGCAAGCGGCAACAGGTCGTTTACGCTCTGGATGGTCGTTGCCGTGCTGGTTATTGGTTTTGACCAGCTAACCAAGTGGATGATTCTCAAGTGGGTGCCGCTCTACGACAAGATTCCGGTAAATTCTTTTATCAATATTACCCATCAACGTAATACCGGTGCGGCGTTCAGTTTCCTGGCCGATGCCGCCGGCTGGCAACGATGGTTTTTTGTCACGCTGGCAGTGTCAGTCAGCGCCTACCTTGTATATTGGTTGTGGCGAATTCGCGGGGAAGGGCAGGTCACCCTTGCAGCCGGATTGGCGCTTGTGCTCGGAGGCGCAATTGGCAACGTCATCGATCGTGTTTTGCTAGGCAGCGTAGTCGACTTTATCCAGGTTTTGATCGCTGGCTGGCCATTTCCGTCATTTAACGTGGCTGACTCGGCGATTAGTGTTGGCGCGGTGCTGTTAATTATTGATGCGTTGTTCCTCTCCGGGAAAGATCAGGAATAGCGATACACCGGCAGCGTTTAGGAGTTTCACGACATAAAAAAAGGCCGATCTTTTCAGGATCGGCCTTTTGCTTTTGGCATAACTTCGATTAACGACGCGTATTCGTCCAGCAATCATTGTTCGGCGTAGAGCTTTTGTTGCCTGTGCCATCAATAGTGAATGTCGCGCATTTGCCAGCCTCTGCATCAGCTTTTTGATACGTCGCTACGGCGGTGAATGTATTCGCATCCGCCGCCGTGACACTACAAATATAAGAACCAGTGTCGGTCAGTACGTTTGCAGCCGCGCCAAATCCGAGGTTGGTCATATCTGCCGTATAGGTATTGTTTGACAGATAGTGCCGTTCCTGAAGTGTCGCGATTTGCAGCAAACACGACTTGGCCTCGTTGCGCTTCGCCTTGGCGACGAATTGCCGGTAGTTCGGATAGGCGATGGCGGTGAGGATGCCGATGATCACAACAACGATCATCAGTTCCATCAGCGTGACACCCTGCATGTATTTACGCGTAATCACATTATTGCTCCAAACAAATTGTTCATGGTCCTACTCGATGCCATCCTGGGTCCAGAGTGTCCGTACCGGATTGTTGTCAAATCCAGGATCGAAACACTCAACACCGACGCAGCCGATCGGCGGCGGCGAACATTCCGCGCCCGTACAGTTCGGATCGTCCGGACTTGGGAACAAGATGGTCGGTGACGGCGCTATGCCGCCCTGCTGGAGAGTGGTGCGCCGTGCCTCGTCTGCGTCCGCCGGGTCCAGCGCATCCAGGTTATTCACAACCGGGTCACCGTTTATAACGCTGACGCGGTACAGGAAGTTGGTTCCCTTACCAGCGGAACAGGTGGCCGCGGCATTCGAATCAGGCGAGAAGGCGACGAAGAACACCTCATTATTAAACGTGATCGAGTCAGACAAGACCTTCTGATTCGGTGGCAGGATAAACTTCCAGCCGCGATCCGTCGGGTTGATGACGACCTGTTTCTGGCCGGCAACCTCAACGAGATCACCGATAGTCGCAATGTTGTAATTATCGTATTCGGTCTGGGTCAGCCTGTTGAACACATCCGGATCACGGAATGAGAAAAAGTGATCAACCGCCTTCAGGTCGAATGGATGCGCCCGGTAGCCGGAGCCGATGCTGACCGCGATATATCTCTTGTCCTGAACATTGTCCATGAAAAGTGATACGTCCGGTGAGGTGTAGAAACGGCGCGTTTCGGCAGAGCTCGGGCTTATTATCCCCTCTGCGCCAACGCGAGCGATAACACCGCCTGCTACCAGCGTTGCCGGTGGCTGGCCATTCGTAATATCGAAGCGCCAGATCTGTCCGCCCATATCGGATGCATACATGCGGTCCGCGAAGCCGTCACCAGAGAAATCAATGGTACGAATCTCGTTCGGCATGGATCGGGTCATGGTGCTCAGCTGCAGATCGGCACCACCGTCCGGGCCTACACGCCAAAGTTCGGCACCGGTTGCCAGGTCGAGCATGTGAATGCCGGCTCCGACACCATCCGGTGTGGGCGAGAACGTGTCCGTATCGTTCGAAGTGTCATATCCGCCGCCAAGAATTACAACGGCGTTGTCCGGATTCTGAGCGACACCGATGTTCACTTTTGCGACTACCGGTGACGACCAGCTTTCACCCATTTCAGGGTAATTCGCCTGCCACATCAGGCGCGGTGCATTCTTATTTGTCACGTCAAGGGCGTAGTAGGAATTGCCACCCCTGCGCATGCCGAAGATCAGGTAGACGAAATCAGAGCCGTCAATAATGCCATTCCTGTTGGCATCCTTCACAACAGGCACGACGTTGCCATCAAGACCATACTGTTTGTACTTGGAGTTCGGGTCGAAGTACAAACGTGTCATGTTCGAAAGCAATTCTTTCGGAATGAAAGACCACAGCTCCTCGCCCGTATTGCCATTGATGGCATGCAGATAACCGTCATTGGTTGCCGTGAACACAACGATATCGGGGGTCGCCGGCGATCCGCCGTAAATAATGGCCGCAGGCTGTGAGTGCAGCGGGTCACCCATCGCATAGCGAACGTTGGTCGCAAGGTTGTTGTCCTCGTTACGCAAATCTTCGCCGCGGGCCCAGCGTATCAATTCATCCATTGTTGGTTCGCCCGGCGAGCCGGTCAGACCAAAATCAGACAAAATGAAAGCGCCGGTATTTGACGGTGTTACCTGGTTGGCTGCACTCGTCAGGTCCGCACCGCCACCGTTGTTGGTAAACAGGTTGCGTACTGCAGGATCAGGCAGCTGACGTGCTGAGCCGCCAAGGCGAACGTCGTTGCCGTCAGCACCACCGGCAGTCCAGTAGCTTTTGGCGGTGTCATAGAAGAAGCCGGTTGCCGGATCGACCGCGCTAACGCCGTTTACGTCGGTGATTACGCGGTTCGTGATTCGGTACTTCTTGAGGTTGCCGGGCCAGTGAGCTTTCGCCTTGGCGCCAAACATCGTCAGGTACAAATCGTTCAGGTTTTGCGTTCGGTTGAAGGTGTTCACCGAAACCGCAGGCGCCGAGAACGATAATGAGCGGTCGTTGATGTTCGCGATAATCGCGAGCAGGGTCTTGGTCAGCGTTTCAACGTCATCTGCCAGGAAGTACTGGCCACCGGAGTTGACCGCTGCGTCCTTTAGAATGTCGAGGTCGACAGTGAAGCCAATCGTATGCGTGGTGACTGTCTGATTTCCGGTTGTATTCGGGTCAATGTCTTCCACCGAGAGATATTCGGAAACGTCGTCCAGGCAATCGCCTTCGGAATTAAACGTACACGTGCTGCGGCCCATTGCGGCTGCAAAGTTTGGCAAGGTCGGTACAAGGCCGGGCGCGTCGCCATCTTGAGTAGGCTGACCATCGGTCAAAAGAACGTTGTAATTCTTGGAGCAGGAGTCCCACACGGGCTGCTGGTAGACCTCCGGGTTATTGGAGGCGAGCGCCAGATTATCGGTCGCCGTTTCGTTGATCAGCTCACCGTAATGCGCCGGCATGCCGCGCCAGTAAAGCGCGGATTCATAAAGGGTTTCAGAAAGCGGCGTCCAGCCATTGGCCGGCAGGCTGTCAATGGCATCAAGAACATCCTGGCGGTTCGCATCGAGATCGGTGACGCCGAGAACAACCGGGCCACCTTGCTGGTTGTTGAAGCGCATCAGGCCGACATTCAGATTATTCACGGAAGAAAGAACCTTTTTGGTAACTTCCTTCATGATGTCCAGTCGCGTCATTTGCACGTTCGCCGGCGAATTTTTCCAGTTCAGGTAGTTGCCGTCATAAAACGTATAGCCCAGGTTACGCGGTGCGCTGCCCCAGGAAAGCTCCTGGCCTGGATCGTCGATCCACGGATCCGGGAGGTTGGTGCCGTTGTCGGCCCAGAGGAAATCCGGACGTCCGTCGCCGTGCGTGCCCGAATCGGCCTGGCATTCCACGACGCTGTCGTTATAACCAGCGGCCATGTACTGCCAGCGAAATGGGCCCTGGCCGCCGCCATCTTTGCCGCCATCCCGAAACTGCACCATGGTATTGGTGAAACTACCAATGCCTTGCATCTGTTTGATTGCATAATCACACTGGTAAGCAGTCTTGGTAACCCACTTCGTGTTCGAAGGTCCGCAAACCGGAATCACATCGACCTCAGTCCAGTAGATGGCGTCAGTAGCACAAGCGCCGCCATAGGTTAGCGTGCTGTCATACGGCTGGATGGTGGTTTCCAATGTTCCCATGCTGCCCGATGTATCCAGGATGAACATGACGTTCGGTTTCGGATTGAATCTCGGGTCGGGGGTGATTAACAACAGCTCGGTGTCGTCAGCCATTGCAGGCGCACCCGCAAGCAGCGCAATTCCGCAGCCGACACTTATCCATGTGTTTTTGCGTGATGAGATCTTCATGATCAGTTCCTCGGCACTCGCCAGATTCAATTAATTAGTGACCCACCGAAACAGACAATACGATGTCTGATTCGAGATGATGGAGAACGGTTACGGCCGTGTTTGCACGGTCGCGAATATCAAAAACCCGCTTCCGGAATTCTTTCAACGGATAGCTTTTGCCATTGATGCGATAGTCAGTGCTTGGCGTGACGCGAATGGTTTGCATGTCGCAGTCGCCACACTTCTTGAAAATTACGCCACTCGACGGGGTTGCGGGGACCCGAAAATCACTCAGAGCCAGCTCATAGGCTTCTGCATAAGTTGTGAACTCTGCGGCGGCCGGCATGCTTGCGGCGAGTATTAGTGCAACAAAAAAGTGTCTGATATTCATTAGATGTCCCTCTTTCCCTGGTCCCGACTCATCTGTTAAAGCGTTGGTTGTTCAGGGCCAACGACGTAAAAAGCCTGTGAATGAATTGCCGACGCGTCCCTGTCGGTTGTGGCGCCGGCAACACCTTCGCGCTTTGAATCTGCTGTGGCTGTTGCCAGAAAGTGATACGCAGAAATGCCACTACCAACTCCAAGGCTGAACGCACGGTCGGGAACCAGAGTCGAATCTTCAAATTCGATGGTTGACGAGACGGTGTCGTTCGCGTTGACATTTTGTACGAGATTGACAGTCGCCAGGGTGTTGAAGCGCCCCTGTGCCAACGCCTGTTCAAGGCCGGTTTCTGCCGCCTGAAAAGCGTTCTCGTAGTTTTGGTTGTTGCGGGCCATAGCCAGCTCGGTCGTCGCTGTGTTCATTCCGGAAACCGCAAGAACAGTCACAACCACGAGTAATACCAGTCCTACAACGAGGGCTGCACCACTTTGATTTCTTTGCATATTGATATTTTTCATTTCAACTCTCTGCAAATGTCTCATTACGAACGCGAGTTCCGCAGCAAGATGGTTTTGGAAACCTGCATGCGACGAAACTGGTCGTTGTAAGCCCCGAGATTCATATCTCCGGGTTGATAATTAACGTTGTCCTGGATGCCCGTTTCCGGTGTAACACCTCGAACGACAAGCCAGATCCGCGCTGTCATGACGCGAATGCCAGGAATAAATGCCGCATCCGTCGGGTCCATGATCGGGTCACCGGGATTGATATATCGATCAACCGTGTTGTCTTCATCGACATCGACACCAAGCTGGAGCTGGATGTTTTCGACTCCCGGTGCGACTTCCTGGTCGACAATCGCGGGGCCCGGCACCAGGGTCTGTCTGCGCAAAGTCGGCACGCCCGGAATCAGGTTCGAGCTGGCCGCAACGTAGTAGGAACTAACCAGCAGGTCGTGTGTTTCGGACTCGGCTGCCGAGAATCCAGTTGGCATGACGCCGTCGGCAAAGAGTGTGCCCTGAATTCGTGTCGATTGAATTTGTAGCCGGCCGCCCTGGAGCGCTACCGGTGCGACTGTCGCGCGCCGTGTTGTGATCGTGTCAGAATTTGGCTGGGCGCCACCCAATGGACCGCAGGGGAGGCCGTATGCATTGTTGTCGCCTTCAACAGGCCGGTTCAGGTCCAGCGCCCAGTCAGCGCCGCAACCACCGGGTGCCGGTAATGCGAGAGGGTTTGCATCGCCAACCAGGGCTCTGCCTTCAACTGCAGGGCCGCGGCTGTGCATTCCATAGTTGCTCGCCATTCGAAGATCCGCTTCAAGGGTATCCATCGCAAACTGTGCGGTTTCCTGCACCCGGGCAATCGAGTCATTGATGACGAATGCCTGGCGGCTCTGACTGTAGATCTGCACTGCGCCGACCATCAGAAATGAGCCTATTGCCAATGCAACCAGCAATTCGACCAGCGTCATACCGGACTGGCGAGGAGCAGGAATCGAGTTTGTCTGTCGTTTCTTCATGGCAGTTAAATCCCCAGAACCGGTATCGTGAACGAGTAGTTAAGTACTTCGCCTGGCTCGGTCCAGGTCACGGTGATTTGATAGGTTGGCGGAACAACACCATTGTTGAAGACGATATTTACCGCGCCGTTTGGTAGCGATGTGGCGGCCTGCAGATCCCAAAGAAATATGTCATTTGCCGCCATCTCACCCGGCGTGCAGTCGATGCCACCAGCCACGCAATTGTTATCGCCGCCGGCAAGTGCGTATGCCGGACCGGCTCTCGGATTGGCCCGAATTCGGTCTGCAATATCGCCTGCGAGCGTTACGGCGTTGTGGCGCAGCACTGAGGTACGACCCGCCTGCATGCTGTGAACATACAGGCCGGCAATGCCGAGCATGCCGACTGACATGATGACCAGCGCGATCAGCACTTCGATCAGCGTAAAGCCGCGGACATTGCGGGCAAGCGAGGTATTTTTGTTTGTTGGCAGGTATTTCATATTCATCTCTATGGGCAAACGCCGCCGGCGGCCTGAATCATTGCCAGGTCGCTGATAATGGTTGCTCTGCCAATGGCAGTGGCGACCAGGCGTCTCGCTGTCGCGCGACCACCAGGTGCGACGTCGAGACCGCGGGCATCACAGATCATTGCTGTCGTTAACGCCGGATTTCCGCCCACGTTGCCGCGGCCGAGACCGGTGCCGGCAAAGCCGAAATAATTAGCGCCACCGTTGGTCGTCACCGTGACTCCGTCTGCAACCGGGGGGTGGGCACGAAGAACGTTCTCGTTAGCTCCGGCCCGATTCAGATCACCGTCGGTATCAATGAAGATGATCCAGCCATCGTTGAATGTGCCTGCGCAATTGGCATTGGCGTCCAGCGAATTGTCGCTCGCGCAGATCGTGATGTTCGTCTTGGAGCGGGCAGCCTCAGACCGCGCCAGCTGGAAGCTTGACAGCAGGTCGTTCGACGTGCCGGTGAGCCGGCTGTTCTGTGTGAACTCGGAAAAATTCGGAACGCCAATCGTCAGGATGACGCCGATCACGAGTAACGTGATCATCAATTCATACAGTGTGAATCCGCGCTGTTGTTTTATGTCCATGGGAGCAATATACGGACGGAAAAACAGCGATGTATAAGTATCCGACAAGCGGCGTTTTGACCCCGATGAACGGTCAAAATGCGGCATGCTATTTAACTTAATCCGGGCAGGAATAAGGCTGGCCACGGGTGTTTTCGTAGGCCACACGCGGTCTCCCGGTGTAACTGACCACGAGGGCCCTCGGTCTGGCTCGACCTGCCCGGTCACAGAAAATCAGGGTTCCGTTGGTGGCCCGAAGGTGCGTTGACCGAAGAGAAAAACTCCGCCGATTGGCGATGATCCTGTTCCCGGGGTGTGCCTTGACCCACCTGACAACAGGTTCGTCGCCGTCGCGATGCGCCGGGTTGTCCCGATCAATGTTGACAAACAGCATCCAGCCGTCGGACCAGTCCGAACCTGGTTCGCAAACGGTGCCGTTGCGGGTCGGGCAGATCGTCATGACACGACGCCGCACTACTGATTCCTTTCGTGCCAGGTGAATGGCGTGAAATAGACCATCTACCTCAACCCGCAGTCTTTGACTGGCAACGATTGCGCCAAATGAGGGGACCCCGACAGTGAGAATAAGGGCCACAAGTCCCAACGTCATGATGAGCTCATACAGGCTGTAGCCGCCTGATTCGTGCCAGAATCGCATACCGAACCTCCCTGTTCAGGAATCGAAGTGTAGGGGCAATTAATGTTGATCGGCAGCTAGTAAATTCCGGCAAAAACAACAGATTGACTGTTTAGTTTGGAATTGGTCTATACTTCGCAGCAAGTCACTATCAGGAATACCGCTATGTCCCGAACGGACATTCAGAGAAAACTGCGCGATCATGGCGTGTTGCCCACTGCGCAGAGATTGGAGGTTGCCTCGGTCTTACTCAGTCGGCCCCAGCACCTGTCGGCGGACCAGATCATCGAGAAATTGCAGGGTGCCGGCAGCGGTGTTTCTAAGGCGACCGTTTATAACACGTTGAAATTGTTCAGTGAAACGGGGCTGGTGAAGGAAATTAATGTTGACGCGATGCGGAGATTTTATGATTCGACCACGCATCCTCATCATCACTTTTATCACGTTGAAACGGGTGAGTTGACCGATATCCCGGCTGACAACATCAGCATCATGGATCTGCCAAATTTGCCGAAGGGCACCGAGCAGGACGGCGTGGACGTGCTGATCCGGGTCCGCAACAAGGGCTAGCAGAAGGCCCTGCGCGACGCTATACTCGCCGCCGAAAATCCCCAGTAGAATCAGAGCCCGAGTGGCCGGTATAGCTCAGTTGGTAGAGCACCTCATTCGTAATGAGGGGGTCCGTGGTTCGAATCCGCGTACCGGCACCATCATTCTTACGACAGCGTTAGCCGGGTTAGCGGGGCGCGTTAGCGCAGGGTAGAGCATCGCATTCGTAATGCGGGGGTCAGGTGTTCGAATCACCTATCCGGCACCAAATCCCCCAGATTTCGTGGTTCGAACCGAGGGCGACGAAGTCGGCCGACAATCGCGGAGGCGACGTTGTCGCCGAGCGACCCCCTCGAGGGGTGACAAGCGCAGCGAGGAATCATCCGCGTACCGGCACCAAATCCGCCTGCGATGTTCGCAAGAGCGCTTCCGCTTGCTGCGAATTTATTTTTAGCCATCAAATGGAATCGGGGCGTTGAGCCTGATTCGTTGAGTCTTGTGGCAACGTTATCGGTCCAGCTGGTGGAGGATCTGTATTTAGTGGTTCCTGTGAAAGAGCCACAGATATTTAGTTCGTTCCTCTGACTCGTGGCTTCAGCATCTGTCGCGGCATCACCAGAAGAAGCTTGCATAAGCGAAGAGCCCTTCGTAGGACGTTTCGATCTTACCTCGCCAATCGGATTCTCGAACACCAACGTCAAGATTAAACAGGTTGTAGCTCAGTCCAATTCCGAAGTTTTCGAACAGTTGGTAATTGGCTCCGGCCGCTGCGTTGATAAGAGTGCCGTCGTAGTCTCCTACCTTGGCACTAAGCCAGTCGAGACGACCACGAAGGACAAGTTTCGGCGTTATTGAGTACATGTACCAGGCCCCGATGTTCGGCAAAGGTGCCGCGGCTTCGACGGTTTCACGGCGGAACTCAGTTCCACCACCGTTAATAATGATATTCCCCTCGATGAACGCGCCGATCTCGAGCCAGTGTAATCCCAGCCCAACACCAAATTTATGTTTCTCGCGAGTTTTAAACCGACGTGCGAAAAAAGCCCGATACAAAGTGAAATTCTGCCCGACCCCGGCGCCTGTACCAGCGCCGAAAACGATGTCCTTCCACTCAATATCTTTTTCCAAAAATTTGCGGCGGGCACCGCTTGAATCGAAGTATTGGCCTTGTAACTCCCACTTTTCGCCGAACCGCCAGCCGAAATTAAGGGACAAGGTCTCATCGGATTGTTTCAGCCCGAAGTCTTTCTGTATGTCGATTTCCTCCGCTATGCCGCCGATAGGGCCATCGACTCTTAGCCTGACTTCCCGATCCGGGAAGAACATGCCAAGGTCCAAAGTGAATTTTCTCGTCAGGTACGGGTGGACGTTTTCCTGGTCGTCGGCATACGCCGGTTGCAGACAGAAGGCTAGAACAAGGCCAGAAATAACAGAGGTAGTTGCGGCTTTCATCAACGGTGATTGGTAGGCGTGTGGTGGTGTGGATTCTAACGTATCTGTTGAGCTGGTAATTACAGGTCTTTATTCGGTCGCTGTCGTCGTCGAAGACTCTATCGGTGGGTTCAACGACTTGTCACAATTCTATTTTGAGTCTGGAAAAGTCGCGTAAATCTCTGAAAAAAATAATAAATAGTTATGTTCTGCGAGTCTTGAAAGGTAGATTGCCTGCAACTTCAGGTTGTTCTGACAGTCAACAGTAACGACAAGACTGTCGGTCAGGCGTAGACTGACCTCGTAGATGCAGGGGATTCTCATGAAAGCAGGTTTTTGCGACCTACGGGTAATATCGATTTTCGTATTTTCGACTGCCCTGTTTGTTGGCGGTTGCGCAAGCAACGAAGAATACACCGGCCCATCGGAAACGTACGAGCAATCTACTGTGAAGACGGAAACGGTCAAATGTCCGTCCGGTTATATTCTCCAGTGTGAAAATCGGTCCACTGGACGAATCCGGTTCGGCCGTATTGGGACCAAAAACCTCGATTCCTGTGCCTGTGAGCCATACCAGGAGAGACCCCCGAATTCCCGACTTCCAGGTCTTCAATAAGTAGATTGCCGAAGAACTAGGTTTTCTGTTTTGTTGGTGGTGACAGCGTCGGCGTTGTTGCTGACGGGATGCTCCAGCAATGAAGGCAAGACCCCGCCGTCCAAAGAATACGAAGACGCCAAAACGCCAGACTACAATTGTCCGTCAGGCTGCGTGCTCAGATGCGAATCAAAACGGGTCAGCAGAATTCGATTCAGCAGCATTGGCAAGGACAATATTGAATCCTGTTCGTGCGAGACGCATTCGGTGCCGACCCAGTCGCCGCTTCCCGGCATTTACTGAATTCAAATTTCAGTTTTTTCGTTTGCCGGGCTCCCCGGTCGCGGTGCCCATTCTCATGCATGATCACGGCTGCAGTTGTCTCCAGGACCGTTAACAGCAGTATGGCTGTGATCGGGCCGGACCCGAAAAAAAACCCCCGCACATTTCTGTGCGAGGGTAGAGCCACTCAGCCAGGTCAGCGGGGGAAAGACAGACCCGGTTTGTTAGAAAGAAACTAAGACACCTTCCTTACGGCTCAAGAATGTAAATGAAAATCTTGTATGCGGTGAAGACGTTGGTATCACCGTTGTAATGACCTCTCGCGTACATTGATCGGGCAGCGTTCACACCATCGAGTTCCAGCATCAGCGCATTGACGAAATCATCGAAGTCGGCATAGAGCTGCAGGCTGTCTGTCGTTTTTACAGTGAACACCTTCCTGCCGGATTCACGCGGCGCGATCAGCGTGTTGGAGTCGAGCGTCATCAGGTCGATCAGGACCGGACCCTGCTTGATGTGGTGACGCTGGTCGATATCCGGATTCTGGTTGTCAAGAACCAGGCCGGTCCTGTCCATCATTACGAACGGGGCAGTAGCTCCTGCGACTCCCCAGCCCACACCAAGGGAACTGCGGACATCGGCATAGTCGACAATGGTTCGACCTTCGAAGTCCGGCGGAGCGGCACCGAATTCGTAGGGAAATCCGTAGACGACCACTGGCTTGCCGGTTGCATCTGAGGCCATTGAGAGGTTACCGGTGGCAACTTCATAGTTGTTCGGATCAGCATCCGAGTCCGGGCTGGCGCCGGTTCCGGTGAAATCGAATACCTCTACCCGGCGACGGTCAATCGCGTGCAGCTCAATGTCCGTTTGTCCGGTCATCACCGAATTAACAACACCGCTAAGGTGCGTGAGGTGCATGGCAACCGTTCCTTGGGTGGCGTCGATGTGCACGCCGGCTTCATCGTTTGCCGTCACCATGCCGCGTATCGTGACGGCCTGACCGACAGAAATCGCTTCGATTCCAAGCCTGCGGACCGGCATCCCAAGGGGTCGATCTGTCATGAAGGATTTGTAGACCGCCGTGTCCGGGCCAACCGTAACGGTGATATCGTCGCGGAAGAACGCACGGTCCGAATTGGTGAGTATGACGGTTCCGCCGCGAACGATAAGGTCATTTCCGCTTCTGGAAATGACACTGCCCTTGACTGCGTCGCTGCCATTGCCGGGCACACTGGATCCGGCAAGCACAAATTGGGCTGTGAAAGATCGTTCGGCGACATTCAGCGTACCCCGTGCGACCGTTAGTGTTCCCTGGCCGGCAGCATTTAGCGCCCGCAGTCCTTCGACGCCCACGAAGGTTTCTTCATTGACGTCAAAATCAGTCCGGTCAGTCACGTGTACCTTCAGATGACCGAAGTCATTTACCGTGTCGAAGAATGGACGCAATGCGACGGTGTAGTACATTTCCTCCACATTGGCTTCGATCAGCCGGCCGCGGACGCGAATGTCCTTGGTGTCGACTGGATCGATCTCTGCAACGATGAAGGGTTCCGCCGTAGCGATTGCCGGAGTCGGCGCGATATCTACTACATGTGATGCGTCGAGATCGAAGTCGAGCGTCAGCAGCGCCGCACGTCCTTTGACGATTGCAAGGTGGTTACGGTCATCGAGCCGGATCTGCAATTCAGTTTGGCCAAGTGCAATACCGTCAGCGTCAACGACAGTTGTTTCCTTGGCGCTGCCGTCCGATTCGACGAAGACCTCGGAGTCCATATAGTCCAGCCGGATCGTACCTGAGACATAATCGCCGGGCGGTACTGTTGCAACACTGACGAACTCAGTCAGATCAACGTACTGTGCGAAATCGATTCGCGTACTGTTCGGCAACACCTCGATGACGCTGCCATCGCTTTTTTCAAGCTCGAGCGACAGTACGTCGACTGCATAGCTCAGGAAGTCACCGTCGGCGTCTGTGAGTCCAATAATGACCGTGCCGCACTCACTGGCAGTTGAGGGGTCGGACGGGATGCATTGTGCAATGGGCTGTTCAGGTGCACCGGTCGTTGTGCCCGCACTGCCGCCGCAAGCCGACAAAGCGATAATAATAAACGCCAGCGATATCCAGATCGTCCGGGGCTTTACATCACCAGGGTGGCGATTATTTGAAACGTTCATGTCGTGATCTCCATGTCCAGAATCCATTCGTTACGGGGCTATAACGCGACAGGGCTGGAGCGGTTGACCGGGGCGTAGAAAACAGCTTCACGGGACGCAAGAAATTACCAGATAAGGCAAAAAATACAGGGACTTATCTTGTATTCCTGTCGTAACATGTCAAAATGCAGCGAGATCGGCAACGAATCCCCGAATGAGCACAATATCGGATAGCAAAGCAGCGCGACCCGTACCGGTCAGACGCCGCAGGCCACCGCCTGGCGAGCGCAACCGCGGCGCCGTCGATGCTTTGCAAACCAAAATTGCTGTCAATGTCCAGAACCTGGACAAAGACCGATTCAAAGACCAGCTCCGCGACAACAT
>CAJQPR010000038.1 GCA_905480255.1 uncultured Woeseiaceae bacterium | reverse complement strand
CATTTTCTCAAGGTCTGCATATCGGGCGGACTGGGGCCAAGATCGAAAAACAGGCGCTGTCAGGAAACTGACAGCGGGTTATAGGCTAATCGGCCGCATCTACAACAATCACCGGCGCGCCGCGCTCGCAGCTGAGACCTTTTGCAGCACTATCTTCTGCGCGTGCAATCTCAATGACATTGAATGAATTAACAAGTCCGAGGTAATCGCCAGGACTCGCGCGCCCGTATGTTGGTTTCATTTCAATTCGATGTCCGGCCATTTCGATGACTGGCCTCTCGAAACCTTCGATGAGCGAGCCGTCGATGTTGGAAATCAGATTGCCAAACGCGTCTATCGTTACCACGATGCCGCTGACCCGTCCGGCCTGAATTTTCGGATCATCGAGCCAGCCCGGTGTCCAGTCGGCCGTGTCACTGCCGACATCATCAATAGTGATTCGGCCTGCCGCCAACTCGGCCGCCAGTGGAGCAAATATATCCCTACCGTGGAATGTAAGGCTCGGGGATTCAACTCCAAACTCTGTCAGTCCATCGTGATTTAGTTTGCAAATCCGGTCTGCGTCCGCAAGCACCGGTGCGAGCAATCCGTTATCCGGCGCCATGAAAATGTGACCATCTTTCTCTACGAGCAAAATTTCCCGTTCCGTGCCGACGCCGGGGTCAACAATGGCAACGTGAACGGTACCGCTTGGGAAGTAGCTATAAGACCGGCTCAGCCAGAAACCTGCTTCTGGTGGCCAGTGGGCGGGAATATCGTGTGCGAGATCAATGACGCGTGCCGCAGGGTACCGGCTGACGATGACACCAGTCATGACGGCTGCAAACGGACCTTTGTGGCCAAAGTCCGTGGTGATCGTTATTACGCCCGACGGCTGCCAATTGCTCATGGTGAATAATGATATCCCAATATCGTCAACCGTTCGGCGAGTTCAGCCCGCCTGGACAAGTGGAACATGGTGTTTGCGGAACATCGACCTGGCCCAATAGATAAAAGTGGTGTCGATCATTGCAATGATAATCTTGAAAACGTACTTGGCGGCACCCAGTTTAAGCGCCGTCGCCAGGTCGACCACACCCCACCATGCGACCAGCGAAAAAATTAATGTGTCGAGCACCTGTGAACTCATCGTCGAGAGGTTGTTTCTCACCCAAAGCCACTTCTCACCGGTAATTTTCTTTATCTGGTGGAAGGCCCAGACATCGAAACTCTGGCTGATGATATAGGCGAGTAGTGAGCCCACAATAAACCTGGGCGTAAAATTCAGGATGGTCGAAAACGCATCGTGAATATCGTTCGAAAATTGAGCTGTATTTGGCCTGTCACTTGGCAGGTAAAGCAACGCCAGGCTCATCATGACCAGCACGATTACGCTGACCGCAAATCCCATTCGAACTGCCTTGTTTGCCTCGGCGCGACCGTAGTTCTCACTCAGTACATCTGTCGCAAAAAAAATGCTCGAATAAAAAATGACGCCGAGCGTCGTCTCAATGCCGAAAATAATCGTTAACTTCGGACCCTGCAGATTGGCAAGGATAATGGCTGTTGCGATAGCGACTTGCAGCCCGGTTTTGCCAAACAGGCGATATAACGTGACTGTGGCCGCAAGGTCCAGCAGTAACGTGGTCAACCAGAGGAGTTCCTGGTTATGGCCAAAGAACTGAACCATGGAGTCGGGAAACATAGTGTTCTTCCCGACTTAAGCCGGGAAATCGGCGAATCGATCCAGATGATAGTCGGCATTGCCAAACATCAGATCAATCGCAGATATTCTCTTGAAGTAATGCGCAATATCGAGCTCCCACGTGACACCCATCCCACCATGAATCTGCACCGCCTCCCGAGCAACGTGCACACCGGCCGTTCCCACCTGGTACTTGAGCGCACTGATCGCCTTTCTCCCGTCATTGTCGTTTGAGCAATTGAGCATGACGCACCAGTACAGCAACGAGCGGCTTTGTTCGCAGCTCATCATCGTCTCAACCATCCGGTGCTGTAGTGCCTGAAAAGTGCCGATTGGAACGCCGAACTGGACCCGGTCTTTGGAATATTCAACCGTCTTGTCGTGCATCGCCTGCATGATGCCGACGGCCTCTGCAGATACGGCAAGCGTGGCTTCGTCAACGATGTTGCGCAAGGTATCGAAACCCTCATCAACTGACCCGAGCACGTTATCCAGGCCTACAGTCACGTCCGCCAGATCAAGCTCTGCCGCTTGCAGACCATCCACGGTCGGATAGGCCCTCCTGCTAACCCCCGCCGCATTTGATGGTACGGCGAATAGTGTGATTCCTGATTCGTCGGTCTGTTTGCCGGCGGTGCGGGCAGGAATGATAAGCAAGTCAGCCGCTCCGCCATTCAGAACCAACGTTTTCCTGCCATTCAAAATGTAGCCGTCACCACCTTCTTTCGCGGTGGTCGCAATATCCGAAAGTTCGAATCGCGCCTGGGGTTCCGCAAACGCCAGGCCGGCATGAAGTTCGCCAGCAATTAGAGGGGTCATCCATTTCGTTTTCTGATCCTTGCTGGCCAATCTTCTTAGTGCGCCGCCCGCGAGCACAATGTTGGCCAGGAACGGTTCGACGAGAAGACCGCGGCCGAATTCCTGCATCATCAGCATCAGTTCAACCGGACCGCCATCGAGGCCACCATCCTCTTCTGAAAACGGCACAGCAGTCCATCCGAGTTCGGCAAATGTGCGCCACATCTCGTCACTGAAGCCGCGTTCGCCGGCCGCAATTCTTTGTCGGGTTTCGAAGTCGTAGTCAGTTTCAATGAAGCGCGCAATGCTGTCCGCCAGCATTTCCTGTTCTTCGGTTAGTGAGAAATCCATGGGTAAACCGCCTTACAGACCGAGCACGTGCTTGGCAATAATGTTTCTTTGTATCTCGTTGGAGCCGCCGTAAATCGACGCTTTCCGGTTGTTGAAGTACCGTAACGAGGTGCTGGTCTCGGTGCCGTGGCCAATTCGGTCTGCGTCAGGCCAATCCACATCGTACTGAGCGGGGACATAGGGCAGGGCATAGTAGCCGGCGGCTTCCATTAGCAGGGCATCCAGTGATTGCTGAACTTCCGTCCCCCTGATCTTGAGCAACGAGGATTCCGGTCCCGGCGCGCCGCCAACTGCCACTGCCGCGAGCGTGCGCAGCTCTGTGTACTCCAGCGCTTTCAATTCAATTTCAAGCGCTGCCAGTTTACGGACGAAATTGCGATCGTCGAGCAAGGGCCTGCCACCGTGAATTGATTCAGCAGCTTTCTCTTTCAGGCGGTCGAGTCGATACTGAGAAACGGCGACACCAGCAATATTTGTTCGTTCGTGCTGCAAAAGAACTTTGCCGTACGTCCAGCCTTTGCCTTCTTCTCCGACGAGGTTTTTGACAGGCACAACAACGTTTTCGAAGTGGACTTCGTTCACTTCGTGATCGCCTTCGATAGTGATAATTGGCCGAACGGAAACGCCAGGCGTTTGCATGTCTATCAATATGAAGCTGATTCCTTCCTGTCGGCGCGCAACGTCCGAATTTGTACGCACCAGGCAAAAAATCCAGTCTGCGTACTGCCCAAGCGTCGTCCAGGTTTTCGTCCCGTTGACAATGTAGTTATCGCCGTCGCGATCGGCACGGGTTTTCAATGACGCAAGGTCGGATCCGGAACCTGGCTCCGAGTAGCCCTGACACCACCAGACATTGCTTGCCAGGATATCGGGCAGAAACCGGCTTTTTTGCTCGTCAGTTCCATACGTGTAAATAATAGGCGCGACCATCTTGACGCCAAATGCGACCAGCGGTGGAGCGTTAACAGCAGCCATCTCGTTGGCAAAGATGTATTTCTGTACCGCCGTCCAGCCAGTACCGCCATGTTCGACCGGCCAATTGACCGCAAACCAGCCCTTGTCACTCAGAATTTTCTGCCAGCGAATCATGTCATCGCGGGTCAGAGTAATGCCGTTGTCTCTCTTGCGGCGAATGTCTTCGGGGTAGTTGCTGGTAAAGAATTGGCGGACTTCATCGCGGAATGCCAGTTCTTCTTCGGTCAAATCGATGTTCATGGGCTCATCTCGTTATGCCGGGGCTGCCTGCCAGCAGCACAGTATAATGGCCGAAGACCGAATTTCCTGAGTTTTTCGGGACCTTTCCTGCCCCGGGGTGGTATCAGATCGAGTCGTAATCGGGCAAAATTCGCCGATGGAAGACGGAAGAGAACAGGATCTGCGGTCTGCTGGTGGCGATGCATTCGTCACAGACGCATTCGACCGTCCGATGCAGGACCTGAGGATTTCGCTTCTTGATCGCTGCAATTTTCGCTGTCCCTATTGCATGCCGGAATCAGAGTACACCGAGGACTACCAGTTTCTTTCAAAGACAGCTCGTCTAAGCCATGACGAGATCTTTCGCGTTGCTTCGATTGCAGTCGGGCTTGGCGTAACGAAGTTGCGGATTACCGGCGGGGAACCGCTGCTCGACAAAAAGGTTGCGAGCCTTGTTGGGCGCCTGGCGGAACTCGACGGGGTTGACGATCTGGCGCTGACAACGAATGGTGTGCTGCTGGCTCCGATTGCCGAAGCCCTGGCAAAGGCAGGATTGCAGCGTGTCACCATAAGCCTGGATAGCCTGAATGAGGAAGTCTTTCGCTCAATGAGCGGAAATCGGGGTGATCTCGATAAAGTATTTACTGGCATCGCGGCTGCTGAGCAGGCCGGCCTGTCGCCGATAAAGATCAATGTCGTGGTCCAGCGCGGCGTGAACGACCACACGGTCCTCGATGTTCTGGACCGTTTCCGCGGCACAGGGCATATCGTCCGCCTTATCGAATTCATGGATGTCGGAAATCGCAATGACTGGACGATGGAGCAAGTCGTACCGTCAAAAGAAACCCTTAAAATGATCCAGACCAGGTGGCCCGTGCGGGCTGTCGGTAAAAATTATCCGGGTGAAGTGGCGCGGCGTTATGAGTATCTTGATGGCAAGGGTGAAGTGGGTTTTATTTCATCCGTCACGGAACCCTTTTGTGGTTCTTGTAGCCGGGCGCGCCTGTCCGCGGACGGGACGCTTTATACCTGCCTGTTTGCAACCAACGGCACAGACTTGCGCACGGCGCTAAGAGATGGATCGGATGACGATGCAATTGCAAATATCCTGACGCGCGTCTGGCTAAAACGAAAGGATCGCTACAGTGAATTGCGTAAACCGGGACCGGTCGAAAAACCGCTGGTCAACAAAGTCGAAATGTACAGGATGGGTGGCTAAGGGATGAGCGGGCTTTCGCATGTCGATAAGAGCAATCGTCCAACGATGGTTGATGTCAGCAAAAAAACGCCGAGCGATCGGGAGGCTCACGCCAGGACTATCGTGGAGTTTCCGGCGGACGTCGCACAGAGATTTTCGGACGGTGATATAGAAACTGCAAAAGGGCCTGTTTTCGTGACTGCCGTTATTGCTGGCGTCATGGCGGCGAAACGAACTCACGAGCTCATTCCATTCTGTCATCCACTTGGGCTCGACAACTGTAAGATCACGATTGAATTGGATAGCCAACAAAGGGCCGTCGTCGACTGCAAATGTAAGGTTCATCACAGGACCGGCGTGGAGATGGAGGCGCTGACTGGCGCAAGCGTTGCGGCTCTCACGATTTACGATATGTGCAAGGCTCTGTCTCACGAGATTGTCATTAGTGAGACACGGCTGATATCGAAAACCGGCGGTAAAGAGGACTATTTTCGTGACAGTGCCTGAGCAGGTCTATGGCCTGGTGCTGGCAGGCGGCAAGAGTCGCCGGATGGGCAGCGACAAAGCAGCGCTGGTGTCTGGCGGAGAGACTCAGCTGGGGCGAGCAGTAAAGCTTCTCACCGCTCACGTTGATCGGGTGTTTGTTTCAACATCAGCCAGCCAGGAGAATGACCCGGTGCGCAGAGACTTTGATCAAATTGTTGATCGCTACGAGGACATGGGGCCAATCGCTGGAATACTGTCCGCGATGGATATGGAGACAGAAGTCAGTTGGCTGGTGTTGGCATGCGATCTGCCTAATATCGATGAAAGCACAATTGACTATCTTCTGGAAAACGCTTCGGCTGATCATCCGGCCACGGCGTTTCGCAGCGTCGTCGATGATATGCCGGAGCCCTTGTGTGCAATTTACCGGCCTGCCTCAAGGGCAATTATCGACAGCTTTGTCAAAGATGGCTTTAATTGCCCGCGCAAGATATTGATCAACTCGCCGACCTGCCTGCTGACTCAGCCGAATCCTGGCGCATTGCATAACATCAATACGCCGGAAGACCTCGCCGGTACCGACATAGACCTCGCATCATGACAAAGAATATTACCGTTCGTTATTTCGCCGGATTTCGTGAACATGCCGGGATCGACAAAGAAACTATAGCTGTCGAGGCCAGCACTGCCGCTGACGTCTACAAGAAACTGCAGCATCGGCACGGCTCTGCGGAACCGCTGGGTCACTGCAAGGTGGCCATCAACGACCAGATGGCGGATTGGGACGCGGCAGTCAGCGATGGCGATACCGTTCTCCTGTTTCCGCCGGTCGCCGGAGGTTAAGCGGTGCGAATAACGGCAGACCGAATCAACCCCGACGAGCTTCGTAACGAACTGGTCGATGCGGCCGCGGGGGCCTATGTTGGGTTCGAAGGCTGGATAAGGAATCACAACGAAGGTGAACAGGTACTCCGCCTGGAGTACGAAGTGTATGAGCCTTTGGCGCTTGCCGAGGGAGCAAAGGTCATTGCGGAGGCAGTCGAGAAGTTTCCGCTGTTGCACGCTGAATGCGTGCACCGGTCAGGCGCTCTGGACATCGGCGAGTGCGCTGTCTGGGTTGGCGTAACGTCGGCACATCGTGACGAGGCTTTCGCCGCGTGCCGTTTTATTATTGACCAGGTCAAGGTTCGGCTACCAATCTGGAAAAAAGAACATTACGTGGATGGGCATTCCGGCTGGGTGAACTGTGAACGATGCGCCGAACATGGCCACACCCATCCGGAAGCCGTGAGCTCCTAAATCCCGGCCAGATCATCAGGGTGATCGATATCGATACCCGCAGCTTCAAATTCAACGACCAGTACCTGTTCTGAATTTGCATCAAGAACTGATTTCGCGCCTCGATCGCCGTCAACAGACAGCAACTCTGGAAAATACCTCCGCGGAAAGATCACTGGCGGTCCCGTCGTTGCCGAATAAGCGCTGGCGATGATCGAACTCGGGGACGCGTGCCATTCGGCAATCAGGTTTCGAAGGTGCTCCGTCGTAACGAGCGGCTGATCGGCGAGCATCAGCAGAACGGCGTCCGCGGCAGGACAGACGGCAGCAATGCCGGCATTCAGGGAACCTGAAATTCCGTCCGCGTATTCGCTGTTGACGACCAGGTACCCACGAAGTGGCGCGCTGGCAGCAGCGACAGCCTGCCAATCCATGCCTGCTACAAGCACGCTTCGATCGCCGCACACGGACTCGGCGTTGCGAATTGCCCGCGCCACCAGTGATGTACCGTCAATCTTCGCAAGCTGCTTGGTAGCGCCGAAGCGGCTGGCCTTTCCCGCGGCAAGGACGATGGCGAATAGTGCGTGTCCGGACATTGCTGCACTCTATAAGCGATTCGCGGCGTCGGCAAATTGACAGAAAACTTGCTCTGTATGCGAGTTCTGTTATTTTTTGCACTGCAGCATTTTTTAAACGGAGTATGTATTGCACATCATCAGGTCAATCGAGGACGCACAGGCCCTTATAGGGCAGGAAGTCGGAGTTTCCGACTGGATGTTGATCGATCAGGACAGGATCGAAAAGTTCGCAGATGCGACTGATGATTTTCAATGGATTCACGTAGATAAAGAGCGGGCTGCAAGGGAGTTGCCTGACGGCAAGACCATCGCGCACGGCTACCTGACGCTGGCCCTGATTCCGGCGCTAACCGGTAAATTTGTCGAAGTGCCGACGCTGACTCGTGCGCTCAATTTTGGCTGCAACAAAGTGCGCTTTTATACGATGGTGCCGCACGGTGCCAGGGTTCGGGGCAGGGCGACTGTTCTGACGGCGCGCAAACGGGGTGGTGCATTGCACCTGACTTCGGAGGTCAAAATTGAGGTCGAGGGCGAAAGAAAACCCGCCTGCATTGCAGAAACAATCGGAATCTACTTCTTCGAGGGGCTTTAGCTCTATAGACGGCGAGGCCTGCTCAATTTACCGGGAATGCAACCAACCTGGCAGGAAAGAGTAGGGGTCGATGCCAACGTCTTTGTTGTACGAGACCGCGTTTTCCTCCAGCAGTTTCTGCATTGAACCGTCTTTGCAGGCATCGAACAACTCCGTCGCACCACCAATGTGCTGACCGCCAATGTAGATTTGAGGAATTGTTTTCAAACCGGTTTGTTCGCGAATGGCCGCCCGGATATTGCCGCCTTTGTTGTCCTGCTGGTATTCGACCGAATCGAGATCGACCGCCCGATAGGGGATTTCGTATTTGGCCAGCATCTTGCGTACGGACCAGCAAAACTCGCACCATTCGAGCGCCAGCAGTACAACGGGAAACTCCTTGTCATGAGTTGTCTCTTCGAGAAACTTTACGGCGTCTGCCGGTGCCGCGGCAACGTCCTCTTCCTCTTCTTCAGCAGGTGACGCAGGTGGCGGTGCGTCGAATCGATAGCCCGGCGTCGATTTCGAGATATCCATTTCGTCAGTCGTCATGTCCTCGGGAATGTCCTCGAACAATGGCGTAGAGAGATATCGCTCACCGGTGTCCGGCAGCATGCAGAGAATCGTGGATCCCTTGTCGGCCACCTTTGCAACTTCCATGGCTCCAGCCAGGGTCGCTCCGGCAGATACGCCAACAAATATTCCTTCCTCCGCGGCGAGAGCCTTGCTTAGCCGCATTGCCTCGGCTCCGCTGACAGGAACAATCTCATCGATCATATCCGCCGCTGCAGCATCCTCTGTGAGCTTCGGAATAAAGTCCGGGCTCCAGCCTTGCATGAGATGGGGGCGGAAGAAGGGATGACTGTCAGAGGGCGTGCCACTGGCATCTCTCTCCTGCGGAATACCGCTGCCGAGAATTTGTGAATTATCCGGTTCGCAGACGATGATTTTGGTGCCTGGCCGTTCTGCCTTGAGCACGCGGGAAACACCCTTTAGCGTGCCGCCGGTGCCAAATCCGGTGACCCAGTAGTCGAGCCTCTCGCCATCGAAGTCGTCCAGTATTTCAGGACCTGTCGTGCGGGTGTGTGCATCTGCGTTGGATTCGTTTTCAAATTGCCGGCTCAGAAACCAGTCGTGTTCTTCAGCGAGTTCTGTTGCCTTGGCGAGCATGCCGCTGCCTTTCAGCGCTGCTGGCGTCAATACGACTTTCGCTCCCAGGAAACGCATCATCTTGCGGCGTTCAATACTGAAGCTCTCAGCCATTGTTACGACGAGAGGATAGCCCTTCTGGGCGCAGACCATTGCCAGTCCGATTCCTGTATTGCCACTGGTGGCCTCGATGACCGTCTGGCCTGGCTTCAAAGCGCCGGATTTCTCAGCGTCTTCAATAACGCCGAGCGCGAGCCGGTCCTTGACTGAGCCCATGGGATTGAACGACTCGATCTTGACGTAAATGTTAATGCCTTCCGGCGCAATCTTATTCAGGCGAACAACCGGTGTCCTGCCGATCGTTTCCAGGATATTGCTGTATAGATACCCCATGGCGATTTGTTCCTTTTGTTATTTTGCCGGCTACGGTGTGCCGGAGATTGTCCCGAATACTACCGCAAACAATCGCATTTAGAAGAGTCTACAATGCACCAGATCCGGTTGAGCCAAGTAATAAAAAGATGCGGGAGTGATCGATGGAAGTAGCCGTTATCGTTGGGTTTCTGATGCTGTTATTGGATATTTGGGTGGTGTGGCGGATATTTCACAGCTCTGCGGGACATTGGGGCAAGACGATCTGGATTGCGGTCGTCATACTTCTTCCGGTGTTTGCACATGTCGCCTGGTACATCGCCGGGCCGGGCAGAGCAAGATAAAAAAAACGGGCCCTAAGGCCCGTCTTTTGTTCATGTCGTCTTTCTTTAGAAGCTCATGCGGAATGTCGCGCCGAAAGTCATCGGTTCGGCCGGGTAGGAATTCATCCTGCCAGACTGCACTGGACCATCGAAGGAGCCTGCGTAGTAGCGCTCGTCGGTGAGGTTTCGGCCCCAGAGCGTAAGTTCCGTCCCCGCATCTTCCCAACGCATACCAATTCGCGCATTGACAATACTGAAGGCTTCAAGATTTGTGAGCGGATCGAGGTCGCCGTCGGTAAGTGTATCCGAGTAGTACGAGTACTCACCACGAATGAATAAAACCGATGAGTTTCCAATCAGGAAATCTTTGGTAAATGCGAAGAAAAACGTGTCTTCCGGGTTGTATGCCAGGCGGCCGCCACTTCTGTCGCAGATGTTGGCGTCAATATCCCCGCCGCTACCTGGATCAGGTTGGCCATTATGAAACACCCAGGCGTCCTGGCAGGTGCCTAGCAGGAAGTCTTCGTACTTGGCGTCGCTGCGAACCCAGAAGGCCTGAAATGAGAGCGTGTCCGTCGGCAACCACCAGGTTTCCAGTTCCCAGCCTGACGTATCCGCTTTACCGGCGTTCTGCACGTTGAATCCGGTGCCGGTCCAGGAGTTCGCCTGGAGGTTGTCGACCTGCGTGTCATAGACAGCGAGGTTGACTCTCAGGTTTGCATCCGGGAAGTCTGCCTTTATGCCGAGTTCAATCGATTCAGAAGTTTCGGCAGCAAACAGGACATCGAATGCGGGATTGATACGGTCGGTGTTCGTGCCGCCCGACTTGTAGCCTTCGCCGTAAGACAAGTACAACATTGTCGAATCACTGGCGAACCAGGTCAGCTTGGCCGTGCCGGTGACCTGATCGTCCTCCAGGCTGGTGTCGATATCAGGACGTGGCGACAACGGAGCAAACAGGTAGGTACCCCAACCATCAACTGTATACGGTGCGATGATCGCCTGGGTAGCCGGATCTAATGGATTGAACGGCGGCAAGCCGAACGCCGGTCCGCAAACGGGATCAGCAGAACAAAATACAACCTGAATGGCATCCAGATCAGGCGGCGGTCCCTGCGCGGTCTGCACGAAGTTCGCGGTCATATCCTTCTGCTCATCGGTATACCGCGCGCCGACGGTCAGGAGGAAATTTTCACCGATCGGGAAATCGACCTGGCCGAAGACTGCCATGCTCGTGTGTTGTTGTTTGACGTCATCGTCGGCAAACGAACCGAATGGGAACGCAGTACCCGATGGCGGGATAAGGCCACCCGTTGCCGCACTGAGTGCATCAACACCGCCAGCGACAAGGGTCAGGTCCGGCTGCGCCACACCGAGATAAGGTCCTAATAATACCTCGCCGTTGGTCTGGCGCTGGTTGTCGAGGTCCTGATCAAAGTAATAAAACCCCGTCACAAAAGTCCCGCGATCATCATCACCAAAACTGCCTGACAAACGCAATTCCTGTGAAATTGAAGATTGTTGTGCCTGCTGTTGCCGGTTCAGCAAAGGCGAGTCCGTGAAATCTGCGTCGATCGTGGAGGTCGTGTCGAATGCGCGGTACGCCGTGATTGACGTGATCGTCATGTCATTGGCCAGGTCCCAGTTAAATTCGACGGACAAGCCGGCGTCTTCGCTGGTCGAGTTTGGCATCGAATTGAGCGCCACGGTGTATTCGTCGAAAGGCGTGCTGCCCACGATGGTGCCGTTACCAGGTAGCCCAAGTCCCTGCGCAACTGCCGTTGCCAGCCCGATCTCTGCCGGACCATAAGGATTGGCTGAGAAGACCGTGCCGCCCAGGCCGAATAACAGGAAATCTGATCCTGGAACGAGGCCGCCCGGAACTGGCGAGGCGGGGTTGGTGTAGGCGTTGGCATAAATGCTGTCAACCCGGGCGACTGCGACACAGCATGTCTCGTCGATTTCGGAATAGTCGGCGATGATGCGCATGTCAAAATTATCGTTATTCGAGTACGCAAGTTGTAATCGTCCACCAAATCGATCGCGGTCGTTGAAAACGTCGCTGCCGCCGTAAAAGTCGTCGACGTATCCATCACGTTGACTGCCAAATAATGTTGCGCGCACTGCGGTGTTGTCGGTCAGCGAGAAATTGCCCGCTGCTGAAAGTCGCATCAGGCCGTAATCGCCTGCGGTCAATTCGACAAACGCATTCGAGTCATCAGTATCTGGCGCAACCGTACGGATGTTGATCGCACCCTGCGGCGTATTCTTGCCGAATAGCGTGCCCTGTGGACCTCGGAGTACCTCCACCGCTTCGATGTCGACAAGTTCGTTGATCATCGAGTTTTGCCGCGAGCGGTAGACGCCATCGACATAAAGGCCGACGGATGACTCGAGGCCAAAGTTGTTAGAGCTGGTGCCGATGCCGCGAATCGAGAAGTTCGATGTCGTTGCGGTCTGGCTTTGCCCGACGATGAGGCCGGGTGCATTTTGCTGCAGGTCGAATACATCCTTGATACCAGCATTCTGGATTTCGTCGCCTGTGATTGCCGTCACAGCAACCGGGATCTCCTGAACGTCCGCCGCCCTCTTGGTGGCGAAAACAATGATTTCTTCAATGAGCACGTCATCCTGTGCTATTGCCGGCAGACAGATTCCTGCCGAGGCGAACACTGCAACCGCGGTTCGCAGTGTGAATTTCAAAAACGATTGGTGGAATACGCTGGCCATCATTTTTCTCCAGAATAATCAGATCGCTCCAGCCAGTCTGTTGGCCGGGCCCGCTTCCCTGATGTCCGAGAGAATATCCGTGTCTCGTGGCCATCTGCAGCGTTAAGTCGCTGAAGGATATCACGATAGTTCGCCAGAAGGTGCTACGGAAAGCCGCAGAATTCGCGTGGATTCGGGACGATATGGCGATTTTCCCGAGACATTCTGAAGAATCTGTCGACAGCGCGCTGATGTGCATCAACAATTGTTTCAGTTCGGCAGCCAAGTTCTGTTAAATTGCCAGTCCGATCAAGGCACTCAGAACAACAAAAGGAATCAAAATGCACGGCTTGATGATGGAGTCTGAACTCCTGATTTCGTCGATTCTGCGACACGCAGACAAGAATTTCGGCGATCGGGAAATTGTGTCAGTGACCGCTGACAACCCTCTGCATCGTTACACCTACGCTGATTGTTGTCGCCGTACGCGTCAGCTTGCCAATGCCATAGCTAAACTGGGTCTTGATCATGGCGATCGTATCGCGACGCTTGCCTGGAACGACTACCGGCACCTTGAGGCCTACTACGCAATTGGTGGGGCGGGCTTTGTCTGCCACACGGTGAATCCGAGATTATTCCCTGAGCAGATCGTCTTCATCATCAACCATGCTGAAGACAAATGGCTGTTCGTCGACCTGCTGATCCTTCCGCTCGTAGAAAAGATCGCCGATCAGATTCCGGGTGTTGAAGGATTCGTCGTTATGACTGACGACGCGAACATGCCTGAAACAAGTTTGAAAAATGCGGTTTCCTACGAATCTCTTATCGGCTCCGAAAGCGACGAGTATGAATGGCCTGAATTCGACGAGCGCACTGCTTGTGCACTTTGTTACACGTCAGGCACAACGGGCAACCCAAAGGGTGTTCTTTTTAGCCACCGCTCGCAGATCCTGCACGCCTACGCGGCGGTGTCGCCGGATGTCATGAATCTTCGGAGTCACGATTGCGTGCTGCCGGTCGTTCCGCTTTTCCACGTGAATGCCTGGGGCATTCCCTACGCTGCGATGATGGTTGGGACGAAGTTGGTTTTCCCCGGACCTAAGATGGGTGATGGAGAGACTTTGTATCAGTTGTTGGAGCAGGAAGAAGTGTCTCTTTCTCTCGGCGTTCCAACCGTGTGGCTGGCATTGCTTCAGTACGCGGAGGCCAGTGGCCAGAAGCTCAACTGTCTCGAGCGAACAATTATTGGCGGGGCGGCTGTTCCGGAAGCCATGATCAGGGAATTTCGTGACAAGCACGACGTGGATGTCATCCAGGGTTGGGGCATGACCGAAATGAGCCCGCTCGGTACGGTTAGCACGCCAAAGTTTGGCACCGAGAACCTGAGCCCGGACGACATGATTTCACTGAAGGCTAAAGCAGGCCGCGGCATCTGCGGTGTCGAAATGAGGATTGTTGATGACGAGGGCAAGGAGTTGCCCTGGGATGGCGTAGCCTACGGGGCGTTACAGGTTCGCGGACCCTGGATCTGCAGTGATTACTACAAACTTGAAGGTGAAAGCGAGTCGCATACGGAAGACGGCTGGTTCGACACGGGCGATGTCGCGACCATTGATGAGCTTGGCTACATGGCGATTACCGATCGCACCAAGGATGTCATTAAATCCGGTGGCGAGTGGATTAGTTCCATTGATGTAGAGAATACGGCCATGGGGCACCCTGCCGTTGCCGAGGCAGCGGTGATTGGCGTACCGCATCCAAAATGGACCGAACGCCCGCTACTGATCATCATCAAGGCCGAAGGCGCCGAATTGACCGGTGAGGAAATTCTGCAGTGGCTGGATGGCAAGATCGCAAAGTGGTGGATCCCGGACGATGTCGTGTTCGTCGATGAAATTCCGCATACTGCGACGGGCAAGATTAAAAAGATCGATTTACGGAAGCAGTTCGCGGATTACAAGTTGCCGGGCTGATAGAATTTCAGACGATATTTTCTTTGGGTGAATTATGGCTAACGCCTTGCGTCTTTTCGGGTTAAGGGCAGTGGTAACTGGTGCCGCGAGCGGCATTGGTGAAGCAATCGTGCGCACGCTGATCAAACATGGCGCCGAAGTTCTTGCGCTGGATTCCGTGAACTCTGGTATCGATACACATTTCAAGGGTGTTCGTGGTGTTCGTGGCGCGCCGATCGACATCAATGCGCCGGACGTCGCCGCCCAGATTGGCAAACTTGCGTCGAGTGAGCTCGGTGTTGTTGATATCGTGGTCTGCAATTTCAGCCTGTACGCTGACGCACCAGTCAGTGACGGCGATGACGAAGCACTGGCCAAAATAATCACGCGAAAAAACGACCTCGTTGAAGGGGTTTGTACGCAACTATTGCCGCTGATGAAGAGTAGCCCTGCCGGCCGCCTTATCATCCTGGGCTTCAACAGAAGCGTATTCAGCCAGAACGGCTCTGATGCGTATGCTAAATCCGAAGCCGCAATTGCAGAACTCACCGGCAGGTTGGCGGCGGATACTGCCCAATTTGGCATCAACGCGAACTACATCCAGCTTGGTGCCATTATGACTCCGGAAAGTCGTCGCGTTTTCAATAACGACAAAGACCTTCGAGATTATTGTATTAAGCGTTCAGCCGCCCGGCGTTTGGGCGAGCCGGTTGATATTGCCAAGGTCGCATTATTCCTTGCGACAGATGATTCGGTATTTGTCAGCGGCACCGGAATAGTGGTCGATGGCGGAATAGCGAACAGCTGACCGGGCCTTATGCATCCAGTCTTAAAGGACCTGCTTCATCTCCTGAAGCTTGAGCGCATCGAAGATAATATATTCCGGGGCGAGAGCCGCGACATAGGCGGCGCGCAGGTTTTCGGTGGGCAGGTTCTCGGTCAGGCATTATCGGCAGCGCACCACACCGTTGAAGGACGGCGTGCGCATTCCCTGCACGCGTATTTTCTCCGTCGTGGCGATATGAGCGCGCCAATCATTTACGATGTAGATCGTTCGCGCGATGGGGGGAGTTTTTCCGTCCGACGGGTGGTTGCCATTCAGCATGGCCGGCCGATTTTTAACCTTGCAGCGTCCTTCCAGGTGCCCGAGCACGGCCTTGAACACCATTCGGCAATGCCGGAAGTCGAAGGCCCTGATGGCCTGCCGGATCTGACAGAAGTCGCGCCACAGATGCTCGATAAAATCCCGGAAAAAATGCATCGCTACCTGACGATCAAGCGACCTTTCGAATTCAGGCCGGTACAGCCAATGGAATTCATGTCACTGGAACCGAGACCGGCCGTGAAGCATGTCTGGATAAAAACGGTAGACGCGCTGCCGGATGAGCAAAGTCTTCATCAAAACCTGCTTGCTTACGTGTCTGACTATGAGCTACTAGGAACCAGTACATTGCCGCATGGTCTGCCATTCGGCCAGGGTCGGGTAATGATGGCGAGTCTTGATCACGCTCTGTGGTTTCATCGTGATGTCCGCGTCGATGATTGGCTGCTCTATTCAATGGACAGCCCGAATTCATCCGGCGCAAGAGGGTTTGCCCGGGGCCAGTTTTTCAATCGCGCAGGTGCTCTCGTGGCATCGAGCACCCAGGAGGGCCTGGTACGAGTCCTCGCAGAAGACGCAACGCATACGAAACGTTCTGATCCGAAAAAACAGGAGTGATGGCGTCCGCCACTAATCCGAATAAAGACCGTAGCTGATCAGCTCCTGGCGGGTGAGCAGGTGTATTTCGTCAAACGGCACATTGAACATGTCATCTACAAATTCTTCAGCGACACCGATGTCACGAAAGTATTCCTTCAGTCGGCGGCCTATGCGCATGATTTCGGAGTTGCCTGGTGACGTGTCATAACTGGCCTGGCTTCGGTCGAACTGCCCGGGGCCGTGCATACCCAGCCGCGATGGCAGATTGTTGTCGCCGTTGATATTGAAGTCCAGGCTCCGCTGATAACCGGCCGAGAAAATAACAATACAGGCGCTGAAGCATACAGCGTCATAACTCTCGTCGATTCGGGTCTCCACCTGCATGCTGTCGAAAACTTCGGTATCGCGAATAATACGGGCAATTGAGATTGCCGCATCCGCATCTCCGCCGCGGGAGTTGAGTACAATCGACGTGGGTTGATAGCCAAAATCTTTAAGGCTTGAAATCAATTCCGCAAACAACTTTGCGCCATCACGATTAATGGCGCCTCGGATCCGAATATTTACTCGACAGGCCCGGCCGAATTTTTCCGGCTCTTCCGAAGTTAGAAATTCGGCCGCCGGGGTGTACCAGTCACAATTCGGCAAGTCATCATTGCCGATGTAGTCGGTCTCAAGGACTATCGAGGTGGGAGGGGCCGTGGCCAGGATATCGGCGTTTTGGGCGTTGGCGAGCCCGACTGCAAAAATCGGGCAGAGGATTGTCGTGAGGAAGCGAATTGCGCGCGCCTCTAGGACACCTGCGCTGCGGTATCAGAACTCCGGGTCATTTCGCCTTGGCCTGGTTCGCGACTGCAGCGGCGGCAGCCGCAACAGCCTCCGGATCGCCCAGAAACTCGCGCGAAACAGGTTTCAGGTTGTCATCAAGTTCATAGGCAATGGGTACGCCGGTGGGTATGTTGAACCCGGTGATTTCCTCTTCGGACACATCGTCAAGCATCTTTACCAGGGCCCGCAGACTATTACCGTGAGCAGCGATCAACACGTTCCGGCCATTTCTTAGCTCGGGAACAATAATCTGCTCCCAGCACGGGACAACGCGATCCAGAGTGGTCGCGAGTGATTCTGTGGCCGGCAAATC
The DNA here is from genome assembly GCA_905480255.1 of uncultured Woeseiaceae bacterium. Taxonomy (GTDB): domain Bacteria; phylum Pseudomonadota; class Gammaproteobacteria; order Steroidobacterales; family Woeseiaceae; genus SZUA-117. Next base: position 40,950 of record CAJQPR010000038.1, on the reverse strand, counting down.
AGCGATTCCCCGGTAGCGCTCATCGTGGGAAGGATGTCTTTCATCGTCAGGTTCAAGTGCCGGTGGTGGAGTGGCGTAGCTTCGTCGCCAGACATGTACCTGCTCGTCACCATATTTTTCGGCTGTTTCGGCCTTGTTCAATCCCTGCAGAGCGCCGTAATGGCGCTCATTCAATCGCCAGTCCCGAACAACCGGGATCCACATACGGTCCATTTCATCGAGCATCAGCCACAACGTTCTGATGGCGCGTTTAAGGACAGATGTGAATGCGATGTCGATGTTGTAGTCGAGTTCGCCGAGAAGCCGGCCGGCTTCTTTTGCTTCTTCTACGCCTTTATCAGTCAAATCTACGTCGTGCCACCCGGTAAACAGGTTCTTAAGATTCCACTCGCTTTGGCCGTGACGGCAAAGTATCAATTTTCCAGACATGAATGCTCCGGCATATTCTGAGGTTTATTTAAAGACTGTCCGTCAGCTTGCGCAATTCCTGCGAAGCGACCGACAGTGTAGCGAAGTCGATATCCTGCCGAAGCTGCATTTCGGACAATATTGAATCGAATTTTCGAACAGCGCCAGAGTTCTTTTCCATCCACGTGTAAAAAATGTTCTCCGGTGTTTTTCGACTTCGACCGCTCAACAGCGCCACTGCGAAATCGCGGCGAATGCGGTAGAAATCATCGCGCAGATTGCTGCGGGCCAGTGCCTGCCAGCGACCTTCCACCTCCAGGCCCTCGACACAGCGATTCATCCAGACAATGCCAAGACGATCGCTCATCTGGGAGTACATGCGCGCGGTTTCCATGACATCTTTACGGAATCGATTAGAGAGATCTGCAATGTCGAGCCCGCCCCGCGTAAGTAACAGCGACGACATCTTTTTCGCGAGCTTGTCGGGAACGCCGTGATTGATGTATTCCTTTGCAGCAGCTTTCTGCCGTTTCTTCGCAGGCCCAATGACGATGCCAAGAGCGCGCGAGTAGATCGTTGCCATATGATCTTTGAGGTGATCAACGGACTCCACAATGTCCAGGTCGTCACCGTATCTTTCGATTAGCCAATAACAGGCATGGCGAAGAATCCGGCCCACATCGAACATGATGCTTTGCTGCACAGACGTCGGAATCACGTTGTCGAGGCTCTCAATCGTGTGCCAGATATCGCTTGCCTGACAGACTTCGCGGGCGACTACGTATGCCCTGGCAATTGTCACGATGTCCGCACCGGAGTCGACCTCGACTCGCTTGACGAAAGCCGGTCCCATCCGGTTGACAATATTATTGGCAATGAGTGTCGCCAGGATTTGCCGGCTCAGCCTGTGCCCCGGAATCAGGTCAGTGAAGCGCTTTCGGATGAGTGGTGGGAAGTAGCGCTGCGGATCCGTGGTCAAAAAGTCGTCCAGGGCGTGATCCGAACTCACAAGACCGTTGTACAGATCGATTTTCGCGTAACTGACAACTACGGCGAGCTCTGGCCGGGTCAGCCCCTGCTTTCGTTGTCGGCGCTCTTCGATTTCAACCTCGTCCGGAAGGAATTCCAGATCGCGATCCAGGAGACCGGTCTTCTCAAGGTTGTTGATCAGCCTCGCAGTCTCCGAGATTCGTTCCCGCGTGCGAGCTTCCATCATGCTGATTGCCTGCGTCTGCAGGTAGTTGTTGCGCAGTACAAACGCGGCAACATCATCGGTCATTTCGGCAAGAATCTTGTTGCGTTTCTCGCGCGTCAGTCGTCCGTCCTGTTCTGCGGCGCCCAGCAGGATTTTGATATTTACTTCCCGGTCCGAACTGTCTACGCCAGCGGAGTTGTCAATAAAATCTGTATTGATCCGCCCGCCGTTCAGGCTGTACTCGATGCGAGCTCGTTGTGTCAGACCAAGATTGCCGCCTTCGCCAACAACCTTGCAACGAAGTTCGTTTGCGTTGACTCGCACATTGTCATTACTTCTGTCGCCGACATCTGCATGGCTTTCTGTGCTTGCCTTAACGTAGGTGCCGATACCACCATTCCAAAACAAATCCACTTCCATTCGCAGAATCGTTCGAATGAGTTCCAGCGGCCGCATCGTGGTCTCTTGCGTTCCGAGCATGCGCCGCGCTTCCGCGCTCAGGCGAATCTTTTTGGCCTGGCGGGAGAACACACCGCCGCCTTTCGAAATCAGTTCCTCTTTGTAGTCTGTCCAGCTTGAGCGGCCCATGCGGAATACGCGCTGGCGTTCGCGAAAACTCGCCGCAACGTCCGGATCCGGATCGAGGAAAATGTGCATGTGATTGAATGCCGCGAGAAGCCTGATCTTGCGCGAGAGCAGCATGCCATTGCCAAACACATCGCCACTGAGATCCCCGATTCCGGCAACGGTGAACAGGTCCTTCTGAACATCTACGTCTTGCTCGCGGAAATGTCGTCGCACTGCTTCCCAGGCGCCACGAGCGGTGATTCCCATTTTCTTATGGTCATAACCGGCCGACCCGCCGGATGCGAACGCATCGTCAAGCCAGAATTCGTATTCTGCGGCAATTCCATTGGCGATATCCGAGAACGTTGCAGTTCCTTTGTCTGCTGCGACGACCAGGTAGGGGTCGTCGCCGTCTCGGCGGACAACATTCTTTGGGGGCACGACCTTGTCGTCGGCGACGTTATCAGTGATATCGAGCAGGCCCGAGATAAAAATTCGGTAGCAGGCAATGCCTTCCGCCATGATTGCTTCACGGTCGTCGTCCGGAAGGTTTTTTGGAAAGAAACCGCCCTTGGCGCCGGTTGGAACAATGACGGTGTTTTTTACGACCTGGGCCTTCATCAAGCCGAGGACTTCAGTCCGGAAGTCCTCGCGGCGATCAGACCAGCGAATGCCGCCGCGAGCGATATCGCCGCCGCGAAGATGCACGCCCTCTACACGGGACGAATAGACGAAGATCTCATACTTCGGCTTCGGCAATGGCGCCTCAGGAATCCTGTCCGGATCAACCTTGATGGATATACACGGCTTGAACTGGCCGTCATCGTCCGTTTGAAAATAATTCGTCCGGAGGGTGGCGCTGATGGCGCCGGCAAACGCGGTCAGGATCCTGTCTTCATCCAGGCTTCTGGCGCGGGAAACACCACGCGAAATTGTCGAGGTGCAGTTTTTGATGCTTTCAAGTCGGGCAGGCTTCTTTAGTTTCGGATTAAACTGCAACTCGAACTGCCGGACGAACGCACGCGCAAGATCGGCATGTGCGACCAGAACCTCTTCCATTGCGTTTTGGCTGAACGGGATGCCGAGCTGCAGAATGAACTTCGCGTAACAACGGATCAGCGAAATCTGCCTGGCGTCCAGGCTGGCGGCCAGAATCAGTCTATTGAAATTGTCGCTTTCTGACTCTCCTGACAATGCCTGCCGGAATCCCTCCTGAAACCTTTCGGCGGCAGATTCTATATCGATGTCCGCGGAGTTTTCGAAACGGAGCTCGAAGTCCTGAATCCAGAAGGAATCGCCGTTACGCAATTCTACGGGATAGGGCCTTTCTGCATAAACTTCAGTGCCAAGGTCTTCAAGTAGCGGCAGGACGCGGGACAATGCCAGCGGCTCACCTTTTCTGAATGTGCGGAAGTGCAGTGTGCTGGCATCTGCGCCGGCAGGCTGGTGAAGCAAAAGGAAGTTTTCATGCTCCCCTTTGAGCAGTCCATCCATTCGTTTCACATCGAGACATGCAATCCGGGGGTCCGTGTCGTCTTCGTATGCTGGCGAAAAGCTTTCTCCATATTCACGAAATAAGCCGAATCCTTCGTCCTGGCCGAATCGATCTATTAACTGGACGCGCAAGTGATCTCGCCAGCTGATGACCGCGTTCTCAATCCGCTGCTCAATCCGCTTGATGCTGATCTTCGGCTTCCCGTCAACACTGGTCCGTACAATCGTGTGTAGCCTCGCAAGTGGCGAGTCTACGATTTGCACGCTTGAGTCGACTGACAGACCCTGAAACTCGTCAAGCAGGATTTCTTCGACGCGACGACGTATCACGGTTGTGTATTGTTCTCGTGGCACGTAAACAATGCACGAGAAGAAACGCCGAAACGTATCTCGCCGTAAAAAAAACTTAACGCGCCGCCTATCCTGCAGATTCAGGATGCCCGTGGTCGTTCGAACCAGGTCGGGAACTGTCGCCTGGAATAGTTCATCGCGCGGAAATGAATCGATAATGTGCATTAACGCTTTGCCGCGATGTCCCGACGGGCCAATATCTGCAGATTCGAGGACGCGCTGAACCTTGAGACGGAGCAGCGGGATGTTGCGTGGATTTTCGCTGTAAGCGACAGAGGTAAAAAGTCCTATAAAACGTTTTTCGCCGACCGCGTTTCCCTTACCGTCAAATATCTTAACCCCAACATAGTCGAGAAAACTGTGGCGGTGAATCGTTGACCGGGAATTCGCCTTTGTAATAATGAGCCAGTCTTTTGAGCGGGTATGGCGGCGCATTTCTTTACTGAGTTCCACAGCGCGTCCACCACGTTCGTCGTTGGACAGGACGCCAAGCCCGGATCCTTTGACTGGCGCCAGGAATAGTTTTTCACCTCGTTTTCTTAGCCTGTACTCCCGATAACCCAGGAACGTGAAATGATCGTCGACCATCCACTGCAGCAGTGCGTCCGTCTCGACCCGGACTGCAGCGTCGGCACCTGCGGGACCGCGATTCAACGTCGACGCCGCTTCAAGCATCTTGTCGCGCATTTTCCGCCAGTCGCGAACTGAGACCCGAACATCTGAAAGAACCTTTTGTATCTCGTGTTCAAGGATATTCAGATGCTGCTCGTCGGCTTCACGGTCTACCGTAAAGCGAATGTAGGATTCGACCTGGCCGCCGTCGTCGTGCTCTCCACCAATGTGCATCAGTTTGCCGCGACCGTCGCGGAAGACCCGGAGAATCGGGTGCACAGTCATATGGATTGCGAGGCCCTGCCTATTGATTGCGGCCGATACCGAATCAACAAGGAATGGCATATTGTCGTTGACCATTTCAATGATGGTGAACGCCGACTGGTAGCCGTGTTTTTTTGCTATCGGGTTAAAGATCCGCAACAAAGCCTTGCCGGGTTTGCGGATTCTGGCGAAGTCCAGGTGCGATGCCGCAGCCTGTCCCATGATAACCGGCGACCGGCCGAGCATGTCTTCATAGGGCACGTGCGCAAAATACTGGCGCAGAAAGGGATCAATTTCTTTTTTCGAGGCCAGGCACTGCGGCCGGGGCTTGGTCGCAATTATTTCTTCGATCAGATTTTCGGAAAAATCGCTGGAACGACGTTGTTGCTGTTTTGACACCGCGGGTACTCCGACCGGTCGATTGCAGGGTCTTGCTGGCGCAATAATTAGCTGAAGCTTTCGGATGGCAAGGTTAGTCTTCTGGCACGCGCATTACTACCCATCAGGTCGCTAAAACAGGTAAAAAATTATCTCGGGTTTTTCAAGGTGAACTGATAAGGCGTGCCCGAACCAGGAGGCGCTCTATAACGGTATTCAGGATAGCGATTTCGTCATCAGCGAGACCATGCAGCAGGTCGTCTTCCATCGCCATTGCGAGGGGCGCGACTTCGTCGTGAACCTTGCGACCGTCCTCCGACAGGGTAAGTATCGAGCGCCGCCTGTCGGCATCCGCAAATTCACGGTCAATCCGCCCGGCTTTTATCAGCTTCGTGACCGCACGACTCACGGCAACCTTGTCCAGCATGGTTCTTTCTGCAACTTCGACCGCAGAAAGGCCGGGAAAGCGGCCGACAATGGCTATGACCCGCCATTCCGGAATGGTGAGCCCGAAGCGCTTGTCGTAAACGCGGGCAATGAGGCTTGAAACTGTGTGCGACAGAATGGCCAGCCGGTACGGCAAAAAGTCTTCTAAAATCAGTTCTTTATCGGGGTTTTCATTCATCCCGGTATGCTCCTGCCGGACCTTGCAAAGTGGACAGGCGATTCTACTTTGTTGTTTCCGTATGGGGAATCGGGACTTACCGCAGAACCATTCAGGCGAGGTGTGGGGCGTGCAGATATGCCGCGGATTGCATCTCGATCAGGCGGCTCGCAGTCCGCTGGAATTCGAATTCAAGGCGAGCCCCTTTATACAGTGAGTCTGCCGGGGCCTCCGCCGAAACGACCAGTTTGACCTTGCGGTCATAAAACTCGTCGACAAGGGCAATGAAACGCCGGGCAGCGTTTTCATTTTCCATGCCCAGTTCAGGCAAACCCGATACGATCACGGTGGGGTACCAGCGGGCGATCTCGATGTAATCCTCCTGGCTTCTCGGTCCATCGCAGAGCTCCATGAAGTCGAACCAGGCTATGCCTTTGGCGCAACGGCGTGTTTGAATATCCCGGCCGAGGACCTCGATCCTGTGGTTCTCAAGCTTTTCACCCGACGCGATGCCATTGAAGTAGTGATCCAGCTTTATTTCGGTGGAATTGTCAGAAGACATCAGATACGTTCCCGCCTCCTCGAATAGCTGCAGGCGGTAGTCGGTGCCGCCGTCCAGCTCAATCACGTCGGTATGTCTTTCCAGGGCGTCGATAGCAGGGAGAAAGCTCTGGCGTTGCAGGCCATCACGATAGAGTTCTGCAGGCCGGGCATTTGAAGTTGTGACCAGAATGACGCCACGTTGGAATAGCCCGTCCAGCAGCCGGCCAAGAATCATCGCGTCGCCGATATCGCTGACAAAGAACTCGTCAAAACAAAGCACGGATGTTTCTGCAGCAATATTCGCTGCGACCAGGTCGAGTGGGTCCTCTGTATCCTCGATATTTTTCAGCCGGGCGTGAACTTCACTCATCATGCGGTGGAAGTGAATTCGCCTTTTCGCTTCGATTTCGAGTGAGCCGTAGAACAGATCCATCAGGAATGTCTTGCCCCGACCGACGCCACCCCACAAGTAGATCCCTCTGGGCGCTGGACGCTCCCTTTTCCCCGAAAGCAGGCGACTGATTTTTGCTCTGAGCGTACTCTGTGCGGCTATTCTCAGCTGCAATGCATCGAGTTTGTCGACCACACGGCGTTGAGCGTCGTCAGTAACGATCGTCCCGGCAGCCACTACAGCCTCGTATTGAGCTTTGATTGTCACAGGGAAGTCGCCATCGTGCCGAGAGCCTACATCGATTTTGGTACGGTGAAAAACCGCTGTTTTGCTAGAATGAGCCGGCACTGACCTAAAGAAGAAGAAACAATGTCCGAACAAGCAGAACGGGAATCCATGGAATTTGACGTTGTCATCGTCGGTGGCGGGGCTGCCGGGCTTGCTGCGGCGTGCCGACTGGCACAGCTGGCGGAGACGGCAGGCAGCGAGATTTCTGTGGTTGTGGTCGAAAAAGGCTCTGAAATCGGCGCCCACATTCTTTCGGGAAATGTCTTCGAGCCGCGCGGTCTCGATGAGCTGTTTCCGAACTGGAAGGAAGAGGGTGCACCCGTCCAGACTGCCGTCAGCAAAGACATCATTCACTACCTGACGAGTGAGCGAAAATCGATGCCTGTGCCTGGAATGTTCCTGCCATCGCCCATGCACAACAAGGGCAATTATATTATTAGCCTCGGCAGGTTGTGCCAGTGGCTCGGTGAAAAGGCAGAAGAGTCCGGGATCAACATCTTTCCGGGCTTTGCCGCGTCGGAAGTTCTGTACAACGAGGCAGGGCAGGTTACCGGCGTTGCGACCAGCGACATGGGTGTTGGTAAAAACGGCGAAAAAAAGCCCGGCTACCAGCGCGGTTACGAGCTGCTCGGCAAATACACGATTTTTGCCGAAGGGGTACGCGGTAACCTCGGCGAAGAACTGATGGACAAGTTCAACCTGAGAGAGGACGCGGACCCGCAACATTACGGTCTTGGCGTGAAAGAGGTCTGGGAGATCGATCCTGAAAAGCACCAGGAAGGCCTCGTGGTGCATACGATGGGTTGGCCACTGAACAATCGAACCGAGGGTGGCGGCTTTCTGTATCACGCCGGGAACAACCAGGTATTTTTGGGTTTCATTGTGGCGCTCAACTACGATAATCCTAATTTGTCGCCGTTCCAGGAATTTCAGCGTTGGAAGCTGCACCCGAAGATTCGCGGTTACCTCGAAGGCGGCAAGCGGATCGGCTATGGAGCGCGAGCAGTCAACAAAGGTGGTCTCCAGTCTTTGCCAAAACTGACATTCCCTGGCGGCGTTCTCGTTGGTTGCGGCGCGGGTTTTCTGAATGGCGTGAAGATTAAGGGTGCACATACCGCGATAAAGACCGGGATGCTGGCAGCCGAGAGCGTATTTGAGGCGCTTGCAAACGGCTCGGCGAATTCAGATCTGACTGCCTTTGGAAATGCGGTCAAAGAGTCCTGGGTTCACGACGAGATGTATCGGGCGAGAAACTTCGGTCCGGCTCTGCACCGGTTCGGTACGTTCCTTGGCGCTGCGTTTACATTCATTGACCAGAATATATTCCGCGGCAAATTGCCATTCACACTACGCAACAAAGACCGTGACAACGAGTCACTGGATAAAGCTGACAATGCCCCAGCTATTGAATATCCGGCTCCAGATGGTGTCATCACTTTCGATCGACTGTCGTCCGTGTATCTTTCGAGTACCAATCATGAGGAAGATCAGCCTTCACATCTCAGGCTGAAAGACGAGTCGATCCCGATTTCATACAACCTGCCGGAATTCGGCGAGCCCGCACAGCGGTACTGTCCGGCCGGGGTGTACGAGGTTATCGATGACGGTGGTGAACCGCGGTTTCAAATCAATGCGCAGAATTGCGTTCACTGCAAGACCTGCGACATCAAGGATCCCAAACAAAACATCGTTTGGACGGTTCCGGAAGGCGGCGGTGGGCCAAACTATTCGGGGATGTAATTGCCGCGGCCCGGTCGATAGGTTCCCTCGGATCTGATCGTTCGCGGGTAATCCTAACTTACTTTGGCTGCATCCTGATCGCGCCATCGAGGCGGATGGTTTCGCCATTGATCATTGCATTCTCATAAATGCTGGCTGCCAGGTGGGCATACTCTTCCGGCCGCCCGAGGCGAGAGGGGAAGGGAACCTGCGCACCCAGTGAATCCTGAAGCTCCGGCGTCATTCCAGCGACCATCGGGGTCATGAAGATACCAGGCGCAATGACATTTACGCGAACACCAATCCGTGCGAATTCTCTCGCCAGGGGAAGTGTCATACCGACAACACCACCCTTCGATGCCGAATACGAAACCTGGCCGATCTGTCCTTCAAATGCGGCAATTGATGCAGTACTAATAATCAGACCACGCTCGCCATCTGTATTTGGTTCGTTGTGTTGCATCACGTTCGCGGCTTCCTTCGCAATGAGAAAGGAGCCAATGAGGTTAACTTTCACGGTTTTTTCGAAAAATTCACCTGCCATTGGGGCTTCGCGGCCGAGCGCTCGCGCGGCACCGATGATGCCGGCACAGTTGACTGCCAGCGTGATCCCGCCCATAAAATCGTTCGCTTTGCTAATTGCAGACTGAACATCGGCTTCCGAGGAGACGTCGGTGTGTATGTAAATGGCACGATCACCGAGTTCAGCCGCGCTCTTTTCGCCTTCTTCGTCATTGACGTCCAACAGCGCTACTTGCCCACCGGCGTCGATTACCTTCCTGGCTGTGGCAAATCCCAGTCCATGAATTGATGCGGCGCCGGTTATGACGGCTTTGGCTGATGCAAGATCCATTATTATCTCCGATGTTTTCTTATTCGACTTCAACGCCGATGGCCACTGCTTCGCCACCGCCAATGCAAAGTGATGCAATCCCCTTACCACCACCACGGTTCTTCAAGGCGTGGACCAACGTAACGATGATGCGCGCCCCTGACGCGCCGATTGGGTGGCCAAGTGCGCAGGCGCCGCCATTGACATTCACTTTGCCGTGATCAAGTCCAACGTCCTTCATTGCTGCCATCGTGACGCAGGCGAATGCTTCATTAATTTCGTAGAGGTCAACGGAATTTGCATCCCAGCCGAGCTTTTTGTGCAGCGCTCTTAGGGCAAAGACCGGTGCGGTCGTAAACCACTCTGGTTCATGCGCGAATCCAGAATGACCGGCAATGGTCGCCAGCGGCTTGATGTTTCTCGAGTCAGCGTCGCTCTTGCGCATCAGGATAAGGCTGGCAGCGCCATCAGAGATTGAGGACGAACTTGCCGCAGTAACCGTGCCATCTCTGGCAAACGCAGGACGTAGATTGGGAATCTTTTCGATGTTGGCCACGGTCGGCCCTTCGTCTGCACTGACAATTGATTCGCCTTTGCGAGTCTTGACCGTAACCGGTGCGATCTCACCCTCGAAGCTGCCAGCTTCCGCCGCCGCACGAGCTCTCGTAACAGACGCTATAGCGAAGGCGTCCTGATCCTCACGCGAAAAGCCGTATTTCCTTGCCGTCAATTCAGCGAAATGTCCCATCATGTTGCCGTCGTAGGGGTTTTGCAGCCCGTCGAAAAACATGTGGTCCAGGACTTCCTGGTGGCCCATACGATAGCCGCTGCGGGCTTTGGGCATCAGGTAGGGGGCATTGCTCATCGATTCCATGCCGCCTGTCAGCACGACATCTGCACTGCCCGCAAGGATCAGGTCATGACCAAGCATGGTTGTCTTCATGCCAGAGCCACAGACTTTGTTGACCGTTGTGCAGGGCACAGCTTTCGGTAAACCGGCAGCCAGTGCCGCCTGGCGTGCCGGTGCCTGCCCGAGGCCCGCAGGAAGAACGCATCCCAACAGGACCTCACCGATGTCTGAGCCATCGAGCTGGCTGTCAGCGAGCGCTGCACGACAGGCCGTTGCAGACAGAGCCGTGGCCGAAACAGGCTCGAGAACCCCCTGGAACGCACCCATTGGTGTGCGTCGGGCGGCAACAATAACAACGGGATCGTGACTCATGATAGTGGTGTTCCGTTAATGCAGCATTGGTTGATGGGCGCTACTTTCCCGTATCCAAACCGATCGCGCAATACTGATATTCGAATAGACGATTACTGTGCCGCTTTTGACACGAGGTCAGGCTCATCGAGCACTTCCAGAATTCGCTGCCGAGCCAGCTCCGCGAGTTGGCGGCTGTTGTCCCACGCAGCTTCGTTGCGGTCAATCGGATTGAGAATTTCGATTTGAAGGTGGCCATGCCTGGGCAGTATTGCCCCAGCCGGCAGGATCTTCCGTGAACCGCAAATTACCACCGGGACCAGGGGAACGCCGGCGTTGATTGCAGCTGCAAATGCGCCTGCCCGAAATTTGCCAAGTCCCGGTTCCTCGACAAAAGTACCTTCGGGGAAGAATGCAAGAGACTCACCGGCGCTGGCCGCTTTCATCAGGCTACGTGCGTCCCGCGCACTGCCGGAGACATTGAAACGCTCGACAAATTTCGAGCCGATTCTTTTGAGCAGGAACCCAGCCACCGGAACATTCTGAACTTCGCCTTTGATGACGTAAGAAAAACGGGGCGGCAGGAATGCTTGCGCCAGGACGCCATCGATATAGCTCGCGTGATTCGCGACCAAAATGCAATCGCCGGCGGGCAGTTTTTCAAGTCCTCTGACAGTGGTTTTAATTCCTGAAAGCTTGAATGGAAGCCTGGAGCAAACCATTACCCACCGACGCCGCCGATCAAGCCCGGGGATGAGCAACGCGCCTAAAATTGCGGCGAGCAGGCACGGAATGAATGTAAACCAGGCGTAGATGCCATAGAAAATACTGGTGATACCGATGCTCGCGGTGGGATTTGAATCAGTCATTGGCCGTGAATGGACGTTGATTGCCGACGGAATTGGCTCTTTCGCCTGTGACGCAGATCACTTTATGTTAATGCCTTGGTCAATTTGTGACAGCGATCACGCCGATTGTGTATAGGCCTGCCCATACTCAATTCCTTGAAAAATCCGTTGCTTGGCGATCGGATTGACAGAAGTTGCGACGCTCACCAGCTGCAGAACGCTATGTTACCAGCGAGGTTGAGAATAGCGATCACTTAGATTGACGAGCAAGCCATGGACGGCCTGAATACGATGGAAACTATGACCAGCAGTACGCCTGATAAACCTGAAAAGTCGCAAGCGAATTCCGAGGAGCTGGTAGACCGGTTCCTGGACGCAATCTGGATGGAGCGCGGCTTATCTGCAAATACGCTCGGCGCCTATCGTGCGGACCTGATGACGCTTGGACGTCGCCTGTCTGAACGTGATATCAAGATCGAGCGCGCGGAAAAAGCTGATCTGCTTGAATTTATCGCAAGGCGGGTTGAGAGTGGCGCCAAGCCGCGATCCACTGCGCGCCAGTTGTCGAGTTTCCGACGATTCTTCCGCTACATCATGCGCGAAGGTCTGCGCGACACCGATCCTACTGCGGATATTGAAATGCCCCGCATAGGTCGCTCGTTGCCGAAGACACTGACCGAGGACGAAGTCGACGCACTTCTTCAGGCACCTAATACTGATGAGCCGCTGGGTCATCGGGATCGTGCGATGCTGGAGCTGCTGTACGCGACTGGTCTCCGGGTTTCAGAACTGATCAATCTCAAGCAGTCGCAGGTTAATTTCAATCAGGGCGTACTGCGTATCATTGGCAAGGGCGATCGGGAACGTCTGATTCCGCTGGGTGATGAAGCGCAACGCTGGTTGCGTGATTTCATCGATGGCCCGCGAATGGAAATTCTCCTCGAGCGCCAGACTGACTACCTTTTCCCGACCCGCCGTGGCGATCGTATGACCCGCCAGGCTTTCTGGCACATTATCAAGCGCTACGCCCAAAAGGCCGGCATCGATAAGAAATTGTCTCCACACAGCCTGCGGCATGCTTTCGCGACGCATTTGCTAAATCGCGGGGCGGACTTGCGTGTAGTTCAGCTTTTGTTGGGTCATAGCGACCTTTCAACGACCCAGATCTATACCCACGTGGCACGCGAGCGTCTTAAAGACCTGCACGGCGAGCACCACCCAAGAGGTTAATCGCCTCAGTTCGCGCTCATATCGCGTAACAAATGGCGTTTTTTCAGGTCTCCTTTGCTACAATCGCGGCCCGTCAGGTTTGTGGAACCGGCGGAACAACTGATAGTCCAAATATATTGTTGCAGCCAGCAATTTGGCGCCCCGAATAAAGGAACACCTGATGAAATCAATCACTCTGCGAATTGGCACGCTGATAGCGGCCCTGGGCTTGCTGTCAGCGCCCGTGTTATCCGCGGATGAAAACGCCGAATTGCAGAAGGTTCGGGCAACCGTTTCCGGTATGTTCGATGGCATCCAGGCTGACGATGTGTTCGCAAGCGATATTGATGGTTGGTACACAATTCGCAAGGGCGCAATCATCGCGTACATTTCTGCTGATGGCCGCTACCTGCTTCAGGGGGACCTGATCGACCTCGAAGGCCAGGTGAATCTTTCCGAGAAAGATCGTAACAACGCCCGCGTCAATATGATGACAGACGTTCCTGACGATCAGGCGATCGTCTTTACGCCTGAAACAGTCCGGCACACCGTATCTGTTTTCACCGATATCGATTGCACCTTTTGCCGCCGTTTGCACAGCCAGATCGACGAGTACATGGAAGAAGGAATCGAGATTCGATATTTCCTCTATCCGCGCAGCGGCCCTGCATCGGAATCCTGGGTCAAGGCCGAACAGGTCTGGTGCTCGAAAGACCGGAATGAGGCGCTGACGCTTGCCAAGCTTGATGAAGATTTCGATTCAAAGCAGTGCGACAGCTCGGTTGTTAGTTCGCACTATGCGATAGGTCAGGACGTTGGACTGCGTGGCACGCCGGCTATCGTTCTCGAAGACGGCACATTGTTCAGCGGCTACCTGCCACCCAAGCAGTTGTCGGAAGCGATCGCGTCAGCTCTCGGCGAGTAGTTATTACTCTTTACCCCGGTTAAACACTACTTCATGTATGTGCACGCCGTTGTTATGACCGGCGTCTTCCAGGTATTTTTCCAACGCGAATTTGCCACTGCGAAAAGCAATTTCCTCCCAGGGGATTTCGTCCTTGCCGAAGAGCGCGACGTCGAGAGATTCGTCGCCCGCTGAAAAATCACCTTTGAGTTCCGCTGTAAAGAATAGGTGTAGCTGACCTGCCTGCGGAACATCGACTGAAGCAAACAGGTGGCCGATGCTGACTTCCGCACAGGCTTCTTCAAGCGTCTCCCGCGCTGCTCCTTCAGCGATCGTTTCACCAATCTCCATAAAGCCCGCAGGCACCGTCCAGTAACCGTAGCGTGGCTCTATCGCACGTTTGCAAAGAAGTATTTTGCCGTCCCTTTCAGGAATGCAGCCGACAACAACCTTGGGATTCTGATAGTGGACCAGGTCGCAGAGGTCGCAGACCCAGCGCTCCCTCGTGTCGCCGTCAGGGATTCGTTTGGCGACTTTCTGGCCGCAGTTTGAGCAATACTTCATAGAGTCAGGAGAATTGTGTGGTGGTGCCGGGAGCGAGAATCGAACTCGCACTTCCTTTCAGAAACCGGATTTTGAATCCGGCGCGTCTACCAGTTCCGCCACCCCGGCTTGATCACTTGTTCGCCCAAGCCGCCTGCAGACAGGCGCCCTGGCCGAAAGGCGGTAAGTATATGCGGCAGAATCGGGGGCCGCCACACTATACTGAATAAAATCTGCGACCTTTTTCCAATAGGCTGCATCCTAGATACGAGACATGAGTAAGTTCGCTGACATTTTGATCGATCCGGCAATCGTGAAGCGCGCAACCCGTGGGGATGCGAAGGCGCACGAAATCCTCTATCGCGCCTTTTCGGCGCCAGTCTATTCAGTATGCCTGCGATTCACGCGAGTGCCGGCACAGGCTGAGGATCTCCTCCAGGAGACCTTTATAGAGGTGATTCGAAAGATAGCCCAGTTCCGCGGGGATGCCCCGGTTGGTATCTGGATTCGTCGAATCGCTGTTTCGAAGGCGCTCATGTTTCTGCGGTCGGCATGGCATGCCAGGGGGCAGAGCCTCGACGATGATTGGGAAGAAATAACGTTTGACGGCCGGGCATCCGCGGCAGGATCTCAGCAGCACGACCAGGCGATGGATCTTGATGCAGCACTTGCGGATTTGCCAGCGGTCGGTCGGACGGTTGTCTGGTTACACGACGTAGAAGGATATACGCATAAAGAAATAGCGGGACTGATGGGCAAGACGGAAAGTTTTTCCAAGTCACAACTGTCCCGCGCATATCAAAGGTTAAGACCAATGCTTGGTGCAGAGATCGAGCGAGAGGACGCGGAGTCGGCGATGCAGAATTCAATTCTCAGCAGCTGTTGATGAAACGCAGAATCAGGATAAAAAGATGACAGAACATGACTTGCAGGATGATGAAATGAATAGCGGTCTGAGCATTGCGGAACGCGATGTTTTTCATGCCGCGCTTGCGGAGCTTGAGGACACGGTTCCGCCGCGTGACGTCTGGCGTCGTATTGAGGCCCAGGCACGCGCCGAAGGTTTGTTCAAACATCGGGTAGCGGAAGGTACGAAATGGTTTGCCGGAACCGGTATTGCAGCTGCCGTCGTGCTTGCAGTGCTGAACATTCCGTTCGCGAACACGGTGGTGGACAGCGGTAGCGGGAATATCAGTGCAACCCCGCCGGTATCCGTGGCAACCGGTAACACAACGCCGACGAACCTGAGCGCATTGATGGTGCAGTCTCAGCAGATCGAGCGCGATCTCCGCGCATTGCCAGGACAGCCGAGCCTGGTAAGAGCCAGCACGGCAGCGACTATCGAAGAGATCGAAAACCGAATAGCAACGATAGATTTCTGGCTAAGCCACCCGGAAGTGCAGATGAGCCCGGACCAGACTGAAATTTACTGGCGTGAACGCGTCAGGTTAATGAATTCCCTGTTGAACCTGCGCCGGGCGCAGGCGCAACGAATGGCTTTTTAAAGAAACCAGGTATTAACGTCCTGCTCGCTCACTTGGGTTGAGCGCACAGGACCAGGAGTTGGCAGATGGTAATTTGGATTAAAGTAATTGCGGCAGCAGCGCTTTTGCTTGCCTGTGCACCGACTTTCGCGCAGGAGACCGACGATGAATTGGATGCGCGGATGCGGGAAGCTGAAGCACGGCTTGAAATGGAAGCGAGGGCGATGGAAAGCGCCCAGGAGGCCCGTGAAATTCGGCGCGCCGAACAGCGATCTCACGCTGAGATAGTGGAAGCTGAAGTTCGCATGAGAGAAGCCGAACGGCGCATGTCAGAAGCAGCTCGACAGATGGCGGATCTATCAATGGCGAAGTTGCCGCGCGTGGAAAGAATCGAGCGCATTATTCGCACCAATCGAGGGCCTGTTCTCGGTGTCACAATAGGTGCGAACAAGTCCATGGAGCCGGTCAAAGGCGTTGAGCTTCTGGGTGTTACGCCGGGCGGGGCCGCGGAAGAATCGGGCCTGCGGGCTGGCGACACAATTACATCGATCAACGGTGAGGAGTTGACCGCTGATAGTGCAAAAGCAGCGACGAAAAAAATGCTGGAATTCATGCAAGGCATCGAAGAGGGCGATGAGCTTGAAATCGCATATATGCGTAATGGTAAGAATGCGTCGGTTGAACTGACGCCGCGCCCGATTGAAAACAATGTGTTTGCCTTCGAGTTCGACGGAGAGAACTTCACGTCTCCTGATATCGAAGTGCATGTTGCACCGCACGTCGGAGAGGTAAGTAGTGGATTTGTCTGGGCAATGCACGATGACGGCTTCGGTGCGATGGAAATGGTCAAGCTGACCGAGAATCTTGGCAGTTACTTTGGGACAACCGAGGGGTTGCTTGTTGTGCGGGCGCCCGAGAATGAGGATTTGAAGCTGGAAGATGGTGACGTGATCCTGAATATCGATGGTCGCACTCCTAATTCCGTATCTCATGCCTTACGTATATTGAGCTCCTATTCGGGCGGCGAGGAGCTGAAGATCGAGATCATGCGTGAGAAACGCAAGCGAACGATCAAAATTGAAATGCCTGATAATCGCCGCAGCTGGGTGAAGCCTGCCGCCGTTGCTCCGCAAGCTGGTGTTGCTCCTGTTCCACCTGTGGCTCCGAGCCCGGGTGTCGCGCCTGTCAGAGTGATTGTTACCAGTAACGAGCGAATTTGATCAACTGAACTGCCTGGCTGTCCCCGCCAGGTTTATCATCCCGCAATGGGCGCGCGTGGGTTACCATGCGCGCCCATGTTTTTATCCGATTTCGACTACGAGCTTCCCGACGAGCTGATCGCACGCCACCCGACCGAACAACGTCGGGCGAGTCGACTGCTCATGCTCGCTGGCCAGATCGAAGATCGGCAATTCTCTGAATTTGCGCACTTCCTCAACGCAGGTGATCTCCTGGTTTTTAACGACACCCGGGTAATTCGCGCCCGGCTACGTGGCAAAAAAGAAACCGGCGGAAAGGTGGAAGTACTTATAGAACGAATCCTGCCGGAAACCGATGCGCTGGCCCAGGTTCGTGCAAGCAAGACGCCAAAGGCCGGCTCGATAATCAAGCTTGCAGGCGACTGTACTGCAACGGTGGTGCGGCGCGAGGAAGACCTGTTTGTGCTTAGATTTTCATGCCCGCTGGAGCCCTATCTCCAGGAATTCGGCGAAGTGCCGCTGCCGCCATATCTCAATCGTGATGAAGAGTCGGCAGATAGCGAACGCTACCAAACTGTATATGCTGCCAATGCCGGGGCAGTGGCGGCGCCAACGGCCGGACTGCATTTCGACAAGGAAATGCTCGCAGAAACTGCCGCGAACGGTGTGCGGCATGCCTGGGTGACTTTGCACGTAGGTGCCGGTACGTTTCAGCCGCTTCGTGAAGAGAAAGTCGAGGCGAATCGACTGCACAGCGAACGTGTACGCGTTGGGCAGGAGGTTTGCCGCGCCGTTCGTGAAACCAGGGCTGCGGGTGGGCGGGTGATCGCAGTCGGCACGACGTCTGTCAGGGCGTTGGAGGCGGCGTCGTCCAGCGGGGAAATTGAGCCATTCGAGGGAGAGAGCGATATTTTTATCACCCCGGGCTACCGGTTCAAATCAGTGGATGCGCTGCTCACCAATTTCCACTTGCCTCAATCATCACTCATGATGCTTGTCGCTGCATTTGCCGGGCACAAAAGAGTCATGTCGGCTTACAGGCACGCGGTCCGGGAGCGCTACCGTTTTTTCAGTTATGGTGACGCGATGTTATTGCTACCGGAGTCGAGGTGAAATTCGAAGTTCATAACACCGCGGGTTTTGCCCGAAATGGAATTCTGACGTTTCGGCGAGGCAAGGTTCGTACACCGGCGTTCATGCCAGTCGGTACCTATGGTTCAGTGAAGAGTGTTACACCGGATGAGGTCAGGGAGAGCGGCGCCGATATCATTCTTGGAAATACGTTTCACCTGATGTTAAGGCCCGGCACCGATGTTGTTCGCAAGCACGGCGGTCTGCATGAGTTCATGAACTGGCATGGACCCATCCTGACGGATTCCGGCGGGTTCCAGGTTTTTTCGCTCATTGATCTAAGAAAACTGAGTGAAGAGGGCGTTCGGTTTCGCTCGCCGGTAAACGGGGATGAAATTTTTCTGACGCCTGAAAAGTCGATGGAAGTTCAGCACGAACTGAACGCCGATGTCACCATGATTTTTGACGAATGCACGCCCTATCCGGCAACGGAAGCTGAAGCACGTGAATCGATGCATTTGTCATTGCGCTGGGCCAGGCGGAGTCGCGACCGATTTGATGAATTAAAAGCGTCAGAGCCAGATCGCGGTGAGGCTTTGTTCGGCATAGTGCAGGGGGGCATTTACGCAGATTTGAGACGGGAGTCTCTGGACGGGCTGACGGACATCGGTTTCGATGGATACGCGATCGGTGGTCTTGCAGTTGGCGAGCCGGAAGATGAGCGTATCGCTGTTCTCGATAACCTGTTGCCGTCAATGCCCGAACAGAGCCCACGTTACTTGATGGGTGTCGGCACGCCGCTGGACATTGCAGAGTCCGTGAGCCGGGGCGTTGATATGTTCGATTGTGTCATGCCGACTCGTCACGCACGCACCGGACAGCTGTTCACATCACGCGGTGTAGTGAATATTCGCAATGCAAAATACGCGGACGACACCGGGCCCCTTGATCCCGAATGCGAATGCCATACTTGTGGCCACTACAGTCTGTCGTATCTTCGGCATCTGGAGAAGTGTGGTGAGATCTTGGGGCCGCGGCTAAATACGATCCATAATCTTCATTATTATCAAGGTCTTATGAGAACTCTCCGCAAAGCGATCGCTGATAATTGTCTCCCGGATGCCATCAGCGATCTTCGCGCAAAGTACGCTGATGACTGATCAATGCCATCAATTGACACCGTTTTGGAATATCGCCTTGAATCAACAAGGGACATCCCCAAGTCCCTCGCTCGTGTGCCATAATAGCGCGCCTTTTTTTGCCGCCCGAAGTTGACCCGGGAATAGGAATAAAAACTCATGGATTTCTTGATTAGTCCTGCATACGCACAGGATGCCGCTCAGTCCGACCCGTTCGGTTTCTTCGTGCCAATGATCGTCATTTTCGTTGCGTTCTATTTTCTGCTGATTCGACCGCAGCAAAAACGGCAGAAGGCTCACACAGAACTTGTGAGCGCATTGTCGACTGGCGACGAGGTGCTGACCGCCGGTGGTGTGCTTGGAAAAGTGACTGCTGTCAGCGAGCACTACGCGACGCTGGAAATTGCGGATAAGGTTGAAATCAAAGTTCAGAAGTCGACTGTCTCGGCTGTCGTGCCCAAGGGCACTATTGACGCTGCCTGAGCCCGGCATTTCTCATGAATCGATATCCGACGTGGTTGAATCTCCTCGTACTGCTCATTCTTGTAATGGGTACGCTGATTGCCATGCCCAACCTGTATGGCACCGTCCCGGCGGTGCAGCTGGCTCAGGCCGACGGTAACCCGTTTGCTGAGGCCCGCGTCGCACGTGTTGAGCAGGTGCTTGAAAATGCGGGCATCACGCCAGAGGCAACGTTCATTCAGGATGGTCGTGTCGTTGTTCGATTTGAGTCCACTGACGACCAGGGAAAAGCCGGTGAGTTGTTCCGGGACGCCTTCTCTTCAGATTCGAATGTAGCGTTTACGATCGCACCGAAGCTGCCAGCATGGGTGCGAGGTTTCGGGTTGAGTCCGATGAGTCTCGGTCTGGATCTGCGCGGAGGCGTTTACGTACTTCTCGAAGTGGATATGGACAGTGCGGTTGAGAGCCGGCTGGCCGCCTACGAGCAGGACTTTGCCGAAAGATTGCGCGACGAAAGAATTCGGAGCCGTGTTGAGATTAACGACTCACAAATCAACATCCGTCTGCAAAGTGCCGAGGACACGGAAAAAGCCCGCGAGATTGTCAGCGCAGCTGATGCCGATCTCCTGATCTTTGATGGTGCGGACGCAAGGTCGCTGCGGGTTCGGATGAGCGATGTCCAGATCAAGGCGCGCCAGGATTTTGCGATCGAACAGAACATCACGACGCTAAGAAATCGTGTCGACCAGCTGGGTGTCGCTGAACCGCTGGTACAGCGTCAGGGTGTTAACCGTATCGTAGTGCAGCTTCCCGGCGTGCTGGACCCGAATCAGCTGGATGAAATTCTCACGGCGACAGCGACGCTCGAATTCCGCATGGTCGATACCGCGGGCGATAGCCCCGGGTCGCGGCGCTACACCGGGCGCGGTGTGCCGAGTCAGATGTTGAAGCGGGAAGTTGTTGCATCAGGCGATCAGATCATCAATGCCGAGTCCGGCTTCTCTGAAGGTCAGCCTGCAGTGTTCATAACACTCGACTCTGCGGGCGGTGAGCGCATGTTGAAGAACACGCAGGAAAATCTGCGCAAACCGATGTCGACGGTGTTTATCGAAACCCGTCGCGAGTCAGTCACGTTGCCTGACGGTTCGGCCAGTTACCGCACCGTGAAAACCGAAGAGATCATCAACACGGCGACAATTAACGGCATCTTCAAGGATCGATTCGTTACAACCGGCCTGACCCCGGTCGAGGCCCGTGATCTTGCGCTGCTGTTAAGGGCCGGAGCGCTTGCCGCCCCGGTATTCAAAGTTGAGGATCGTACGATTGGTCCAACCCTGGGACAGGAGAATATTGACCGTGGCTTCAACGCGGTAAGAATTGGTTTCCTCGCTGTCGTTGTGTTTATGGCAATTTATTATCGCGGATTCGGCATGATTGCGAATCTCGCGCTGTTCTCCAACCTGATATTTATTGTTGCATTGCTGTCGTTGATTCAGGCATCACTGACTTTGCCAGGTATCGCCGGCATCGTCTTGACGGTCGGTATGGCGGTGGATGCTAACGTGCTGATTTTTGAACGAATACGCGAAGAGATAACGTCCGGAAATACAATTCAAAACAGCATTCACGCGGGCTACGAGAAAGCGTTCTCGTCAATTACCGACGCCAACATCACAACCCTGATCGCCGCTATCGTCCTGTTTGCTTTCGGAACCGGACCAATCAAAGGCTTTGCTGTAACACTATCGCTTGGAATCATCACTTCGATGTTCACGGCAATTGTTGGCACGCGCACAGTCGTCAATCTTGTGTTCGGCGGACGCCGGCTCGAAAAACTACCTATTTGAGGCTGCGTCGATGCGACTGATCAAAGACAAACCGACTATCGACTTCCTCAGCCGGGGCCGAAGGAATATTGCTGTTGGCATATCGATTCTTGTAATCATCATTTCGCTTGCATCGATGGCGACGCGCGGGCTGAACCTGGGCATCGATTTCACCGGCGGTATCCTCCTCGAGGTTAAATATCCACAGGCTGCCGACCTCGTCGCCATCAGGCAGAACCTTGCTGAAGCCGGATTCGAGCGCAACGTGGTACAGGAATTCGGTACCTCCGACGACGTCCTCGTTCGTCTGCCGCCACAGGTTGGGGAGGATGCCAATGCAATTCGTGACACATTGTTCTCTGTCCTTTCGGCCGGTGATCCGAACGTAGTACTGCAGCGCGTGGAACTGGTTAGTGCGCAGGTTGGCGAAGAACTGACAGAGCAGGGCGGACTGGCATTGATTTTTGCGCTCCTGATGATTTTTGCCTACGTCATGTTCCGGTTCCAGTGGAAGTTTGCAATGGGTGCGGTCGCCGCGCTCGCGCACGACGTAATCGTGACGATCGGATTCTTCTCTGTTACGGGAATTTCATTCGATCTTTCGGTCGTTGCGGCCGTACTGGCCGTCATCGGCTACTCGTTGAACGATACTGTGGTTGCGTTCGACAGAATTCGTGAGAACTTTGCGAAGCTGCGTGGCGTGACACCCGAAGAATCGATGAACACGTCGATCAACGAAATGTTGGCGCGAACGATAATTACGGGCGTGACTACGTTGGTTGTATTGATCGCACTGTTGTTGCTTGGTGGCGAATCTGTAGCGCCGTTTTCGATCGCGTTGATCGTCGGAATTATAGTGGGCACCTATTCATCGATCTATACGGCGAGCGCCACCGCATTGATGCTGCATGTAACCCCGCAGGATCTCATGCCGCCGGAAGTCGATCCTGAGCTCATCGACGACCTCCCCTGATTCGTATTTCAGACGGTGCGCGACTAGGTTCCAAACATGGTTTTGATGTCAGGCCCGAACATTTTGGCGAGGCCACTGTAAATTTTCGGTGAGCCGCACAGAATGTGTCCGGTATCCAGGAAGTTTTCACTACCGTCCAGCCCGCTGACGATGCCGCCGGCCTCACGAATAATCAACGCGCCCGCAGCCATATCCCACGGCATCAGCCCGGTTTCCCAGAAAGCGTCCAGTCGCCCGGCTGCGACATAACAAAGATCCAGCGCCGCCGCGCCGGCGCGACGGATTCCACTGGTATGCTTCATCGCGTTGGTCAGCATGTTCAGGTATGGCTCGAGAGCCTCATTCGAGTCCCTGTAGGGAAAACCGGTGCCAATCAGCGCATTTTCGAGTTCCAGTCTTCCCGATACCCTGATCTTGCGGCCTTCGAGTTGCGCTCCCTGTCCGCGCGATGCGGTGAAAAATTCCTGTCGCAGCGGATCGTAAACGGCGCCGTGTTCCACGCGTCCCTTGTGGGCCAGCGCAACTGAGACACAGAACACTGGGAATCCATGCAGATAGTTGGTCGTGCCGTCCAGTGGATCGATGATCCACTCATAATCGGACTGCCCACGGGAGCCGCTTTCTTCGGCTTTGATAGCGTGGTCCGGATAATGTTTGAGAATGACATCGATTATCTCCCGCTCGGCGGCGAGATCGGCGTCACTGACGAAATCATTGCGACCTTTTTGCTCGACCCGGAGTTTTTCGAGCTTGTTCATATTGCGGATGAGAGTGTCTCCCCCGCGCCGGGCAGCCATAACGGCCACGTTGAGCATTGCGTGCATCTTGATTCCGCCGATTTTCAAAAGAACAGATTCCGGACTGATCCGGAAAGCGGCGGTAGAATACCAGACCTTTGAACGGAAGGACTCAGTTTACGTGACTGTTCGCATCATTCTCGTGGGTACAACACATCCGGGCAACATCGGGGCTGCAGCGCGCGCCATTAAAAATATGGGGCTGAAGGACCTGGTACTGGTCAATCCGCGTCAGTTCCCTCATGAAGATGCAACGGCCCGGGCATCCGGTGCCGAAGATGTACTGGACACTACACGTGTCGTTTCAAGTCTCGCCGAGGCATTGGCTGATTGTCATTTCGCTGCCGGCGCAAGCGCGCGATCACGAACAATCGAATGGCCCACGTTACCGCCGCGAGAATGCGCAGCACGGCTGATCGAAGAAAGCGCCGGCGGGAATGTCGCCGTGGTCTTTGGCCCTGAAAAGACGGGGCTCTGTAACGAAGACCTGGATCGGTGTCAGTTGCTCCTGACGATACCGACCGACCCCGACTTCAGCTCGTTGAATATCGCCATGGCGGTTCAGGTCATCACCTACGAATTAAGGCTCGCGACACTCGAACAGCCGACGCCAACGGAGCCTGAAGTCCTGCCGGCGACTGCTGAAGAAATGGAATTCTACTTCGGGCACCTTGAAGAAGTGCTCACAAAAAGTGGTTTTCTCAATCCTGAAAACCCGCGCACCCTGATGCGGAGATTGCGGCGGCTGTACAACAAAGCGGAGCCGGACAAAAACGAAATCAATATTCTGCGTGGAATATTGACGTCGCTTGATCCCGAACGGTACCGGGGTTCCTCAGAATGAATCGTGACTTCGTCTACCTGGACTATGCGGCCACGACACCGGCGGATCCGCGTGTCATTGACGCGATGCAGTCATGTATGGGCGCGGGAGGGACGTTCGCCAATCCGGCGTCGGTCCACATAGCAGGCAGAAAGTCGGCGGCAATCGTTGCTGACGCAAGGCAGAAGGTGGCTACGCTGCTTGGAACGGAGCCTGGCCGGTTGATCTGGACATCGGGCGCAACGGAATCCAATAACCTGGCGATCCGAGGGGCCGCGATGGCGCGCGCCAATCGTGGCAAGCACCTCATTTCGATGCCCACGGAGCACAAGGCTGTCGCTGACACATTCCGGGCGCTTGCAAGAGAAGGCTTCGACGTTACCTGGGTCAGGCCAGACGAATATGGCGTTCTGGATATCGACGAGCTGGCTGCTGCGATTCGTGAGGACACGCAGCTGGTTTCGGTAATGCACGTCAACAACGAAACGGGTGCGATCCAGGACATACGGGCGATCGGGGACTTGTGTCGCGCACGTGATGTCCTGTTTCACACTGATGCCGCGCAGTCTGCAGGCAAACTTGAATTGGATCTCAACGATTTGCCCGTCGATTTGCTTTCACTGACCGGCCACAAATTTTACGGACCCCAGGGAGTCGGCGTGCTGTACATTGCGGACCGGCCGCACTGCAATGTTTTGCCAATCATGTTCGGTGGAGGGCAGGAAAAACGCATTCGGCCCGGCACACTGCCGGCACACCTGATTGCAGGGCTGGGTACCGCAGCTACCCTGGCATTTGCAGAGCACGACCAGGACCTGCGCCACGTAAGCGCATTAGGAAACCGGATGTGGGCGGGTATAGCGGATATCGAGGGACTCCAGCGGAACGGGCCTGCCGAAGGGGGTTACCCCGGGATACTGAATGTGGGCATTGCTGACATTGAAGGAGAAAGCCTGATGCTGGCCATGGAACCGGTCTGCGTAGCCAGTGGTTCAGCCTGTAATTCAACCAGCGGTGAGCCTTCCTACGTATTGCGGGCGCTTGGGCGTTCGGACATGGAAGCTCAAAGCGCAGTGCGATTCAGTTTTGGCAGGATGGCCAGCGAAGGGGATATTGATATCGCTATAGAGCGTTACCGTTTTGCGGTCGATCATTGCCGTTCAATCTCCCCGGTGTCTTGAAATGCCGGCCAACGACCCTTACAACGAGGAAGTGAGGCGCTGCTTTGAGACGCCGGTCCATGCGGGCGATGTCGAAGGCGAATATCCTGAGGTTCTCGTCGCCGATGTGTCAGAATCCGCCAATGGCTCACGCCTCGTCGTATCTGCTGGCGTCGAAGACGGGATAGTCGCAGAGATACGCTTCAGGGCATTTGGCTGCCCGCACCTGGTTGCCGCGGCTGAACTGGTCTGCAGCGAGCTGGAAAACGGGCCGTTAGAACGACTTGCGGCGATTGGAACGAACGGACTGATGGAGCGATTAGCCGTGCCTGTCGGGAAAACCGGGCGGCTCTTTCTCGTTGAAGACGCTCTGAGATTGCTGCACCGACAAGCTGTTTGTGCGGAATAGAACTGGAATAGTAATGGCAATATCACTTACAGAACCTGCTGCAGAGCGGGTCAGGAACCATCTCGAGGCCCGGGGCAGCGGTGTCGGGTTGCGGCTCGGCGTCAAGAAAACCGGATGTAATGGCTTCGCCTACGTCATCAACTATGCTGACAAGGTCACCGAAGATGACCGTATTTTCGAGGATCGCGGCGTTACTGTGGTTGTCGATGAGGCAAGCCTGCCTTTGATTGATGGCACGGAGGTCGATTTTGTCAAAGAGGGCCTGAACGAGGCTTTTAAGTTTCGAAATCCGAATGTAGCCGGGGAATGCGGCTGCGGCGAGAGCTTCAGTATCTGAATATCCCGGTTTCAGGCGGTTTTTCCACCCGGGCGTGCCTCATCTCATTCATTGCCTGACTCCATTTATCCAAGTAAAATTGAGGGTTTACGTATTGCCGGCACTTTGAGTAGCCGGCTTTTTTGGAATCACTTCAAGCAAAAGGAAGAACAAAATGTCCGTAGAGCAGACGCTCTCCATCATCAAGCCTGATGGCGTTCAGAAAAACCTGATGGGTGAAATATACAGCCGCTTCGAGAAAGCCGGCCTGCAAATTATTGCTGCACGCATGATGCACCTCTCAAAAGAACAGGCCGAAGGTTTTTATGCAGTTCACAAAGAGCGTCCGTTTTATGGTGACCTGGTGAGTTACATGACATCCGGGCCCGTTATGGTCCAGGCTCTCGAAGGTGAGTCTGCAATCGACAAGAATCGTGAAATCATGGGCGCAACCAATCCTGCTGATGCAGCTGATGGCACGATCCGCAAGGACTTCGCTGCAAGTATTGAAGAGAACGTTGTGCATGGTTCCGATGGACCTGATACCGCCGCCCAGGAAATAGCATTTTTCTTTGGCGACGACGGGCTTTGCCCCCGCACACGATAAAGCTGATGAAAGCCGACGCCGACAAATCGATTCCCGACGCACAGGGCTTACCGAGAACCAATCTCCTCGGTAAGTCCGAGTCCGTGCTGGCGAAGTTTTTTGACGGTCTCGGCGAAAAACCATTTCGGGCGCGCCAGGTTTTGCAGTGGATCCATCAGCGAAATGCATCCCGCTTCGACGAGATGACCGACCTGTCGAGGAATCTCCGCGAGCAGCTTTGCGAGATCGCATCAATCGAGCTGCCCGAAGTCGTATCGGAAAAGAAATCATCCGATGGCACGGTCAAATGGCTGTTTGAGTCCGGCGCCGGCCAGGCGGTTGAGACGGTTTTCATACCTGAGCCAGGTCGCGGCACGCTTTGTATTTCTTCGCAGGTTGGTTGTGCGATGGATTGCTCGTTCTGCGCGACGGGCGCTCAGGGCTTTAATCGAAATCTCGACGTGAACGAAATCATTGGCCAGGTGACTCACGCAAATCGTCATTTGCCGATTCGCGCGAATGGCGAGCCTGCGGTAACGAACGTCGTCTTCATGGGTATGGGTGAACCGCTGGCTAATTATCGCAATGTATTGCCGGCACTTGATCTTCTGTTATCTGACTATGCCTATGGCCTGTCTCGGCGACGCATTACCGTAAGCACATCAGGCATTGTTCCGCATATCGAGAAGCTGGGAGACGACTGCAACGTGTCGTTGGCCGTTTCTCTGCATGCGCCAAACGATGAACTCAGAGATCAGCTTGTGCCGATCAATCGACTGCACCGCATTGCCGAGCTGCTGGATGCCTGCTGGCGTTATGCCGCCAAGCGCGCAAATCGATTCATCACCTTTGAGTACGTAATGCTGCGGGACGTCAATGATTCCATCCAGGATGCAGACGAGCTGGCCGGCTTGCTCAGGAACCGGCCGGCCAAAGTAAACCTGATTCCGTTCAACCCCTTTCCAGGCAATGATTTTGAACGCTCCCGGTCGAAAACAATTGAGGCTTTTCAGAGCCGGTTACGGGGTCATGGCATCGTATCTACTACGCGCAGGACCCGCGGCGACGATATCGATGCAGCTTGCGGGCAGCTGGCTGGTAAAGTACGCGACAGGATGCGGGTCCGCCTCGGCGAAAAGGGTAAAAAGGCGGCACGGGTGTGATTGTCTTGCTGATTGGGCGAACAGGATGCGGCAGAAATTATGACTAGAATGACGTTAATTGGTGGATTGCTGTTAACACTTGCGATGTTTGGTTGTATTTCCTCACAGACTGTCAGCGGAAACAGCGGGCCCAGTGAAGAGGCCTACGGCCACAACTACCAGTTGGGTGCTCAGTATTACCGGAATGGCAGCTACGAACTTGCCCGGGATCGCCTTGAGCGAGCCATCGCACTGGATTCCAGCAATGCCTCCGCCCACTCGCTTCTGGCTTTGACGCTGGTTGAGCTCGGTAACCCTCGACTGGCGACCGAATCGTTCGATCGTTCGGTACGGCTTGACCCGGACAACAAGGATGTTCGCAATGCTTTTGCCGTTTTTCTGTGCCAACAGGATGAATATGACGATGCACTGGAACAATTCGATCGTGCGATCGCTATTCGGGAAAACGACAACAAATGGGTCGAAATGACGAACGCCGGAGTCTGCGTATCGCAAAAACCGGACCTTGCGCGGGCCGAAGAGTATTTCCGGGCCGCGTTGCAGCTACGACCGACCTTTGGAGAAGCGCTGATTCAGATGGCGTCGCTCAAACACAAAAACGACGATGATCTTACGGCACGGGCTTTTCTGCAGCGTTATCTCGATTCTAACCCGGCGTCGGCACCCGTACTCTATCTCGCGGTTCTAATTGAAACCGGCAACAGCGATGACCGTGCGGCGACTGATTACATGAATCAACTACTGCGGGATTTTCCCGAATCGGCCGAAGCCAGGCTAATGCTTCAGCAGGACAGACAGGAGTCCTGACACAGAAATGAACGAGCAAACGTCAAACGAGGAAGAGCAGGAAGAAGGCCCGGTTGGCGGAGAGCGCCTGCGCGCCGCGCGCCGTGCCAATGATATTTCTGTCATGGATGTTGCAAAGGAGTTGCACCTCGATGAGCTAAAAGTGAGGGCTCTCGAAAAAAACGAATTTGACGTGCTTGGTGCACCTGTGTTCGCCAAGGGCCATTTACGCAAATATGCAGAAATGGTCGGTGTAGCGGTCGACGACATCATGACCGACTACTACCAGATGACCCGGTCGTCCGGTGTGCCGCCCGTTGTTGGTCCCAAACGTGTGCAGCCTCGTAACATCAATCCGGGCCCGTGGATCGGCGGTGCGATTGCCGTCATAGTTCTTGCCGGGGCTCTTTACTGGTGGTTTGCAATTCGGTCAGTTGAGCCGGTCGCCACTATTGAACCCGCGACACTCGCCCCGTATACAAGCCAGCCTGAATCCACCGAAACGGTTACAGACGAAGCTGTTTTGGAAGCGGCCCCCGACGATGAGCCAATTGATGCACCGGTCGCAGCCGAGGCGGAGCCTTTGCCGGCAGCCGCTGAAAGCGAGCCTTTGGCGGATATTCCGACCTACCAGTCAACACCGGGGGCGCCGCAGGCCGAGGTGGACCTCTCCTTCACTGGTGATTGCTGGACCGAGGTTTCCGATGGCAGTGGACGCAGGCTGTTCTACGACCTTGGAACCGAGGGCCGGATAGTGACATTGTCCGGCGACGCACCATTGCGAGTAATACTCGGCGACAGCGAAAACGTCAGTGTTTCGGTGGGCGGCCGGCCCTGGCCAATCCCTGCCTCGGCGCGCAGCGGGCGCCTGGCGCGGCTCACGATTACCACACAGTAGGCATTTGTCGTGACTCACCAACACGGAGCCTTCTGCGCTTTGCTCGTGGACTGAAACTCAAGTGAAACCCAAACCTATTCGTGGCATGAATGACATCCTTCCGGATGTATCGGCAACCTGGCAGCTCGTTGAGTCGATTGTCTGTGATGTGATTGAATCCTACGGTTATCGCGAGATCCGCCTGCCTGTCCTTGAGCACACAGAAGTGTTTGCGCGCGCGATAGGTGATGCCACAGACATCGTTGAGAAGGAGATGTACACCTTTCGTGACCGGAATGACGAAAGCCTGACCATGCGGCCGGAAGCGACCGCAGGCATGGTGCGCGCCGGCATCACGAACGGCCTTTTCCATAACCAGCGGCAAAAACTCTGGACGTTGGGGCCGATGTTCCGCTATGAAAAACCGCAAAAAGGACGCTACCGTCAATTCCATCAGTTCGATGTTGAGGCGATGGGATATGCGGGTCCCGATATCGATGCTGAGCTTATTATCATGTGCGCACGGATGTGGGAGCGCCTCGGTCTCTCCCGCCTGTCGCTCGAGATCAATACACTGGGTTCACCGCAAACGCGCGAAAAGTACCGGGAGGAGCTCGTCAGTTACTTTTCAGGTGTGAAAAGTCAGCTGGATGAGGATAGTATTCGCCGGCTCGGGAAAAACCCGCTCAGAATTCTGGACAGCAAGAACCCCGAAATGCAGGAGCTAGTCGCAGCCGCACCGGTCATGACTGACTATCTCGATGCTGAATCGGCAGCGCATTTCGATGGGCTAAAGTCGATTCTGGATGCTGCGGGGGTGGCTTTCGAGGTGAACCCGCGACTGGTCCGTGGACTCGATTATTACAACCTGACCGTTTTCGAATGGATCACAGATGCACTCGGATCTCAGGGCGCAGTTTGTGCTGGCGGTCGGTATGACGGTCTTGTAGAAAAGCTTGGTGGCCGGTCGACCCCGGCAATTGGCTGGGCGATGGGCGCAGAGCGCCTGGTAGCGCTCTATGAAGCGTGTGGCGGCGAAGCAGGTAATTCGGCACCGGATGTTTATGTTGTTGCTGCTGGTGACGGGGCATTTGCAGCCGGAATGAAACTTGCCGAGCAGTTGCGGGATGTCATAGCGGGCCTGAAAGTTGAACTTAACCTGGGTGGTGGCAGCTTCAAGTCGCAGCTGAAGCGAGCCGACAAGAGTGGTGCAGCGTATGCGGTCATCCTTGGTGAGGATGAGATAGCGCGAAATGAGGCAGGGTTGAAACCTTTGCGCACGGGTGAGGATCAAACCAGTGTGGCTCTGGACGAATTAGCAAACGCTTTGGCCGAGCGGCTGAAGGGATAGGATTAATAAAGGCAAACTTGTGGAAGAATTAACTGAAAAAGAACAACTGGAAGCGCTGCGGACGTGGTGGTCCGAGAATGGCAGCTATGTCATCGGCGGAATCATAGTTGGCGTACTCATCATTTTCGGCTGGAACAGGTGGCAGACGGGCATTTCCGATACGGAGATTGCTGCGTCCACATTGTTTGAAAATGTCATGGAATCGTCAGGTCGCGGCAACCTGGACGCGGCAGCAGGCCCGGCCGGTGAATTGTTTAGTGACTACAGCGATTCGGCGTATGCCGCCCAGGCCCGGCTGGCGATGGCCCGAATGTACATGGACAGTGGCCGGGATCAGGACGCGGCGGACGTGCTCAGACCGCTCGCAGAGTCTTCGTCGGCGGGCGAACTGTCACTGGTTGGTCGCCTCCGCCTGGCCAAGATTCTGCTGTATCAGGACAAGGCACAGGAAGTTGTGGAACTTGTTTCAGGGAATATGGAAACAGCATTTGCATCACGCTTCAATGAAGTCCTTGGCGATGCTTACGTCGCATTGGGCTCGTACGTGGAAGCCGAGGCAGCTTATATAGCCGCACTGAATGACAATCCATCTATTCCGACCGTGGACGTTGCACTCATTCAGTTGAAGATAAATGATCTTCCCGTCGCGGAAGAGGTCGCTGCCATCCAGCTGGAAGATTCGACAGCAGATGAAGTTGCCGCAGATGATCAGGTTGATTCGGCTGTTGACGACGTCGCTCCCGAGGAGCAGCCAGCTGAAGCAAGCGAAGACGACGAGCCAGAGAGCGAGTAATGTTTAGTTTTTCGCCAGCTCATCGCGCTGCGGGAAAGCGTTCCCTGGGCCGTTTCCTGGTCGTGTCTGCGATTGCGTTCGCATTCAGCGGCTGCAGCTTATTTGGTGACGACGACGACGATAAAGAGCTCGAACCGCTCGAGTTGACGGATATTGAAGAAACCCTTGATGTGCGCCGCGTTTGGTCAGAGAAAGTTGGCAAGGGTTCCGAGTTCCTGCGCATCGGTCTCAGCCCGGCGGGGGATGGTAACCGAATCTATGCCGCCAGCATCGATGGCAAGGTCTCTGCTTTCGATCCCGAAAACGGCGATGTTATCTGGCGGGTCGAAACGGAGCTGGCTTTGTCGGCAGGTCCGGGTGTTGGTAACGGTCTGGTCATCGTTGGCGGGTTTGACGGCGATCTGGTCGCATTTCGAAGCGAGGACGGGACGGAAGCGTGGCGCGTGAATATCGCCGCGGAATCGTTGTCCCGGCCGCTTGTCGAAGACAACTCAGTGGTCGTTTACACGATTGACGGACAGCTACGCGTATTCTCCGCCCTTGATGGCACGGAAAAGTGGGCTATGGAGCAGCCAGTCCCGGCGTTGACGCAGAGGGGCTCCTCGGCCCCGATACTGGTGGGCAGTTCGATTATTTCCGGATTCGACAATGGCCGGCTGGTCGCTGCAGATCTCTCCGACGGCATAGTGGAGTGGGAAGCAGTTTTGACTCCACCTTCAGGCAGGTCTGACCTCGAACGACTTGCCGACGTTGATGGCGGGCTTGCTGTAGTTGGGCAGGACGTCTATGCCGCAGGTTTTAACGGGCGCCTCGCTGCTCTGGCCGCTGAGTCAGGGCAGGTATTGTGGGCGAGGGAGATGTCATCGCCTGCCGGCGTGGCGGCAGACTGGAATAATATCTACACCGTCGGCAATGGGGGCGAAGTAGTCGCACTGTTGCGTAGAAATGGTGATGACGTCTGGCGCCAGGAGAGCCTGTTGCGTCGGGAGCCAACTGTACCGGTTCCGTTTAGCACGGCAATTGTGGTCGGTGACTTTGAGGGATATGTCCATTTCTTCTCTAATTTCGATGGCCGGCCGGTCGCGAGGGAACGAGTCGGCAAAGGTATGATTTCCGGCACGCCCGTCGTAATGGGTGACAAGCTCTTTGTGCAGAGCGAATCGGGAGTTCTCTCCGCATTCGTTGTCCGCTTGCCTGAAAAAGAGGATGAACCTGAGAATGACGATGCCGATGAGGCAAACGAAGAAAGCTGACGCGGCAGAAGCCCTGCGCTATGGTGACCTACTGTCATGCTCCCTGTTATCGCACTCATCGGTCGACCCAATGTTGGGAAGTCGACGCTCTTTAATCGCCTGACCCGTTCACGCGATGCAATCGTTGCTGACTATCCCGGCCTGACGCGAGACCGCCAGTACGGTTTCGGCAAGCTCGGGCCCGTTCCTTACATCGTTATCGACACAGGGGGCGTCGCCGGCGGCGAGGAAGGTATCGAAGAGCTGATGGTCGAACAGACCGTCCGTGCCCTGCAGGAAGCCGATGTCGCCATTGTCATGGTGGACGGCAGGAGCGGCGTCACAGCGGCGGACGAGCATGTCGTTTCACTTGCGCGCAAACATGCGAAATCAACCTGGCTCGCTGTCAACAAAGCGGAAGGCCTGGATCAGGACATGGCTTCCGGCGAATTCTATTCGCTGGGCCTCGGCGATCCGGTCGCCATATCTGCCGCTCACGGCGATCGCATCAGCAGCCTGATGGACGAGGTGCTTGCACCTTTTGTCCCGGAAGAGGGTGACGATGCCGAGGATGCTGCAGATGAAGACAAGCCACTCCGCATCGCGGTTATCGGCAGGCCAAATGTAGGAAAGTCGACCCTGATCAACCGCTTGATCGGTGAGGACAGGCTGGTTGTTTACGACCAGCCTGGAACAACGCGCGATAGTGTCGCCGTTCCTTTCGAGCGTGATGGTAAAAAATATATGCTGATAGATACCGCTGGCGTCCGTCGAAAATCCAGGGTCCATGAAACTGTTGAGAAGTTCAGCATCGTGAAAGCGCTACAGGCCATGGAGCGCGCCCAGGTAGTCATCCCGGTTCTCGATGCCAGCGAAGGCGTAACTGAACAGGATGTCAGCCTTATCGGGCTTGCGGTCGAACGCGGTCGCGCGCTGGTAGTGGTTGCTAACAAATGGGATGGCCTGAGTCGGGACCAACGCCGGCATCTCAAAGAAGATCTTGAACGGCGCCTGCCGTTTCTTGATTTTGCGGAGCGTATGACGATCTCTGCGCTGCACGGGACGGCAGTGGGTGACGTATTGCCTGCAACCGAGCGCGCCTACAAGGCAGCAATGCGGGACATGTCAACTACGGTACTGACCCGCGAACTCGAAGATGCTGTGTCCGCGCATGCACCGCCGCTCGTTCGCGGCAGGCGAATAAAGCTCAGATATGCACACCAGGGTGGTAAGAATCCCCCGGTCATTGTCATCCATGGGAATCAGACTGAACGGCTGCCGGACGCCTATCGTCGCTATCTGATCAACCGGTTTCGTAAGACATTTCGTCTCAAAGGTACGCCGGTTCGGCTATCATTCAAGACGAGCGATAACCCGTTCAAAGGCAGGCGCAACAAGCTGACGCCGCGGCAGGAACGGCACCGAAGTCGACTGATGAAGAAAGTTAAGAAAAAATGAGGGAGGCAAGCAAAACGGTCCAGGTCGACGGGAAATTCGTCATGCACCGTGGCGGTTTCCTGGAGTCGCCGACAATCGCCTATGAAACCTGGGGTGAGCTGAAGGGCAAAGGCGAAAATGCGATCGTCCTGTTTACCGGGTTGTCACCGTCTGCTCATGCTTCATCGTCCCCGGGAAATCCGTCGGCGGGCTGGTGGGAAGACATGATCGGTTCAGGTTTACCGCTCGACTCCGACAAGTACTTCATTATTTGTATCAATTCTCTCGGCAGTTGCTACGGGTCAACAGGTCCGGCATCTGAGAATCCCTCAACAGGCGAAATTTACAGAACTAAATTCCCGGTGCTGACACTTGAAGATGTCGCCGAAGGTGGCTATGAGGTCATCCGGGCACTCGGCCTGGAAAAGGTGCATACGACGATCGGTTGCTCAATGGGTGGTATGACGGCTTTAGCCTTCTGTGTGCGCCACCCTGAACTTGGCGGTGGGCTGATCTCAATTTCGTCGGCGACCCGCGCCTTGCCGTTCTCGATAGCGATTCGTTCGCTGCAGCGGGAAATGATTGTTAAGGATCCGAAATGGAATAACGGCAACTACGATTTGGCGGATCCGCCGGTCGTCGGGCAACGCCTCGCCAGGAAGCTCGGCATGATGACATATCGTTCACCGCGCGAATGGGAACAACGATTCGGGCGTGAACGAATCTCCCTGGAAATGCATTCCGACGAACAATTTTTCGGTGACTTTGCCGTTGAAAGTTATCTCGAAAACCATGCAAACCGGTTTACCGGCCAGTTCGACGCAAATTGTTACCTGTACCTGTCGCGTGCGTCGGACTTGTTCGATTTTGCTGAACACGGCGGGTCGCTTGCGGCGGGTTTCAAAAAGCTCAACCTGGAAAGAGCGATGGTAATAGGCGTCGAGACAGACCTTTTGTTTCCTGTCAGGCAACAGGATGAGCTGGCCAAAGGCCTGGCTGAAGTGATTCCTGACACCGAGTTCGTACACCTTGATTGCATCAAGGGGCATGATTCATTCCTGGTCGAAATGGATGCATTTCGGCCGGTTATTTCCCGCTACTTCGATCCCAATTAGTTGCAGGCGGCCTTTTAGGGTTGTGTCAGCAACAGGGCGGGATCGACTGCCGTGCCGTTCAGATACGTCGCGAAATGCAAATGAGGGCCGGTCACTCTTCCGGTAGCTCCGACTTTGCCGAGCAATTCGCCGCTTTCCACAGACTGACCTTCCTCGACGTCAATTTCACTCAGGTGGCAGTAGAGACTGATCAGTCCCTGCCCGTGATCAACAATTACAGTATTGCCATTGAAGTAGTAGTCGCCCGTGGCGGTCACGAGCCCGTTCAGTGGCGCGGTTATCTGCGTGCCCGAGGTTCCGGAGATGTCCATACCCTTATGAGGCGAACGGGGCTGGTCATTGAAAACGCGGCGTGAACCGAAACTTGTACTCCTGGTACCGGGAACGGGCGGTAGCAGCTCAACCGAGTTGAGCGATTCGGCGCGCCAGTTGTTCAGTGCACTGTCAATTACATCTCTCTCGGCAAATATCCGGTCGAGGGCTTCCTGGCCCGGATCAACGTACTTTTTATCTACTGTCAGGTGCTGGACCCGATAGTCCGCATTCTGCAACGGGATTTCGACAGTCTTGTCCGCATGACCCGTGCGGGAAATGCGAGCGACCAGCGGCGTGGCCGGATCCTGGTCAAGTGGGATCCCGATCACGGCCATCCACATGCCGTCAGATTGAATGACCAGCGCCTGCCGGTCATTAACGGTGACAGCTGGTCGTGATTCGTTGCCATCAATCTCCACGTAGCCAATTCCGCCGGGCCACGGTGAATGTTCGGGTGCTGCGCCTGCCGATTGGCAGGCAATTAGCATTGCAAACATAAGCCAGTTGCTAATCTTCATCAGAGTTCTCAGTCAAAGATTTCGTAACGGTTGCTTCGACGGCGCCACGGGCCAGCCGGGCTTTGATTCTTGCGCCTTGCTCAATCTTTTTTGCATCCGTCAGGATCCGGCCACTTTCAACGTCGCTGATGATTGCATAGCCCCGGTCGAGCGTTGCTAACGGGCTGACCGCGTCCAGACCTCTCGCGGCCAGGTTAAGTTTCTGTCGCAGTCGTTCGACCGAGTTTGCTCCCGCTACTCGAAGCCGTTGTTCCAGCGAGCCTGTCTTACTGGTTTCCCGCTGGACCAGAAGCACGGGCGAGTGTTGCAACAGTTGCGACCGCGTTCTTTCAAATTTTCCTGCCCGATGACTCAAGCCGTGCCGCATTGCACCGGTCATGACCTGTTGCAGGTTCCTGAGCCAGTCGCGTTGCCGGGCAACGGTTGCCGCAGGACTGCTTTGCGCCAGTCGTTTTCCCAACCAGTCAATCGACTGATACCGGTCCTCGATATAGCGCCTGCCGAGTGTTGCGATGCGGGTTGATGCTATTGCCAGGTGGCGTTGCCACTCCGCCTGATCCGGAACCACGATTTCTGCAGCACCGGAGGGTGTGGCTGCACGGACATCCGCCACGAAATCGGCGATGGTGAAGTCGACCTCATGACCAACGGCGCTGATGACAGGAATCGGGCAATCGGCAATCGCTCGGGCCACAATTTCTTCGTTGAACGGCCAAAGGTCTTCCAGGGAGCCGCCGCCGCGTCCGACAATCAGAACGTCACATTCCCCGCGGCGAATGGCTGTGTCGATCGCGCCAACAATCTGCGGTGCCGCCCATTCGCCCTGTACAGCCGTCGGATAGATGACCACCGGGATGGCCGGGAATCTCCGCCTCAGCACGGAAACGATGTCCCGCACCGCAGCACCCGTGTGGGACGTGATAACACCGATCCGCGAAGGCAATGTTGGCAATGCCTGCTTACGTTCATCGGAGAAAAGCCCTTCTGCAGCAAGCGTCTTTTTCAATGCCTCGAAGCGGCGCAGAAGCTCTCCCTCACCTGCTTCCTCAACCTGCTCGACAATCAGCTGAAATTCCCCGCGAGACTCGAAAATACTGACCTTGCCGAAGACCAGCATCTGGTCGCCGTTCTTGATATTGATCACCGGGCCCCGCTGCCGGCCGCGGAAAAAAGCACAACGAAGCTGGGCGGACTCGTCTTTCAGCGTGAAATACAGGTGTCCCGACGCGGGCCTGGCCAGGTTCGAAATTTCACCGGCGACCCAGATGCGGGCGATGCCCTGTTCGAGCAAGGCCTTGGCCTGCCGGTTCAGTTCGGAGACGCTGATGGCGCGGTTTGCGGGCGATTCGGTCAGTAGGTCGTTCACCGCGACAGTATACGTCCGCATTTAATTCAGTGCCGGCGTTTACCGGCAAATCCGGTATGCGTACAATTGCCGGTTTTATTTACCCAATTCAACCTGACCCCACGGGAATTACGCATGCGGATTGCCAAGGAAGCGCTGACATTTGACGACGTTTTACTCCAGCCGGACTATTCGGACGTCCTGCCGCGCGAGGTCGACCTGTCCACAAAGTTGACCGCTGAAATTACACTTAATCTTCCATTGTTGTCTGCAGCAATGGACACCGTGACAGAGGCTCGCCTTGCGATAGCGCTCGCGCAGGAAGGCGGCATCGGCATCATCCACAAGAACATGTTGCCAGATAGCCAGGCAAGGGAAGTCCTCAAGGTCAAGAAGTTCGAGAGTGGCATCGTCCGCGATCCGATCACGGTGACTCCGGATATGAGTATTCGCGAGGTCATCGACCTGACCAAAGCGATGGGAATTTCGGGTGTTCCTGTAGTCCAGGGCAAAGAGACTCTTGGCATTGTGACGCATCGCGACCTGCGGTTTGAAACGCAGCTTGATGCTCCTGTTTCGACCGTGATGACGCCCAAAGAGCGCCTGGTGACGGTTAGCGAGGGTGCCGATGATGACGAGGTGTTGTCCCTGCTGCACAAGCACCGCATTGAGAAAGTGCTGGTAGTCACGGACAACTTCGAACTGCGCGGCATGATCACGGCGAAGGACTTTCAGAAGGCCAGCGACTATCCAAGGGCCTGCAAGGACGATCGCGGGGCATTGCGTGTCGGCGCGGCTGTTGGAACCGGTTATGACACGGACGAGCGGGTTGAGGCCCTGGTCAGTGCGGGCGTTGATGTGGTGGTCGTGGATACCTCACACGGATTTTCGAAGGGTGTCATTGATCGGGTTGCCCTGATCAAGCGACAGTATCCCGACCTTCAGGTGATTGGCGGCAATATCGTCACGGCGGATGCCGCGCTCGCCCTGGTAGATGCCGGCGCGGATGGCGTCAAAGTAGGAATCGGTCCGGGCTCGATTTGTACCACGCGTGTCGTCGCTGGTGTCGGCGTGCCACAGATTTCGGCAGTTGCTGAAGTCGCCGAAGCGATGAAAAAGAAAGGCATACCCTTGATTGCAGATGGCGGAATCCGGTACTCGGGCGATATCTCCAAAGCACTGGTTGCGGGCGCCTACTCGGTGATGATCGGTGGCTTGTTTGCCGGCACCGAAGAATCGCCCGGCGAGGTTGAGCTTTACCAGGGTCGCTCATATAAATCTTACCGAGGCATGGGTTCAGTTGGCGCGATGGGGCAGAAACACGGTTCATCCGACCGTTATTTCCAGGACGCCACCGAGGAACTCGAAAAACTCGTGCCGGAAGGCATCGAAGGTCGGGTCTCCTATAAAGGTTCAATGGTTGCTATCGTGCATCAACTAATCGGTGGCGTGCGGGCCGCGATGGGGTACACCGGCAGTCACAATATCGATCAAATGCGAACGAAGCCGAAATTCGTGAGGATCACATCTGCAGGCATGCGTGAAAGCCATGTGCATGATGTGACCATCACAAAAGAAGCCCCTAACTACCGTACAAACAACTAATCATCCAAGCAGGCGAATGTCCCACGCACTCGAAACCACGTCAGCAACGCAGGCTGATATTCACGCGCATCGCATCCTGATTCTCGATTTTGGCGGACAGTACACGCAACTCATCGCGCGCCGTGTTCGCGAATGTGGTGTGTTTTCTGAAATACACCCGTGGGATATTGACGAAGCGGAGATCAGAGAATTTGCGCCGGCAGGGGTGATTCTTTCCGGCGGGCCGGAATCAGTTAATCTCGATGATCCGCCGCGGGTTGCCCAGGCAATTTTCGAGCTGGATGTCCCGGTCCTCGGAATTTGTTACGGCATGCAGGCGATGGCCGCCCAGCTCGGCGGAAATGTCGAAGCGTCGGAACACCGCGAATTTGGCTACGCCGAAATAACGCCGCTGGATTCTGAGTTACTCGCTGATCTTGATGACTCCGGGACGGGCGATCGCATGCTCAAAGTCTGGATGAGCCATGGCGATCGCGTTGAGTCGTTGCCGGATGGCTTCGTAATCTCCGGAGAGAGTTCAAATTCTCCGCTGGCCGCGATGGAAGACCGCGCTCGAAAATACTACGGCGTCCAGTTTCATCCTGAGGTAACTCACACACCACAGGGTCAGGCCATCATCAATCGATTCGTCCGCGACATCTGTGGTTGCCCCGGCGACTGGACTGCGGGAAACATCGTCAGCGACGCCATTGCCACCGTCAGGGAAACCGTCGGCGACGGCAAGGTTTTGCTCGGATTGTCGGGTGGCGTGGATTCGTCCGTTGTCGCGGCATTACTCCATGAGGCGATTGGTGACCAGCTTACCTGTGTCTTTGTCGACCATGGTCTTCTGCGTCATCACGAAGGCGACCAGGTCATGGACATGTTCGCCGATCACATGCACATCAATGTTGTTCGGGTAAATGCGGCCGACCGTTTTTTTGCAGGCCTCGAAGGGGTCGACGACCCCGAGGAAAAACGCAAGATCATTGGCGGCCTGTTCATTGACGTATTCGACGAAGAGGCGCACAAACTCGAGGGAATTGAATGGCTCGCCCAGGGCACGATCTATCCCGACGTCATTGAATCGGCAGGCGCAAAGAGCGGCAAGGCACACGTCATTAAATCGCATCACAATG
Organism: uncultured Woeseiaceae bacterium; assembly: GCA_905480255.1. Taxonomy (GTDB): domain Bacteria; phylum Pseudomonadota; class Gammaproteobacteria; order Steroidobacterales; family Woeseiaceae; genus SZUA-117. The sequence goes on along the minus strand of CAJQPR010000038.1, from coordinate 699 downwards.
TTGGCGGCTTGCCAGAGAAGATGCGTATGAAGCTTGTCGAACCGTTGCGTGAGTTATTCAAAGACGAAGTCCGGAAAATTGGTATGGAACTTGGTCTGCCACGCGACATGGTCTATCGACATCCATTTCCGGGGCCCGGACTTGGCGTTCGCGTCCTTGGCGAGGTGAAAAGGGATTACGTTGCTTTGTTACAGCTGGCAGATGACATTTTCATCAGCGAACTTCGAAAGCATGATCTCTACGATGAAACGAGCCAGGCATTTGCTGTTTTTCTGCCGGTGCGTTCGGTAGGCGTTATGGGTGACGGTCGAAAATATGACTACGTCGTTGCACTGCGCGCGGTTGAAACGGTCGATTTCATGACAGCCCGTTGGGCACGACTGCCTTACGAATTTCTCGAACACGTATCACTCAGGATCATCAATGAAATCGACGGCATCTCCCGTGTGACCTACGATATTTCCGGCAAGCCGCCCGCCACTATTGAGTGGGAATGAGCTGGAGCGCGGAAGACGAACAGTTTATGCGCGCGGCGCTGGCCGAGGCGAAGGTTGCCGGGCAAGCAGACGAGGTTCCGGTGGGTGCCGTGGTTGTGCGCAACGGGGAAATCATTGGCAGGGGTCTCAATCGCCCGGTTCAGGATTGCGATCCAACGGCGCATGCTGAAATCGTCGCTATTCGTGCGGCAGCAGCAAGTGA
>CAJQPR010000037.1 GCA_905480255.1 uncultured Woeseiaceae bacterium | reverse complement strand
GGAAGTTCTGGTGCCGCCGGAAGACGACATGGATATCGTACATCGCGTGATCTACAAGGAGCTGTGCCTTGGCAAAATCCGCGACGATTCACGCGCCGAGTTTCTCAGAATCATCGACGAGCTGAGCGCGCGTGGCGCTGGTGGAGTCATTGAGGGGTGTACCGAGATTGTGATGCTTGTTGAACAGGAACATACGGACGTCAAATTGTTTGATACCACCGAGATTCATGCGATTGAAGCGGTCGCCGCGGCCTTGCGATGAATAGCCTCCAGGCCAGTGCAAAAGAAGCGCTGCAAAAACTGCAGGATGGCAACGCGCGCTTCGTCGATGGTGATCGATGTATCGATACCTACTTAAGCCACACCAGACTCGACGAACATATCGCCGGCCAGGCGCCCTGCGCAATTGTTCCTGGCTGCTCGGACTCCAGGGTGCCGATTAAGATCATTTTTGACGCGGGGCTTGGCGACCTGTTCGTGATTCGCGTGGCCGGCAACATCGTCGCGCCTTCACTTATAGGCAGTATCGAACTGGCTGCAGAGAATTTCGGTCCGCGACTTGTCATTGTAATGGGTCATGCTGATGCAGTTTTTCGACGGGCTGCCGGAGCCTGACCAGGTGACCCGGAACCTGTGGATCTCGATTTTCGCGGCAATCGCACTGATTGCCGGATCTGGAGTTTCGCACATGGCCGAAATCAGTTATTTGCCGAGTATCCTCATGTTTATTGCTGCCGTGACTGTTCTCGGGGTATCGATGATGGAAGAAGACATCTTGATTCAGAAATACGATACGCCCCATGAAGAAGATACCCACCCGCCGCAGCTGATCATGCTGCGCATGGTGCGTGGCATTGTGCTCATTGTCCTGGGCACATTGTTTTTCGTACTGGCATTTTGAACGGTGTCTAAGCGTGACTGACCGATTAAAAGTCCTGTTTCTCTGCACTGGAAATTCATGCAGAAGCCAAATGGCAGAGGGACTCTGCCGCCAGTTTCGTGGCGACCTGATCGAAGCTTATAGCTGCGGTATCGAAAAACACGGTCTCAATGCACTTGCCGTGCAGGTGATGGCGGAAATCGGCATCGATATATCTGCTCACAACAGCAAGACACTGGCTGATCTTGGCGATAGCGATTTCGACTATGTAGTCACGGTATGTAGTCATGCCGATTCTAACTGCCCTGTTTTTCCCGGCGAGACAACGACGATCCACAGGGGGTTTGACGATCCGCCGGCACTGGCTGCCGCGGCCAAAAATATTGAAGAGGCGCTTCCCTACTATCGCCGGGTGCGCGACGAGATCAAAGACTACGTCATGACGTTTCCGGAGGCCTTGGTAGCGCAAAGATGACCCATGCAGTGATATTCGATGTCGACGGGACCTTGCTCGACTCCTCGGCCGTCGATGAAAAAATGTACATGGAGGCTGTGGCACAGGTGCTGGGCAACGTGAAGTTTCGGCCCGACCTGATCGACTACAATCATGTTACCGACACGGGCATCCTGCTGCAGGTATTCGAGGACAACAATATTTTGGCCAGTGATGGAGTCATCGCCCGTATCAAGGAGGAGTTTTTCGCCTTGATCGAAGATTTCGTCGCAACCGAGGGGCCGTTTCGCGAAATGCCCGGCGCCAGGAGCCTCCTGAAAAGGCTCCGGAATTCAGTTTCCCATGACGTTGCTATCGCGACCGGTGGTTGGCGGGAGTCTGCACGAATTAAACTGGACGCCGCCGGGTTTGATCTTGGGGGAATTCCGCTCGCGAGCTCGGATGACGCCATAGACAGAGCCGGCATCATGCAGGTCGCGCTGGACTCAATTGGTGGAAACTGTCGATCAGTCACCTATTTCGGCGACGGCCTTTGGGATCAACGGGCATGTGATGAACTGGGTTGGACTTTTCAACCCGTCGGGCCTGGCCTGAATGGCTTATCATCCTTTGAACAGGAATTTGTGAGTTAGGCGAAGTATGGAAATCGCGATCCCGACAGCGCTGAAATCGCTCGCCTCGGCCGGCTCTGCCATCAGTGAGTTGACGGCCTGGCGTAAGCGGGCCAGGGGCGACGCCCGTGCCATTGTAGGGGAGCTAAAGGAAAACCTGGGTTACCTGGATATGGTGGCAGAGGATGGAGTTCCGCTCGGCGATGTCATCCGCAAAATCTCGAATCAGGAATACAAGCGTCTTGCGAAGGCGGGCTATGACTTCGGCGGACTCAAGAAAGGCCGGATCAGGTCGTATTCCTCGTTGAAGGGGACGGAGCTCGACTCGTGGTCAGGTAAATCGACCGAAGACCTGGTCGAGTCGATTTACGATAAAATCGGTCAATTGATCATTCGATACCCACATGTTTCGAATAACAAAAATTATCGCTGGACCGTTCGCGTCAACAATATTCGCAAACGAATCTGGTTGTTGCTGCGCCACGTCAAGGAATAGCCTGGCTCCGCAGCATTTGGAGAAGCTCATTTGAAAGCAGCACTGATTAACGCAGCGCTTGTTGGTTCCGGCGGATTCGTTGGCGCAATATGTCGCTATGGCCTTAGTGGCCTGGTGCAGCGCAATGCGGTTCTGTCAGCGTTCCCTTACGGAACCCTCGCGGTCAACCTGCTTGGTTGCCTGCTTATCGGGATTGCTGTCGGGCTGGTTGATTCGCGGCAGATGTTCGGTCCCGAATTTCGTTTGTTCGTACTGATCGGCCTGCTTGGCGGATTTACGACCTACTCAACTTTCGGCTACGAAACATTTGCGCTATTGCGTGATGCCGACTATTTGCGGGCTGTGGCCAACGTGTCGATTCATGTCATTCTCGGCCTGGCCCTCGTCTGGCTTGGGTACGCACTCACTTCAAGGTAATCAAAAATGACGCTTCCCAAAGACGGCAAACTGCTGCGAATTTTTATCGGCGAAAACGATAAATATGAAAAAATGCCGCTTTATGAGTGGATCGTTCGCAAGGCACGGGAAGAGGGGCTGGCCGGCGCGACTGTATTGCGCGGGCTCGAAGGATACGGAGCGCACAGTCGTCTCCACACCGCGAAAATCCTTCGTCTTTCAGCCGATCTGCCGATCGTTATTGAAATTATCGATGCTGAAGAGAAGATTGAAGCGTTTCTGCCTTTAATTGATGATGCCATCAGCGAGGGCCTCGCTACGGTCGAAAAGGTCGAAGTCCGCTTCTATCGTGCCGGGGAAAAGCCCGATTAGGTCGCGCTGGTCAGGACAAAAAAGATCATAAGTTATTGTTTTTGAAGAAATAATAGATACCACTGTTTATTTTTTCTGCCGCCTGCATCAAAGGAGATGCGTGACTGCATGCCCGATATGCCAACCAAAAAGTTCGCAATAAGACCTGCCGAAAATCGAGATGGCGACGCCATTCTCGCAATGATGCCGCGACTGGCGGAGTTTGAAGTTCCTGCAACCCGCAATCCCGAACACCTGTGGAAAGACGACGCAAAAATGCTCCGGCGCTGGCTCGACGGAGAGGAAGAATGCCTGGTTCACGTTGCAATTGACGATGCACAGAAGGTGCTGGGTTTCTCGATGGTGCGACTGCGATCGGAATTGCTCAGTAAAGAACCGAGTGCACACCTCGAGGCCATCGCGGTCGACAAGAGTGCTGAAGGAATGGGAGTAGGGAAGGCATTGCTGGCGGCCGCCGAGAATGACTCAAAAGCGCTCGGTGCTTTGACAATGACGTTACACGTCTTTGCTGTTAATGCCCGGGCAAGAGCTGTTTACGAGCGCGCTGGATATGATGGTGAATTGATGCGATACATCAAACACTTTGATGACTAGCTTTTCGGAATCCTGATACGCCGTGATTGATATTCGCCCGCTTGAAGAAAAGGACTGGCCACAGGTCTGGCAGTTTATGGAACCTGTCATTCGAGCTGGCGAAACTTATCCTTACGCGACGGACATGACCGCTGAAGGCGCACGTCACATGTGGCTCAAGGTGACGGAAGCGGCTTACGTGGCAGCGGATGATTCAGGAGAAATTCTCGGCACCTATTACATTAAGCCAAACCAGCCAACCCTCGGTGCGCACGTTGCCAATTGCGGTTACATGGTTTCGGAAAATGCGCGCGGCAAGGGCATTGCATCGCAAATGTGCGAGCACTCGCAAGAAGAGGCGGCTCGGCTCGGTTTTCGCGCCATGCAATTCAATCTTGTCGTGAAAACAAATGAGGCCAGCGTCTACCTGTGGAAGAAGCTGGGCTTCGAGGTCGTTGGCTGTCTTACCGGCGCTTTCAATCACGCCAAGCTCGGATACGTAGACGCCTACATCATGTACAAGGTGCTCATTGACCAATGAAGGCCGCGATCTACGAAGAGTTCCAGGGGCCGGTGCGAATCAGCAACGTCGAGGATCCGTCTCCGGCTGATTTCGGCGTCGTTCTGAAAGTTGCCGCGACCGGTGTTTGTCGGAGTGACTGGCATGGCTGGATGGGGCACGACGCCGACATTGTCCTCCCCCACGTGCCAGGGCACGAAATTGCCGGCACGGTCGAGGCCGTTGGCCGGGAGGTGAAGAACTGGCGCCGCGGCGACAGGGTCACGGTACCCTTCGTTTGCGGTTGTGGAACCTGCCACCAGTGTGAGACAGGTAATCATCAGGTCTGCGATGAGCAGACGCAGCCCGGTTTCACCCATTGGGGTTCTTACGCCGAGTACGTTGCCATCGATTTCGCCGACACCAATCTCGTTGCGTTGCCCGAGGATATTAAGTTCGTCACTGCTGCGGGTCTGGGGTGCCGATTTGCAACGTCGTTCCGTGCGATAGCTGACCAGGGGAATGCCGGCCCGGATCAATGGGTTGCTGTGCATGGGTGCGGCGGGGTTGGCCTGTCCGCAGTCATGATTGCTCAGGCGTTTGGCGCGCAGGTTATCGCGATCGACGTCGACGACGAGGCGCTCGACCTGGCAAGAGCTGTTGGTGCCGTTAGCTCCGTAAACGCAAGGCAATCGGCGTCTGTGGTTGACGAGATTCGCGAGTTGTCAGATGGCGGCGTTCATTTGTCTATTGATGCGCTCGGAAGTGGCGAGACCTGTAGTAACTCCATTTCAAACCTGCGGAAACGTGGCCGGCATGTTCAGGTCGGACTGCTTGCAGGCGACGACTATCGGCCGCGACTTCCCATGGAACTCGTCATCGCTAATGAACTCGAAATAGTCGGGAGTCACGGCATGCAGGCGCATGAGTATGGACGGATGTTAGCGATGATTCAGGAGGGCAGGTTGCAGCCGGATAAATTGATCAGGCAGACTGTGGATCTCGAAACCGCCGCCGCGGCGCTGGGAAAACCTGGCGAACTGCACGTTGCGGGCGTCACAGTCATTGATCGCTTCTGACACCGAATACGCTTGTGAAGTCTTCCTCTAATCCAACTGTGCTGATATCTGTGGTTGCCGCAGTCGTCCTCTGGTTTGTTGCAACCTGGTTTGAAGATGATTCCCGCTGGATGCCTGCGGAAAGGTCAGCCACGGTTGATACGTCAATACCTGCGGTCCGGTCGGACACGCCACTCCGCGTCAATACTGATGCCCTGAGCTGCCAGCAGGCGGAGGCGGTGCTGGTACAAAAAGTCGAGGCGGCGCAGTATTGTTCTACGGACGATGACTGCACATTGTTTGACTATGGTTATCCGATCCAGTGCCTGACATCAGTGGCAAAGAGCGAGATCACGGCGCTCCGCTATGAATACCTTAGCTACGAACAAAGTTGTGCCTATCGCGTTTACTATGATTGCCCTTCGGGCACGATGGAGCGGCAGGCAGTATGCCGGAACAATCGCTGTGAAGTGGATCTGGTAAGCAACGATCCTCTCGAAAATGCGACGCTGCAGCACCTTGGTATCAAGGATCCCTGAGGAGGGCGTCTCAGTGCTTGAATCAGACAGACTGTCGCTGTCCCGCCTGTCGTACGACGATTGTGAATTCATCTTCGAGTTGGTCAATGAGCCTTCATTCCGGCAGTACATTGGCGACAAAGGAATAAGCAATCTGCAAGATGCCCGCGAATATCTGAAGAAATCTTTTATAGGTCACTACCAAAAACACGGCTTTGGCCTCTACCAGGTTATCCGGAAAACCGACGATTGCCCGCTCGGCATTTGCGGCCTCGTCAAGCGCGACGAGTTTGATTATCCGGATCTTGGCTTTGCCTTTATGAAGGCTTACTGGTCAAACGGCTATGCGTATGAGTCGTCAGTTGCTGTACTGGACTACGCTTGGCGCGACCTCGGGCTAAAGCGAATAATTGCCATGGCTGACAGTGAAAACCAAAGCTCTACACGGCTGCTGGACAGGCTCGGCTTTGAATTCGAAGGAATGGCGAGAATGCCGGGGGAGACTGAGGACGTTCGCCTCTACGCCATTGAGCGCTGACTGTATGTGTTCGCCCGCGTGCAAATGCATATTGCGTCGTTCATGGAAAACGCGTATCAACGTCCATAAGCAGAGCTCGCCCGCCTACGGACCGTGAATGCAGAGAATACTGAAAAATAAGGGCGCCAGAACTGGCGTATTCTTTGGCGCGACCAGCGGCGTCATTACTACGATGGGACTCATCGCTGGCCTGAATGCAGGAACAAATTCACTGGTTGCGGTGCTGGGCGGAATCCTGGTGGTCGCCGTCGCGGACGCGATGTCTGACGCGATGGGAATTCACCTGGCTCAGGAGGCGGATCCTGAATCGACAAACGAACATATTTGGGCGGCTACCATCTGGACGTTTTTTACCAAGCTGATTGTGGCTTTGACCTTTGCACTGCCGCTGCTCTTGTTTTCGCTGCAGGTGGCTGTTGCCGTAGCTGTAGGCTGGGGGCTCCTCGTAATTACGTTGTTGAGCACCTACCTGGCTCGAATCCAGAAGACTCCGGTATTACACGTTGTCACCGAACATCTTGCGATTGCAATCGTCGTGGTTGCCGTGTCGCATTTTATCGGTGTCTGGGTCAATAACTCGTTCGCCTGATCGTCATGTCTGACAACAAAACAAGCTCGAACCTTCAGTTTGCGATTCGCAAAGCTGTACCCTCTGATGCGGGTGCATTGTCGAAACTCGCATTTCGCTCGAAAGCATACTGGGGATATGACATTGACTTCATGAAGCGCACCCGTAATGAGCTGACCTACGACGCCGGGCAGATCGAGTCAAATCAGTATCAGTTTTACGTTTGCGAGAATGCAGGCAAGCCAATTGGCTTTTATGCTCTTCAGCTCCTTGATAACGGAGTGGCGGAACTGGACGCGCTTTTTGTCGAGAAGAATTTCTTTGGACAAGGTATCGGTACTGTCCTGGTCGAACATGCGAAAGATATTGCCCGCAAACTGAATGTTGCAATGATCGTAATCCAGGGCGATCCGAATGCCGAAGAATTTTACCTGTCCGTTGGTGCGGTGCCGGCGGGATATCGTGAGTCCGGCAGCATACCTGGCAGATATTTGCCGGTATTCAATCTTGCCGTTGACGAGGAAAACTGAGAATGTCGGAGATTAGCTGGGAAGATTTTCAGAAAGTGGAATTATGTGTAGGGACCATTGTCGAGGTTGATGAGTTTCCGGAAGCACGGCGGCCGGCGTGGAAGCTGACGGTGGATTTCGGCGGTTCGATCGGCGTAAAGCGAGCCTCGGCGCAAATTACTGATCTCTATTCGAAAGATAATCTTGTTGGGAAACAGGTAGTTGGCGTCGTCAATTTCCCAAAGAAGCAAATCGGTCCGTTCATGTCAGAATGCCTGGTGACCGGATTTGTCACAGACGATGGTCCGGTCGTGCTCGCGGTTCCGGATAAACCAGTGAAGAACGGTACAAGGCTCGCCTGAATGTCAGAGTACTCGGCAACAATAAAGTGGAGCCGCGGCGATCAGGGATTCACAGACAATTCTTACAGTCGTGGCCACGAGTGGCATTTTGATGGAGGCCTGACCGTCCCGGCATCGGCGTCTCCGGACATTGTTCCGTTGCCCATGTCTGTCGCGGAAAACGTTGATCCGGAGGAGGCTTTTGTTGCGTCGATATCAAGTTGCCATATGTTATTTTTCCTGTCGCTTGCGGCAAAGCGAGGCATCGTTGTCGACGAGTACAAAGACGTTGCAATTGGACTCATGGCGAAAGACAGCGATGGCAGGATTGCAATGACGAGGGTCGTGTTACGACCTGACTGTCTGTATTCCGGGGAGTCGCTGCCCGAACCGGAACTGATTGCGAAGCTGCATCATCGTGCTCATGATCTTTGTTTCATCGCGAATTCGATAAAGACCGAAGTCATAACGGAAATCACAGCTTGAGCGACGATACGACTGACTGGACAGACCTCCGTGAATTCAAGGGTGTCGACATTACGCAGTCCTTCCTGCTTTCCTGGGGGACCGAAGCGAATTCCCTGTTGATCGACGTCGATTTATTCCTTTGCGCTGATCATCCTTTTTACGAAAAGCCCCGACCGGCGGAAAAGTCCTGTTTCCGTCCGGCTTATCTTGAATTTCCATGGTGTACGAGGGTCGCGCCAGTCGGCGACGGCAAGGCGAGAAGCATTTCGGAGACGATTGGCACCCTTGGCAATGGCAAAATCTCCGGGTTTCGCCGCACCGGTGACGGTCAGTATGAAATCAACGGTGAATTTGGCGCTGTGGACATCATTGCGGAACGTCCGATGGTACGATTGAAAACACACTATATCGGCTGAGAACGTAAACGAGCATCGCTGCGCTCGCACATAAAAAGCAGGAGCCAATTCCATGCACGAAGAAGTTACCCATCCCTGCATACAGCACAAGTTGGCGCTGATCCGGGACGTCGACACCGGCCACAAGATGTTCCGCGAGCTCGCGACGGAAATCACTATGTTCGTGTGCTACGAGGCGCTCAAGAACATAAGGATCAAAGCCGTCGATGTAGAAACACCGCTGGCCACCGCGAAATGTCACATGATTGACGAAGACATCGTCGTAATTCCGATATTGCGTGCCGGTGTTGGCATGCTTGATGGCATCCTGTCATTGATTCCGTCAGCCCGGGTTGGCTTTGTAGGGCTGGAACGCGACGAGGAGACGGCGGAGCCGTCAACCTACTACGAAAAAATGCCACACCAGATCAAAAACGGGATCAGTATTATTGTTGATCCGATGCTGGCTACCGGCGGGTCCACGGTCGCAGCGATCGACATGCTCAAGAAACAAGGAGCGAAACGGGTGGTGGTTGTCTGCATCGTAACCTGCGCTGAGGGTCTGCAGGCGGTCGAGGCAGCACACCCGGATGTACAGATTTATGCAGCCAGCATTGATCCCGAACTGAACGAGAAGAAGTACATCGTCCCGGGGCTGGGAGATGCCGGTGACCGGCTGTACGGCACAATTTGAGTGCAATGTAACCGCGGCCGACGACAAGTTTCTCAAAAAATTCGAGGGCTGTTTTCTGCCGGAATCCGAATGGACGCACCTTGCACACATTCGGGTGGCCTGGATCTATCTGAACTCTGAACGGGAAGAATCAGCGCTTGCAAGAATTCGTGACGGCATTTTGCGTTATAACACCGAGGTTCTTGGCCGTCGGCACAAATACCACGAAACTGTGACCGTGGCCTATACTCGAATAGTGGCGAGTCGGATAAGGCGCGATGAGCCGTGGGTTGAGTTCGCGAAACGAATCGATGATCTGCTCGATACCAGGCTGCCGATTTCGCTCAGGTATTATTCGAAAGAGCACCTCTTTTCGGATGCTGCCAGGAAAAGCTACGTTAAGCCTGACGTCCTGGATCTCCCTGGACCAAACCTGAAATGAGGCAGGACTCATGGCTGAGCTGAAGACAAAAGCGAACAAAGCGAGCGTTGTCGGGTTTCTGAATGGCATCGCTGACAAGCAGAAACGTGCTGATTGCAAAGCGATCGCCAAGATGATGCGGGATGCGACCGGCAAGCGCGCAAAGATGTGGGGCACAGCGATTGTTGGCTACGACAAGTATGACTACAAGTACGCGAGCGGTCGTTCTGGCACTTTCATGATCACCGGGTTCTCACCGCGAGCGCAAAACATTGCCGTATACATCATGCCGGGATTTAAGAAGTTCGCCGGCCTGATGAAAAAACTCGGCAAACATAAGACAGGAAAATCCTGCCTGTATATCAAGAGGCTCGATGATGTCGACCAGAAAGTTCTTATTCGGCTGATTAAGGAATCTGTCAATGAAATGCGTAGAAAATATCCCGGCAAGTAGAGAGGAGAGGCCATGACGGACATAACAGCAAAAAGTCGTCGACAATTCCTGAGCTACCTTGCAGCAAGTCCATTGGCGGGCGCACTATCAGGCATAAACCTGGCTCACGCAGCGGATGTGGTTTCATCGCCTGCAGATGCAATCGATATATTCGATCTCGAAGCAACGGCAAGCGGAAATATTCCAATGGCGCACTGGGGTTATCTTGCAACCGGTGTCAATGGTGATTCCACCTTGCGCGCAAACCGAACAGCGTTCGAAAAGTATTTTCTGCGCTCGCGTCGCCTGATTGATGTCGGCAATGTAGATACGTCTGTCGAAATTCTCGGGACCCGCTGGCCCACGCCGATCATCCTCGCGCCACTTGGGTCACAGAAGGCATTTCATGCAGAGGGCGAAATCGCCAGCGCAAGGGCCGCACGGGCTCGTAATCATCTGCAGCTCCTTTCGACGGTTACGTCGACGCCGGTGGAGGAAGTGGCGGAGGCGCGTGACGCACCGATCTGGTTTCAGCTTTATACAATGGGTGGCTGGAGTGGCGTGAAAGCCAGGTTGCGAAGGGCCGAAGCCGCGGGTTGTCCGGTCGTGGTGTTGACTGTCGACCTGGCAGGGGGCACGTCGGCGCGACATACGCTGTTGCGCGCAATCAAGAAGGATACTCGGGACTGTGCGGTCTGCCATCAGGGCGACGGTGTTGCGGCGCAGGGCAAGCCGATGTTGGACGGCATGGATAACGACGCAGAAGTCAGTCTGACCTGGGAATTTCTGGACCGGTTGAAACAGGAAACAACGATGAAGGTTTTCGTCAAGGGAATCGTAACGGCAGAAGATGCGGAGCGCAGCCTGGAACACGGAGTGGACGGCATCATCGTTTCCAACCATGGCGGCAGGGCCGACGAATCGGGCAGAGGATCGATCGATAGCCTTGCCGAGGTGGCCTCAGCCGTCCGCGGGCGCACGACATTGTTCATGGACAGCGGCATCAGGCGCGGCGTAGACATATTCAAGGCGCTGGCACTGGGCGCAGATGCCGTAATGGTTGGCCGCCCCTATATATGGGGCCTCGGCGCATTTGGCCAGCCTGGCGTTGAGCGCGCGCTCGAAATTCTGACCGACGAACTTCGTGTGGCGATGCAGTCTTTTGGCACGCCGACGCTGGCGGACATCGGACCTGATAACATTGACTCATTCTGAGAAAGCAGGCGCGACATGATCGAGGAAACAAAAGACCCGCAGGTTGAAGGCGATGAGCCGGTCACCGAGAGTCAGGATGGGCCGGAGATCTATGACTCCAAATACCTGGTCGCAGTGGCGCTGGTCTTTGTTGCCAAAGGCGACGGCAACATATCAGGCCCGGAAAGCGGTGAAATGGTTGAGCTTATCAGCAACCACTTTGACATCAGGCGGTCGCAATCGCTGGAGCTGCTGACCACTGCGATAGAGGATTTGGTGGTCAATCCTGGCCTGAAGGACCTGATCAATGAGTTGTCGAGTCTTCTGAACGATGCAGAAAAGGAAGAAATTGCTCTGATGATGCTGAAAGTGGTCGCGGCCGACGGGCGCAAAGATGCGGAGGAAATGAGTCAGCTTCGCCTTGCCGCGGAAGTCATCGAAATTCCGGCAGAAACATTACACAGGGCATTTGATCGCCATTTCGAAGAAACACAGGCCTAGCCAGCAGAGTTCGGCCAGTTGTCGCTAAAACACGCTGTTAGAGCTGCCCATTGCGGCATCCGCTGTCATCGCACAAGACTGCCGGAAGCCTGTCATAACTTGGTAGAGTACGAGAGCAATCTTCGGCCGGAGAATAAGAATGCATAAGAGCCGACTTGCCGGATTCATTATCGACTGCAAGATCGACGATGCCGACGGCCTCGACGCTGCCGCTGAGTTCTGGGCGGAAGCGCTCGGGTCGCCTGTCAGGCAAACCGCCGATACCGGCAAAAGCCCCTACGTCGAACTCGAAGTGGAAGAAGGCGAGCCCTATTTCGAAGTGCAGAAAGTTGATCA
>CAJQPR010000036.1 GCA_905480255.1 uncultured Woeseiaceae bacterium | reverse complement strand
CCGGCCACTCGCCTGCAGGCTCGTGGCGTTCGGTCGTGCGAAAGCAATGCTTTCGCTGTTAACCGCCCTCACCCAGTTGAGCTACGGGCGCAAGCCTTGTGCACTTCTATTCTACGCCTGCCATTCCCAACTGGCAGCGTTTCACGCTGCTCGGTGCTCGCCTCGTCGCTGCGCTCCTCAGCCCCGCCCACTCGCCTGCAGGCTCGCGGCGTTCGGTCGGGCGAAAGCAACGCTTTCGCTGTTAACCGCCCTCACCCAGTTGAGCTACGGGCGCAATCTTTGTGCATTCTATTCTAAGCCTGCCATTCCCAACTGGCAGCGTTTCACGCTGCTCGGTGCTCGCCTCGTCGCTGCGCTCCTCAGCCCCGGCCACTCGCCTGCAGGCTCGCGGCGTTCGGTCGGGCGAAAGCAATGCTTTCGCTGTTAACCGCCCTCACCCAGTTGAGCTACGGGCGCAATACGTTGCCGTCCAAAATGAGTCGATAGTGGTCGGGGCAGAGAGATTCGAACTCCCGACCCTCTGCTCCCAAAGCAGATGCGCTACCAGGCTGCGCCATGCCCCGAACTGTGACTATCGCACTCATGCCGCCGGGGCCGGGCCCGGCGGGGGCACGATGATACGACCGGGTATAGGGGCAGTCAATTCAAACATCCGGTTTTTTAAGGATATTTCCGATATCGAGATCAAGCTGTTGCGCGCAGACCGGCTTTGGTATCGTGCGTGCAGTCCAGCCCGCCGGAAATTCGATGAGAAAGCTCTTACTGATCCTGATTCTGCTGCCCTTTACCGCCCTTGCCCAGGACAGGGTCCCGGCCCACCCTTACATCAAGTTCGAGACGACCGAGGGCGACATCATCGTCGAGCTTGACGGTCGCCGGGCACCCATTACGGTTGCCAACTTTCTAAAACTGATCGATGACGGCTATTTCGACGGTCTGATCTTTCATCGCGTAATCCCCAATTTCATGATCCAGTCCGGCGCCTACACCCCCGGGCTTATCCTCAAGGAATCTGACGAAGGCATGATCTTCAATGAATCTGGCAATGGACTCAGGAATGCTCGCGGTACGATTGCGATGGCGCGGACAGAGAGCCCGCATACGGGCAAGGCGCAGTTCTTCATAAACCTGAATGACAACAAGTCGCTGAACCCTCAGCCTGATAACTGGGGTTACGCTGTTTTTGGCTACGTCATCGAAGGGATGGATGTCGCGGATAGTATTGCAGAGCTTCCCACCGGACCACAGGGGAAATTTCCCAAGGATGTGCCCGTCATTCCAATTGTCATAAAGAAAGCATCAAGGTATACCTTCGAATGAGTACTCTTTTCATATCAGATCTCCATCTAGAGGCGGACAGGCCCGACATTGCCGACCAGTTTCTTCGCTTTCTTGAAACTGAAGCATTGCATGCAGACGCGTTATACATCCTCGGTGATCTGTTCGAATCCTGGGTCGGTGACGATGACCCTAACGAACACTATGCATGGATCAAGCAGGCGATCCAAAAACTAACCCGAAAAGACATTCCGGTATTCTTCATGCACGGCAATCGCGACTTTATGATCGGCGAACAATTTGCCAATGAAACCGGCGTAACCATTTTGCCGGATCCGCACATAGCCGAGATCCACGGTGACAAAGTGTTACTCAGCCATGGTGATGCCTATTGCACAGATGACGTCGAGTACCAGGGCATTCGGAAAATGACCCGGGACCCCGCGTGGCAGGCAATGATGCGCGGTAAGTCACTCGAAGAACGGCTCGCTTTTGCGGCGCAGGCCCGAGCGGCCAGTCAGGCGCGTGGCCAAACCATCAGCGAGGATATTACTGACGTCAACAAAGACGCTATCAGCAAAGCGCTGAGCGATGCCGGCGTTGAAATCATGCTCCACGGACACACGCACCGCCCGGCAGTTCACGAAATCACAGTGGATGGTCACCCCGCGCAGAGAATCGTGCTGGGCGATTGGTACGAACAGGGCAGCGTCGTACGTTGGGACGCCGAAGGGCCGGTTCTTTCCTCGATGGAGCGCTAGCCGTGACGGGCCATTTCGAATGTCCGACTAAAGGTCCGCTCTATCCGTCCTTTACCTCAAGTGCAGAGACGGTGGGAGAACTGGGAACGCCTGAATGGAATCGAAACTGAGGATCGGGCGACGAAATAAGATCTGCCTCAATGACTTTCAACTCACCAAGCCGATCGTCGAATATCGATTTTTCAACGCAACACTCCTGCCGCGCGAATTCCAGGTAGTGCTCGAAGTGCCTGGCCTCTGACGCCAGCAGCCCGCCATAGAACTTTCCCAGTTCGTCCGGCAGGTGTGGGACGAGCGCCGCAAATCTCTCGCAAGACCTTGCTTCAATCAGGGCACCAACGATGAGCATATCCATGAGCCGCTCGGGCTCCTTTTCGCGGACAGTGCGGCGCAAAGTGCCTGCGTAGCGCGACGCGCTGACATGTTCAAACGGAACGTCCATTCCCGAAAGAATTTTCCGCACCTGCTCAAAATGCCGGAGCTCTTCGCGAGCAAGTCGTGACATCTGGTGCGCCAGCAGCGCCTTTTCCGGGTATCTGTAAATAAAGCCCAGCGCCGTGGATGCGGCTTTAAGCTCGCAGTTGGCATGATCATGCAGAAGCTCCGGAATTCGGCCGACGGCTTCTCGTACCCACTCTTCCGGTGTCAGCGTATCGAAGAACGCGGCAATCGATTCCGGCAGCGTTACAGCCACTCGAGGACTTCTTGCGCACTCTGAAGGCGGTCTTCAGGGCGCTTCGCCAGCAGAAGATTAATCAGTGCCTGGTGACTGGACAGATGATAAGGCAGCACAGGCACGGGCGATTTGGTGTGTTTGAAAATAATACTCATCGCATCGGCGCCTACAAATGGTTTTTTGCCCGTCAACATTTCATAGAAAATAATGCCCAGTGAATAAACATCACTTCGCTCGTCTACATCGTCTGCATGACCCTGCTCCGGGCTCATGTAATACGGGGTACCGAAGATTTCCCCGTTGCCTGTAATTTCCTGCTCAAGCCGCATACGTTTGGCCAGGCCAAAATCTATAAGCGCCAGGCTACCGTTATCCCTCACCATGATATTCCCTGGCTTCAGGTCACGGTGCAGGATCCCGAGCGAATGCAGTTGCGTTAGTGCGCCTGCGATCTGCCTTGTGTAATCGATAGCCTCCGCTTCACTAACGCCCTTTTTAATGCGCTCCTTAAGGTCGCCACCCGGGACGTACTCCATCGCAATATGCGCATGATCATCACTAACGCCGAGATCGTAGATATCGACAATGTTCGGATGATCGAGCTCGGCGATCATCTCGTACTCCTGCAAAAACCGGTCAAAAGCGCCGAGACCGTCAGAGAAATCCGGCACCTGGCGCAGAACTTTCAGTACAACCTGATGGTCTTCAGAATCTTTTTGCGCAAGATACAGCGCGGAATGTTCGCTGACAGCGAGTCGCTTGATAAAACGATAACCCCTGATCAGCGGATGAATGCCGGTCGCCATGTCGCCGACGAAAAGCGAATCGGTCGAAGACACACGCTGATGGCTTCGCAAAATATCGCTTACCCTTACAATGAAGGCATTGTGCCGGATGTTATCTCGTCTGAAATAGGCGCTGGCACCAGCTGCGAGGGCCTGTAACTTGTTGTCATTGCCGAAATATACGATAGGCGGAAAGGCCGGGGTTTTGGCAAACTGGCGAAGCGTCAATAACGGATCGCGGTCCCCCTGAACATCGCCTAACAGCACGACGTCATTGCCGGCGCCGGAAAACTCGTCAGGCAGGTGACCTGCAGAAAGCGGGTCATACGCAGAGACAATCGCGTCCGGCCAGTGCGTGGTTACGTGATGCATAAGCAAGCTACGGAAATCGGCATGCCCGTCAATGATGATGACTTTAATGCTCATGCCAAGGTCTGTTCCCCACGACCCACCTGTCGACTAAAGGCGAGCTTCTCCAACTACGCGTTGACTGCCTTGTTCGTCCCGTTAGCGCCTTCCCCAACAGCGAGTTCAGGCGAGCTCCACTTATTGTTCTTCCGTGACTTGGCCTCGTCTGACCGAGACTCTTCGAGGGCGCGAAGGTAGTCAGCTGTCACATCGTCAGTGACATATTCTCCGGAGAAACAGGAAGTGTCAAAATTCACAATGTCAGAATCATCATGGCGTACCGAACGTATCAGCCCGTGCAAATCCTGATAAATGAGCCGATCTGCTCCAATCAGTTCCTCGATCTGCGCTACCGTCCTGCCATTCGCAATCAACTCGGAAGCCGACGGCATGTCAATCCCGTAAACGTTCGGGTGCCGGACAGGTGGCGCTGCGGAGGCAAAGAACACCCTCCGCGCACCGGCTTCGCGGGCCATCTTGATGATCTGCCTTGAAGTCGTGCCGCGAACAATTGAATCGTCGACAAGCAGTACATTCTTGTTGCGAAACTCAAGGTCGATTGCATTCAGTTTCCGTCGCACCGATTTCGTTCGCTCTGCCTGTCCCGGCATAATAAACGTGCGGCCGATGTAACGGTTCTTGATAAATCCTTCCCGGTATTTGACGCCGAGGTGATAGGCGACCTGCACAGCTGCAGTGCGACTGGTATCCGGAATTGGAATTACGACATCAATGTCGTGGTCTGGCCATTCGCGAACAATTTGACCGGCCAGTTGTTCGCCCATACGAAGGCGGGCTTTATACACCGAAAGATTGTCGATGATTGAATCAGGCCTGGCAAAATACACGAATTCAAAGATACACGGTGAGTGGCTGGTTTTGCCGGAGTACTCGCGACTATGAAAAGTGCCGTCGTTCTCGATAAAGACAGCTTCGCCAGGACGAAGATCGCGGGCATTGCGAAACCCAAGGCTGTCCAGCGCCACGGATTCGGAAGCGACCATGTACTCCTTGCCGGCAGCAGTATCACGCTCGCCAACGATGATCGGACGAATACCGTTCGGGTCCCGAAATGCCACAATGCCATGGCCAATGATCATGGCGACAACAGCGTATCCGCCAGAACAGCGATCGTGCACTGCATCAATCGCATCAAAAATCTGTGCCGCTGTCGGCGTGCCGCTGGCTCGCTTCTGCAATTCATGTGCAAACACGTTCAACAACACTTCAGAATCGGAGCCAGTGTTTAAATGCCGCCGATCCTGCTGCGTCAGCATCTCTGCAAGTGCGTCGTGATTGGTTAGATTGCCGTTGTGCGCCAGGCAAATGCCGTACGGAGAATTAACGTAAAAAGGCTGTGCTTCGGACGACTTCGAGCTGCCTGCTGTCGGATACCGGATGTGGCCTATGCCAACGTTTCCCGTTAATCGCATCATGTGTCGATGCCGGAATACGTCGCGCACCAGCCCATTGCTCTTCCTGACCTTCAAGCCATCGTCGCCCCAGGTCACGATCCCCGCAGCGTCCTGCCCACGATGCTGCAATATGGTCAATGCATCGTAAATTGGCTGATTAACAGGTTGTTTTCCGACTACTCCGACAATCCCACACATGTTTCTGATTTAGTCCTTTTTTCAGTTCGGCTAGAGGTCGGGAATTTCGATATCAAAGCCTTCAGGAAAATTTTCCGGCTGCAGCATTTCCACCCCACGCGGAGCCATCACGATAATCCAGTCAGCGACATATTCGCCATACGGGATTATTCTTGAATTCAGCCACCACAGTTCGGAATCCACACCGGTATATCGGCCGGTCAGAACAAACACGCCGACAAATAAGGCCGCACGCAACAGGCCAAAAAATCCGCCCAGGGCACGATCAAAACCGGACAGCCCGGATAAGTGAACAATTTTTGAGATTGCCCATCCCGTGACTGCACCGAGCGCGAGGACGATGATGAAGACGAGGAATCGACCAGACCATAGCTGCAATTCAGTCGAATCAATGGTGCCGCCCAACCAGCCACCTGCCGTCGGTCCCAGGCGCATTGCCGCCCAGATCGCTACAAGTAGCGCGGCGATAGATATTGCTTCCCGAATGAGCCCACGAAACCACCCGAAGACAACACTGGCGAGTGCGGCAACGATGATGACTATATCGACGATTTGCATCAGTGGCTTTGGCTATTAAGTTTTCAGGCGAAACCGCAATCGGAGTCGGGATTCTAACAGAACGAATAACATCTTCACTTACGGGTGTGGAACAACCTGGCCGTTATGGCCACTTTTGGCAAGCTGAGCCGCGATGGCCTCTGCGCTCTCCCGATCCTTCTGCGGCCCAATGCGCACCCTGTGCAATTGTCCCGAGTCTTTTTGGACCTGGCTGAGAAAAGCCGCGTAGCCTTGCTCACGCAAGGTCGATGCAAGCCGCTCGGCATTTTCCTGAGCTGAAAAGCTGCCAAGCTGCACAGCCCACATACCAGTTGTCGAGGTTTTCGCAGAATTGTCCGGCAATTCAGCGGCCACGGTTGCTTCAGTTGCGGGCGCGCTGGCAGGCGCGCTCGGTTGTGAAGCGCTGACCTCCGGTTTTTTCTCGGTCGGCGGCGGTACGGATTGTTGCTGGGAAGCCTGAGGAGCGACCTGCGTTCGTGACGCCGGCACCGGCTGGCTGCGGTCCTGGTCCAGCACGATGGTCTGTTGCTTTCGATCCTGGTTATTCTGCCCCGGCAAGGTGACAGCTTCGCTGACAATCTCTCCTTCGCTGGAAGGCCCATCCAGGAAAATCGGCACGACCAGGATAGCGAAGACCACGAGGACAACGGCTCCCGTGATTCGCTCTTTCAGAGCCTTGTCCGACAGGTTATGCATTGGTTTGCCTCATGCGCCGCGAGTATAACCTAGCAACGGGCATCTAGCGCGATTCGCGCGCTGTCAGCCACTCGAGAGCCGGACCAACAATAAAGAATGATCCCGTGACCAGAATAATATCGTCATCACTCGCAAGCTTGTCGGCGACGCGGAATGCCTCCTCGGGATCTTCGATCAAACGGCAGGGAATGGCACAAGCGTTTGCTATCTTCCGGCCGAGTCGGCCGGCGGATTCGGCTCTCGCGCCTCCTGCCGTAACGGCAATCCAGGAATCAACAAGGCCTGCCAGCGGTTTCACGAATCCAACAATGTCTTTGTCGGCCATCATCCCGGTGACCGCCACGATTTTTCCGCCAATTTTCCGGTCCCGAAGCGCGTTGGCCAGGGCTTCGGCGGCAGCAGGATTATGGCCTACGTCAAGGATCCATCGATCATCTACAACCTGGAAGCGTCCTTGCAGTTCAACGGACGTCAGTGCGCCACTAACCGCTTCTGGTGACAAGACATGATCCAATCGAAGCGCTTCCAGAACGGCGAGCACTGCAGCAGCGTTCGTCAGTTGTACATCTCCGGAAAGCGCGGGTTTCTTCAGGTCATTTAACTCCAGCCGCTGTCCACGCCAGTTCCAGGTTGTGGATTCCGGATTATGGTCGTACGCAAAATCTTTGCCCGCACAGAGCATATTCGCACCGATGTCGCTGGCAGCCTTCCGAATCGCATCTGGCACCGACTTTGAACCAAATACGACCGGCTTCGAGCCGCGCATTACCCCCGCTTTTTCCCGGGCAATCGATTCTGTGTCGTTGCCGAGCCAGGCGCAATGATCGAGGGATACGTTTGTGATGAGGCTTGCGTCAGGATCGATTGCATTCACCGCATCGAGCCGTCCGCCCATACCAACCTCGAGAATCCATGCATCCACGTTGGCAGCATCGAATGCCACAATGGCCGCAAGCGTGCCAAATTCAAAAAATGTTAACGGGATATCTTCGCGAGCAGCTTCCACTCGTTCCAGAGCCGCGACAATTTCCTTGTCGGCTGCCGGTACGCGATCGATGCGAATTCTCTCGTTATAGCGAGTTACGTGTGGTGATGTATAGCAGCCGGTCCGCACACCATCAGCTAGCAGAATTGCCTCGAGCATAGCGACACTTGAGCCTTTGCCATTCGTTCCTGCAACATTGATCACAAGCCGGGGCCGGCGGATCGACAGCCGATCAAGCACAGCCTGAACGCGATCAAGTCCCAGGACGATTTCACGAGGCGACAGTGTTTCCAGCCAGGGCAGCCAGTCGTTCAGATTCTGAAATGAACCGGTCGGGTTCAATGAACCGGTCGGGTTCATGACACTGCTTCTCTAGTCGGCAGGTGCGGGACGGTTTTCGAATTTGGCCAGCAGGTCCGCAACCTGGCCGCGAAGCTGGCGGCGATCGACAATCATGTCTATGGCGCCATGATCCAGCAGGAATTCGCTTCGCTGAAACCCTTCAGGCAGTTTTTGACCAACTGTCTGCTCGATAACCCTGGGTCCGGCGAAACCGATCAGCGCTTTCGGCTCAGCAATATTGACATCGCCAAGCATCGCAAGACTTGCCGAGACACCGCCTGTCGTTGGGTCTGTCAGCACGGATACAAATGGAATTTTCTTCTCTGCCAAAGCCGCAAGTGCAGCCGACGTCTTGGCCATTTGCAGCAATGAGAACAGCGCTTCCTGCATCCGGGCCCCGCCACTTGCCGAAAACGAAATCAACGGAGCTCGGGTTTCTTCACTGACGGCGGCAGCCCTGCAAAATTTTTCACCGACAACAGAACCCATCGAGCCGCCCATAAAGCCAAATTCAAACGCACACGCAACAATTGGACGACCCTTAAGCGCACCCTTGACCGCAACAATGGCGTCTTTTTCGCCAGTCTTTTTTTGTGCCTGAGAAATACGGTCCCGATACCGTTTGCTGTCGCGAAATTTCAAGGGGTCCAGAGACTCCAGGTCAGCTGCAATCTCTTCCTGCGAATCCGGATCCAGAAAATAGTCCAGCCGGGTCCGGGCCCCAATTCGCATGTGATGGTCGCATTTGGGGCACACGCCCAGGTTACGCTCGACTTCCTTGCGATAGAGTTGCTCATCGCACTTTGCGCATTTCATCCAGACGCCCTGCGGTACAGATCGAGTACGCCTCTCAGTGCTGATGCGCGACGGCATTAATTTTTCAAACCAGCTCATAGGATCGAATCATAAACGTTAAAACCGATACTGTCCCCATTTCCAGGAGGTACGCCGAATTTTTCCGGATAGCGGACTCCGGCAAATGTGAGTCCTTGCGGCGGTGCGGCGATGCCGGCCGCTTTGCGGTCGGTCCGATCAAGAACTGACTTCGCCCAGTCAGGTTGCTCTTCACCCCGTCCGATTGCGACCAGGGTACCGGTGATATTCCTGACCATGTGCTGCAAGAATGCGTTGGCAGTGATGGAAACGACAACCCAGCAATCCTCGCGCCGAACGGTCAGGTTCGTAACCTCGCGAACGGCAGTTGCGGCCTGGCAACCAGCAGCCCGAAAAGATGAAAAATCGTGCTTGCCGAGGAGCAAATTGCCACCCAGCTGCATTGCGGATGCGTCCAGCGGTTCATGCACCCACCAGGCTCGCCGATGAAAAAGCCCGGATCGTGCGAGTCGATTCAGAATCAGGTACCGATAAGTTCTGCATTCAGCAGAAAAACGCGCGTGAAAATCCTGATCGACCTCTTTCGCCCAGGTTGCGTTGATGTCATCCGGAAGATTGGAGTTGACGCCAAGCAACCAGCCCCTGGCCGATCGTTCTGCCGTGGTGTCGAAGTGGGCAACCTGCCCAGCGGCGTGCACGCCGGAGTCCGTGCGACCAGCGCAGACGGTTTCTACAGGTTCATCGGCCACAAGCGCAAGCGCACCCTCAACCAGTTCCTGAACACCGGTACCCGACTTTTGACGTTGCCAGCCAACGTAGCCTGTACCGTCATACTCGATGCCTAGTGCGACTCGCATAGTGATTGTTCAGAATTGGATGAGCGAAAAACGATCGGCCTTGTCCGGACGCAATTCAGCGTCGCGTGACATTCACCGCACTCGGCTGATTTTAGTCAGGTAACGAGTCAATGAGTTGCTGCGCCTGTTGCTTCTGACCTTCGTCGCCTTCATCCAGAACCTCATCCAGGATGCTCCGGGCGCCGCTCGGGTCGCCCATGTCTACGTAGGCCCGCGCGAGGTCAAGTTTGGTACCAACCTCAGTCATCGTTCTCGCATCATGCAGATCGCCGGACAAATCTTCCGGCGAAAGCGCCTGTGTGATGCCTGTCTCTGCGGTGTCGTCGTCCTGGTCCATCATCTGGTCGGGACGAATTCTCGGCTGCTCCACAGTCGCATCGTCGCGAACCTGGTTGATAGTGTCGCCAACTTCGCTGACCTTCAGTGCTGCCGTCAGATCGTCGAGGTCAAGATCCATATCCGTGCTGCCCGCCAGTCCTGGCATCCTGCCCGTGTCGTCCGTCGACATATCCGGGCTGAATACATTTTTCGGCAGTGCTTCGGTTTTCGCAAAGTCGAAGTCACCTTCATCTTCATCCTCGTCCAATGGCGCCAGCAATGTTGCAGCATCGTCCGAAGCAGGTTCGACGACATCCTCTTCGCCGTAGGCCGGGGCCAACATTGTTGCATCACCATCAGACAGGTTCGGGTGAAGGCCCGTTATAGTGTCCACCGCCATATCTTCGGTCAAAACCTGCGTTTGCCCGGTTGCGTCCAGAAGACTTGTATCTATTCCGACGTCTGTATCCTCCTCATGGTCATCATCGAGTGATGCCATTTGGGTGGCTTCATCGTCCGCGAGCGAAGGCAGCTCGCCGGTTGCATCAAGTGCTTGCTGAATGCCGGTGGCGTCAATTGCTTCCTGAATGCCGGTTGCATCAAGTGCTTCCTGAATGCCGGTAGCGTCAATTGCTTCCTGAATACTAGTGTTTCCAGTGTCGTCGCCTACATCGAGCCCCTTGTTGCGGCTGGTGTCATCCAGCGAATCAGCCGCCTCAACTGCTTCGTTGCGCCCGGTTTCTGCAAGTGAACCAGCATCAAATTCGACATTTGTGCCGGTGATCGCCAGATCATCAATCTGAAGCCCCTGGCTCGTTGCGGTGTCGTCGAGATCGCTTACCTCATGTTCATCTTCCAGATCGCTCGCCAACGCCGTCTCGTCCAGACCATCGAGGTCCAGACCCAGATCATCAAGATTGATCTCTGCAGTTGCGTCAATTTCCGGAGTCCCAATTGATTCGGGCTCGGGTTCTGAAATAGCGGGCAATTCACCCGTCGCTTCCATTTGAAATTGCTGTTCGATGGTCGGCGTTTCCGCAGGCTCGCCATCGGCTGTCGCTTCAATCGTCTGGCTTTGCGCCGCTAAATCAGGCATCTCGCGTGTGACTGACGATTCGATCTCAATAGCTGCATCTTCAACATCTACAGCTTCAATCCCTGCGTCTTCAACTGCATCGTTCTCCGCCGTTTCACCGAGACTGAAATCGATTCCCGAGCCACTATCCGGCGGTATCAGTACCTGGCCGGTGTCGTCGCCAACGATATTGGCTTCTGCGCCAAGCTGGGCGCCGAGGTCGATCACGTCACTCCCGTCAGAATCGGCGTCTGTAGCAAAATCCATGTCCAGGTCGGGGGCATCACCCATACCTTCTTCGAATGACAAATCAACTGCTTTAGTAACACCCTCCGCGCTTACACCTGTGAACATTTCGTGGTCACCAGCAATCTGCTGTCCCATGATCACGATCTTGTCCCATTCAGTATCTGAGCTATCGCCGACCCGCGACTTCAGCTGCCCGGCCGCATCAATAAAGGCATCGCGGTTACCCCAGACGAAATAGATTTCACAGAGTTTCGCAAGCAGGTCCTGTCGGTCCGGCTCAGCTGCGAGCGCTCCGTTGATGAGATCCGCTGCCTGGTCATACAGGCCATAGGCCATATGGAAATCAGCCTCGGCAACCGGATCGGTCTGATCAAGATTAATAGCAGTCTCGCTGCTAAAGGTGTCTTCCAGCGCCTTGTTTACTCCGGTCTGGCTGGCCTGTTCCACGGCTGCAGTCGGTGCATCCGCCGGCGTGCCAAACTCCTCCATCGGCGGGAAGTCAGGCTCCACCTGCTCTTCAACTGCCGGTGCTTCCATCGTATCGGACATACCCGGCATTTCGACCGGGGGCGACTCTTGCGTTTCAACCACGACGATAGAGTCCTCGTCACTGCGGGTAGCAAGTGCGCTCAATCGTTCTGTCGATGCCAATGACTCTGGGTCCATCTCATCTGAATCAAGCGCTTCCCAGACACCGGTCGCCTCTTCATCATCACGTTTGGCTGCGCGACGCATAAACCAGAACAGAATTCCAACAGTCGCGACCAGCGCGGCGCCAATGAGAACCCAGAAATTGGTGAGATAGCCGAGAATCGTATCGACGATGCTCTCTTCCTGGGTCGGCCGGGATACAACCTGCGGTGCCGTATCAACTTCCGGCTCCACAGTGTCATCGGCGAGGATCTCATCGTCGATTGCAACCGCGTCATCTTCAACTTCATCTTCAATCAGAAGATCATCAACCGGTGCCTCGTCCAGCGGCAATTCTTCACCGCGCAACTCGGCGAGTTCTGTGCGCAGCGCGGCAAGCTCGTTGCTTGGAATTTCGATCAATGCATCCTGATCTTCCAGAATGGCCTCGATTTCGCCAATTCTTTGCTCGACCGGATCGACGAAGACATCGTCCGCCGCATCTTCAACCGGAGCCTCCGCGCCAGTATCGACACTCGTGTCAGAAAGGGAAATGTCGTCTTCTTCATCTGGCGGAACCAGCGTCAGACTTGGTTGCGTGTCTTCCGCGGCAACTGTCGGTTGTGCGGGCTCAAATGGTTCACCCCGCCACATGACGTTTTGCCGCCGAACTTCAATGAATGCATTGCTGCGACTGATCCGGAAAATGTCATCAGCACTTGGGATTCGCAGGCTGGCCCCAGCCTTCATCCTGTTGATGTTCCCCTCGAACGCTTCCGGATTGGCTTCGTAAATCGCCAGCATCGTCTGGTTGATTGTCAGCCGCGAATCAGGCCGCACTCTCTGGGTAATACCCCACAGCGTGTCACCGCGCTGAATAAGCAGATCTCCGCCCGCCGTAGTATCAAAGTCGGGCTGACCAAATGAGTCATCAGGATCGGATGTTGCGGCTGGCGCCTCCGCCGGTGACGCGGTTGGGGTCGGTGCCGCGGTTTCCGGCTGAGAAGGCGGCGTCGACTGCACGGGCTGCCGAACGGGTGCCTGAACCGGCGGACGAGCTGGCGGCGGCGGCGGTGCCTCTTGTTGCGGTGCCTGACGTTGTATCTGGCCACTGTCAGCCGGTGCGGCGCGTGTTGGCGCGGCAACAGGCTGTGCTGCCTGCGTCGCGGGCGGTGGCGCAAACGTTGGCGGATCAAGGAGCAGCGTGTATTCGCGAAGTAGCCGGCCACGCGACCAGGCAGCTTCGACAAGGAAGGTAATGAAAGGCTCGGTTATCGGCTCAGATGAAGTGATACGAACAACATTGCCGTCGGCACGTCCGGATTTGACGATCTGGAACTGGACGCGGGTCAGAAATAACGGCCGCTCAAGATCGTATCGCTGGAATGTCTCCTGCGAGGCAAGCTGAATTGTCAGGTTATTGAGCTCTTCCGGTGTTGCAGCGAGAAGTTCAATCTCCGCTCGCAACGGCTCATTTAATGCTGAACTGAGTCGTATATCTCCGAGGCCCAGTGCCCATGCCTGACTCGCAAGCAACAGGAATGGCACTAGCAGCCATACACGAATATGTCCTGGCGACATAGTTTGGTTCTCCAGCTCCCCAATTTCCGTCAGAAACGGACCGCTCCGGAGCTTGATTGATAAAAGAAGATGCCCTTACGCTTCGTAGCGAACTATAGCTTATAAATAGTTTTTCGCCAATATTTCAGCTATTTGGACGCTATTTAGAGCCGCGCCCTTACGAATGTTATCAGCCACGATCCAGAGATTGATTCCGGTCGGATGGCTGATGTCTTCCCGAACTCGGCCAACGAAAACCGGATCGTTACCGGATGCGTCCGTTACAGCCGTCGGGTAATGCCCCGTGTCGGTTCCATCCATCAATTCAACCCCCGGTGCCTTCTCCAGCAGCGCGCACACTTCTGCCGCAGAAATCTTGTCTCGCGTCTCTATATGTACCGCCTCAGAATGGCCGAAAAACGTCGGAATACGAACCGCGGTGGGATTCACCGCAATCGCGTCGTCTCCCATGATTTTCCAGGTCTCCCAGACCATCTTCATCTCTTCTTTCGTATAGCCGTTGTCCTGAAACACGTCAATATGCGGAACAGCGTTAAAGGCGATCTGTTTGGCGTCACCTTTAGTTTCAACCGGCTTGCCGCTCATCATCGAAACGGAGTGTTTCGCCAGGTCCTCAACTGCCGCTCGTCCGGCGCCTGATACTGCCTGGTAAGTCGCCACGTTTATCCTCGTGATACCCGCTACATCGTAAATCGGCTTTAACGCGACCAGCATCTGGATGGTAGAACAATTCGGGTTGGCGATAATTCCCGAATTTTTGAAATCCGCAATCTTTTCGGGGTTGACCTCCGGAATGACCAGCGGGACGTCGTCGTCGTACCGAAACCGGGACGTATTATCGATGACGACACAACCAGCAGCCGCAGCCTTTGGCGCAAACTCTTCCGATACAGATGCTCCTGCCGAAAACAGACCGATCTGCGCTTTTTTGAAGTCGAAGCTGGCGAGATCTTCCACGTCCAGCATCTTCTTTCCAAAAAGAACGGTCTTGCCGACGGATTTCTCGCTCGCAAGGGCGTAGATTTTTCCGACCGGAAATTTCCGCTCGGCAAGAATTTCGAACAATGCCTCGCCAACGACACCAGTCGCGCCGACCACAGCTACATCATAGGTATCTGACATTAGATTAGAGCTTTCCGTTAATTGGGGGGGTTGGGAATCAGTCGGTAACGACAGGCGTTGTTGCTTCTACGTCGGCATTCTGTGCCCGATGCCTAAGGTAGTGATCCATCAGAACAAGCGCAACCATGGCCTCAGCTATAGGCGTAGCCCGCAGGCCTACGCAGGGATCATGGCGCCCGGTTGTCACAATTTCGGCTTCGTTGCCTTCTTTGTCTATTGTCGCGCCTGGCTTGCTGATACTGGACGTCGGCTTCAGCGCGATGCTTGCAAGAATGTCCTGGCCGGACGAAATGCCTCCGAGCGTCCCGCCGGCGTCATTCTTGGCAAAGCCGTCGGGTGAAATTTCGTCACGATGCTCGCTGCCCTTCTGACAAACGGAAGAAAACCCGGCGCCGAGCTCGACGCCCTTCACTGCATTGATGCTCATCAAGCCGTGTGCAAGGCTCGCCTCAAGCTTGTCGAACACGGGCTCACCGAGCCCGGGCGGCACATGACTTGCCAAAACGCTGATCTTTGCGCCTATCGAATCGCCTTCCGCCCTGAGGTCGTCCATAAATTTCTCAAGTTGCGGAAGCTTTTCCGGATCCGCACAAAAAAACGGGTTCTTGTTGACCGCGCCCAAATCGGTGGCAGCCAGCTCGATAGGGCCAAGTTGAGAAACGTAACCATGAATTTCTGTTCCGAGCCTTTCACGCAGGTATTTCCGGGCAATAGCCCCGGCAGCCACGCGCATAGTAGTCTCGCGAGCGGATGAACGACCGCCGCCGCGATAATCCCGGATGCCATACTTCTGTTGATACGTGTAATCAGCATGTCCCGGGCGGAATTTGTCCTTGATCTTGCTGTAATCCCGCGAGCGCTGATCGACATTTTCAATCAGCAAACCGATCGGCGTGCCGGTGGTCACGCCTTCGAAAACGCCCGACAAAATCTTCACCTGGTCGGGTTCCTGCCGCTGCGTTGTATGTCGCGACGTCCCCGGCCGACGGCGCTCAAGATCCGCCTGGATATCATCCTCTGCGAGCTCCATGCCCGGCGGGCAACCGTCAACCACACAGCCCATGGCCGGCCCGTGACTTTCGCCAAAGGTCGTCACCGTAAATAGTCGCCCGATGCTGTTACCCGACATTCGCCTTCACTTTGAGAAACTTTGCTGGTGACGCACCAGCTCATCCTTAGCAAGCAGAAATACGCCCTGCCCACCCATTTCAAATTCCAGCCAGGTAAAGGCAATATCCGGAAACCTGCGTTCCAGTGCCCGCTGGCTGTTGCCGACTTCCACGATGAGAATACCGTCATCCGCGAGGAATCGGGAGGCATCATGCAGGATCGTTATCACTGAATCCAGACCGTCGGTGCCAGAGGCGAGGCCCAGTTCGGGTTCGTGTCCGAATTCAGGAGCGAGACCGGCCATGTCCCCGGCGTCTACATAAGGCGGATTGCTGACAATAATGTTGTATTGCGATTCCGGCAGGTCGGCAAAGAAATCTGATTGAACCAGGTTGAGCCGGTCGGACAGAGCGTGTTTTTCGACGTTGATCGCCGCCACGGCAAGAGCGTCCTCAGATATGTCGACTGCATCGACCGTTGCGTCAGGCAATGCCAGCGCGCTGGCTACTGCGATACAGCCGCTTCCGGTACCGAGATCCAGGATTCTTTGAATGTTGTCAGCCCGAGCCCACGGCGCGAACCGATCCGCGATCAATTCGGCCAGCGGCGAGCGCGGCACAAGCACTCGCTCATCCACATAGAACTCCAGCCCTGCAAACCACGCCTGGTTAACAAGGTAGGCAACGGGCAGCCTCTCACGAACCCGCCTTGCAGCCAGCTCGTCGATGCGTCTGCAATCTTCCGGCTCCACAGTCAACTGATACGCAGCCCCAGCGTCGTCGTGGCTCAGGCCGAGTACCGCGAAAACCAGGTATGCCGACTCATCAAGAGGGTTGTCCGTCCCGTGCCCATAAACGAGATTCGCCTCGTCGAACACCTTGGCCGTCGCCTCAATCAGCTCTGCTACCGTTCTTTCCGTCACGTGTATTTCCACACCCTGTCAGAGCGCGAATCTATCACGCGAAGCGAGTTCGCTCGCCAATTATTCAGGTTAGAATGCCGCCACTATGAATCCTGTCCGTAAAGCACTCGCGATCGCATTCCTGTTCCTCGCATCCTCCGGCATTGCCGTCGTCCTGTTTTTGACCTTCCAGGGAAGCCGGGCTCAAGTGGAATTTGCGACAATACTTCCGGCGCCAACCGCTTTGCCGGATTTTGCCATGGTCGACCATACCGGCCAGCCATTTGGCAAAGACCAATTGCTTGGAAACTGGAGTGTTATTTTTTTCGGCTTTACCCATTGCCCTGACATTTGCCCTGCAACGCTGCAACAGCTTGTAATCGCGCGATCGCGGGTCATCGAAGCCGGAGGCGAGTTCCCGCGAATCATCCTGATCAGTGTCGACCCGGAGCGAGACACTCCCAGTGTGATGGCCGCCTACGTCGGCAACTTCGGCGACGATATTATTGGTGTCAGCGGCAATCCCGATGAGTTGGTCAAGCTGACGAAAACCATTGGCATTTTCTTCGCAAAATCCGGCGATCTCGACGGCAATTACAGTGTTGATCATTCAGCAGCAGTGCTTGTAGTAAACGAAAATGCGCAATGGCATTCTCTTTTCAGTGCACCGCACAACATTGATAGCTTCGTGCATGATTTGCCGATTCTGACGGGCCAGAATTGATGCGCTTCCTGCCGCTGCTTTTATCACTGCTGGTGTTTATCGGCGCCTGTGAAAAAGAGCAGGGCCCACCCGTCGTGATTTCTGACGTACGAGTTCTTGCGCCGATGCCGGGTAGCACTATGGGAGTTGGCTATATGAGCATTGTCAATCGGGGCGAAGAAACCATCACGGTTGACGCCGTCAGCAGCCCACAGTTCGAAAAGGTTGAGATGCACGAAACAACCATTACTGATGGCATTTCAAGGATGCGGCGCCTGGATCATGTGCAAATCCAGAGTGGCGCAACTGCCGTATTCGAAGCGGGTGGCAAGCACCTGATGTTGATGGGTGCGACTTCGGATACAGCGCCGGGGTCGCCAGTGACCCTGGAAATCAATCACAACAACGGATTGCTCATCGTTAGCGCCACGATGCAGGCAAGGCTGCCGGCGGAATAACCGGAGTCCAGGATATGTCCGCGATCGCAGCTCAACTATTTGTGCTCCTGCAGAAACTCCTGCCAAAGTACCTGTTGACCTCCATTGTCAATCGGCTCGCAAGAATCCGAATTGTGATGATCAAGGACTTCCTGATTCGCCGGTTCGTCGGTATCTACAAAATCGATGTGGAAGAACTGCAACACCCGGTACCGACTGGTTACCCGACATTCAACGATTTTTTTATTCGCGAACTGTCGCCGTCCGCACGCGATATCGATCAGGCGGACGGAAGCATCGTGTCGCCTGTCGACGGTACCGTTAGCGCGGCCGGTCGCATCGACCGTGATCGAATTTTCCAGGCAAAGGGACTCGACTACTCGTTAACAGAATTACTGGCCAGCGATATCGCTGACGCTGAAAATTATGTCGACGGCTCATTCGCAACCATTTACCTCGCGCCATACAACTATCACCGCGTTCACGCCCCGGTTACGGGCAACCTCGTCGCAGCGCGATATGTTCCTGGCGCGCTCTTCAGCGTCAATGAGGCAACCGTCGGCAATCTGCCACGTCTTTTTGCGCGGAATGAGCGGCTTGTATGTCACCTTGAAACCGGATTGGGAAAAATGGTTTTGATTTTCGTCGGCGCGTTAAACGTTGGCACGATCAATTCGAGGAGGACCGGCGACATCCGACCGCAAAAACAGGGCGTCGTAGAAGATTTCGACATGAGGAAGCTGGCATCCGCAACAGCTTTTTCGAAAGGCGATACGATCGGCTGGTTTAACATGGGATCGACCGTCATCCTCCTCGCCCCAGCCGGCTATGCCGATAACCTGGGCGAGCTGGAGGCGGGCCAAACGTTGAAAATGGGCCAACCAATTGGCCAGACTGCCTCCACCTGATGAGCTGGGCGCCAATTGCCAGCGTTGAAATCTCAAAGTCACGGGCAGGAATGCTCGATCGCGCCCGCGATTATTTTCGCGATCACGACGTCCTCGAAGTAACTACGCCGGCACTGCAAAAGACCGCAGCAACTGATGCAGGCATAGCAAGCATCGAAGTTAATCGCGGTGGGCGGGCGAACTTCCTGCACTCCTCACCGGAATACAGCATGAAGCGCATGCTTGCTGCCGGCTATCCCGACATATTTCAGATTTGTAACGTCTTCAGAGAGGGTGAATTCGGCCATCTTCACCTGCCCGAATTCACGATGATTGAGTGGTATCGCAGCGATTTCACGCTCCGGGAGATCATGCAGGACGCTCTTGATCTAACCGCCAGCCTGCTCAGCAATAAGCAACTCCCGGATGCGGAGTTCGTCAGCTATGCCTCGGCCTTTGAGACAACTTTGTCCATCGATCCGCTGACCGCAAGTTCCACAGACCTGGCGGAGACACTGGCTGCCGACCAAAACCTCCGCAATTCGATCGGTGACGATCGGGATGCGTGGCTCGATCTCGCAATATCGACCCGGGTTTCAGAGGGCTTTCCCAGCGATCGGCTGACCGTTCTGCATCACTATCCCGCCAGCCAGGCGGCACTATCACGAATATGCCCGGATGATTCCAGGTTCGCGGACAGGTTCGAGTTGTTCTGGGGGAAAATTGAGCTCGCCAACGGGTTTGTTGAATTAACGGACGCGGATGAACAACTCCATCGTTTCGCTGCTGACAATCAAAAAAGAAGCGACGCCGGTCTGCCGGTTCTCGAAATTGATAATGAGTTAATCGACGCGCTGCGTGCGGGCCTGCCTCCATGTGCCGGAGTCGCCCTCGGGCTTGACCGGGTTCTGATGATCAATGAGGATCAGAACGATGTCCGCAACGTCACGACGTTTTTGCCAGGTGGAATTAATGACCGTTGATTACAAAATGCTCGGAAAACAATTCGCTGCCCTCGCGGACGCGGACGAGAATCGCCTGGCAATGAGCGCTAACTTCGTCGCGCTTCTCTATGCAGAAATCCCTGATATCAACTGGCTTGGGCTGTATATATTGCGTGGCGACAAACTCGTTCTGGGACCGTTTCAGGGCTTGCCAGCCTGCACAACCATTCCTGTAGGTCAGGGCGTCTGCGGAACGTCCGCGGAAAAAGGAGAGACGCTGCGGATCGACGACGTGCACGATTTTGATGGCCACATCGCCTGTGATCCCGCTTCAAAATCTGAACTTGTTGTGCCGCTAATATCCGACGGAAGAGTCTTTGCCGTGCTTGACATCGACAGTCCATACGGCGCGAGATTCACGGAACACGATCAGGTCGGTACTGAAGAAGTCAGCAGGATTTTTGTTGCGGCGCTTGAGGCTCAGCAACAACCGTTGGACGAGTTTATTTGACGCGACCGACGTATTCGGACGATCGCGTATCCACTTTTATTACCTCGCCCTGCTCCACAAACAATGGAACCCTGACGACTGCACCAGTCGATAGTGTGGCCGGCTTGACGCCACCGCTCGCCGTGTCGCCACGAACGCCCGGATCGGTTTCCGTAATTTCAAGCTCAACGAAATTCGGTGCCTCGACCAACAGTGGCTCGTTGTTCCATAGAGTTACCTGGCAAACATCCTGTTCCGTCAGCCACTTTTTCGCATCGCCAACCGCATTGCTGTCTGCCCCATACTGTTCAAACGTGTCCGCAACCATGAAATGCCAGAACTCGCCGTCCGAGTACAGGTATTGCATGTCTGTATCCACGACGTCGGCTGCTTCGACGTTTTCGCCAGACTTGAAAGTCTTGTCAACGGTCTTGCCAGTCTTCAGGTTCTTGATTCGAACCCGGTTGAACGCCTGACCCTTACCCGGTTTAACGAACTCGTTCTCGACGATGATGCAGGGGTGACTGTCGATGATGATGCGAAGCCCTGAGCGAAACTCGTTAGTACTGTAACTGGCCATCTGATTTCCTGATTTCGGCTGGTCGCCGGCAATTTGACTGGTTGCCGGCAATATGAAGAAGCGTATTAACGCCATGGGCAAAACATTCCCGGCGGCGGGCGCCATGATACCCGTGAATGGCCCGTAACTGAATGGTCAACCGCCAATTGATTCCGGCCCGAATTCGCAACAATAATCGCCCCGATTCGCCGCAAACCCGCACCAAATCAGCCTATTTTTTGATACCCGTCACGGTTTTGACACAGGGTCAGGGACTCGCCGGAGCGTTCTGTATAGACTCATTTTCTTGCTTTACAGAATCTGCCTGGCATCGCCAACGGAAGGTATTTCAGGGCACATGATTTGACCGACAAACACACTATTTCGATCGCCGTATTGACGGGGAATCAGGACGATGTCGAAGCCGTCAATTCGAGCTTGCGCGACGCAGGACATGCTGCGCATTGCCACTGGGTGGAAACTCCCGGGAAATTCGCCGACATTCTCCGCAGAGAAACAATCGAACTGATCATCCTGCATGTCGACGCCTATGCCGACAAAGTACGGCAGGTAATCAAGCAAAAGGACGGATTCATTCCAGAGGTTCCGGTCGTCGCTGTCGCAAAAAAGGCTGACGAAAAGGCGATTCTCAACGCCATGAAAGACGGCGCCTGCGACATGGTATCCGCCGAACAGAAGGCGCGTCTTCAAGCGGTAGTCAATCGAGAACTCCGCGCGTTTCGTGTCGAACGCGCGTTGAATAACACGCTGATCTCAGCATCCGAGTATCGCCGACAACTGCATGACTACATGCAGAACTCGAGCACGGCCATTGCCAACGTCCAGGAAGGTATTGTGACGGAGGCCAACAACGCGTGGCTGAAATTGTTCCAGGCAAAGGACAAGACCGAAGTCACCGGCCTGCCATTGATGGACTACTTCCTGGAAGAAAGTCACGCAGCTGTCAAAGGCGCCATCGTCGCGACGGCCAAGGGAAAGTGGCAGAAAGATGAGATTCTAAACGCGAAATCCCGAATCGGGGATGGCGATGCCGCATCCCTTGAACTTGCATTTCAGCTGACGGATTCGGAAGACGGGCCGCAGGTTCAGATTCGCATTGAACCGCCTGCCCGGGCCCCGGAGGAACCCACCAAGCTTGTACATGAAGCGCTGAAGCGGGATCCGACTACCCTGTTTTTTCATCGAGCGCAGTTTCTTGACCGGATTACCAAGCGGCTCAAACGTAAACCGAAA
The DNA here is from genome assembly GCA_905480255.1 of uncultured Woeseiaceae bacterium. GTDB lineage: Bacteria > Pseudomonadota > Gammaproteobacteria > Steroidobacterales > Woeseiaceae > SZUA-117. The sequence goes on along the minus strand of CAJQPR010000036.1, from coordinate 44,953 downwards.
TCAGGCCTCCATGCATTGGTGTACATCAAACCCGACGATTTCTCTGAAGTACAGCAGTCCGTTGGCATACTTGATACAGAAGAAGTCCTCGCACAGTTTTCGGAGGAGGTTCGTAAGCGCATGCATCCCCGGGATGTAGCCGGGCGATTCGAAGGCACCGTCATAATGGCGTTGCTGGAACGGGGCAAGGAACGTGATGCCGAGGTCTGGGGTAAGCAACTCGTCGAACATATGCAAAAGCACGAGTTCACCATTGGCAAGCAAAAGGTCAAACTCACCTGCACAGTCGGTGTGGTAGGCGTCAGTGGCGTCTATTCCAGCCTCGAAGAACTGGTTTCTGCAGCTGCCGAAGCTCACAAACAGGCCAAAGACGGTGGCGGCAATGCGGCGGCAATCCGGGACTCCACCGATGTCGATACGCGACTCAGGAATCACGACGAGATCTGGGTCAAACGAATCAAGGCAGCGATGGTCGAGAATCGTTTTCGCCTCGCACAGCTACCGATTGCTGGGCTCCGCAGTGACTCAACCAAGATGTACGACATGCTTGTTCGCATGATGGATGAGCAGGGCAATGCCATCCTGCCTTCAGAGTTTCTGCCGGCGGCCGAACGCAACAATTTAATGAAAACGATTGATCGCTGGATAATTACAGCGTCGATGGAATTCTCTCAGGAGCACGCTGCTGACAAGGTCTTTATTCGCCTTTCCAGACAATCGATGCAGGACGGCTCACTTGCAGAATGGATTAAGACCGAATTCGAGAAACAGGAATTCGATCCGGCTTCCCTCGTCGTCCAGATACCCGAACAGGAAGCGGCGAAATACATCAAGGAAACCAAGGTCAAAGCAGAGCAGTTTCGAAACCTTGGCGTAGAGTTCGCACTTGAGCATTACGGCGTGGACAAGAATCGATTCCAGATCCTCGATATCCTGGAACCGAACTACATAAAGATCGATGGTGAATTGATGCACTCCCTGATGACCGATACGGAACTGCAGGGAGCGGTCAAGCAACTTGCGCAAGCCGCTGAACAGAGAAAGATCGAGACAATCGCCGAACGTGTAGAGAATGCCAATGCGATGGCTGTTCTGTTCCAGCTTGGTGTCCACTTCATGCAAGGCCACTACGTGCATGAACCGGAGGTTGTGTTGCAGGAGCCTGCCAGTGTCGTCCAGACCACGCTCGAGGCCATCGGATCCAAGTAGCGCAACTCCCGAGGTGCGCAGATCTCAAGCCCGCACTGGCGCCGGTTGGCTCAAGCACTGCCGTGTGACGTTGTTCACATTTTGACACCCGAAGCGGGTTGGCAGGCGCTCAATATGCAAAACCTAGAGCGGGTCTGTTTACAGACCCCGGGCCCCCAAATAATCTGCCTGAATACACCGGAATACGTGGTTTCACACAGTTCCGGAACGCGTGAACAGGATTGATCGAAAACGGGGTATGAGGCTGTGAAAGGATCTGACAGGCATCGTAAGAATCGTTCAGCAAAGCAAAAGTCACGCAGCTTTTTGCCCGCATTGGTTGCGGTAAGCGGCGCCTGCGGACTTGCCGCAAATCCTGTTAATGCACTTGAACTTGGCGACGTAAGAATAGAATCGACACTGGGCCAACCCCTCAGAGCCAGTATCGCCTATGCCCTGAATCCGAACGAGCAGCTTTTCGACTTCTGTATTTATTTGCGCCCGGGCGCTGTCGATGCGGCGATCCCTACTGTCAGCCGTGCCAGGGTTACAATTACCAACAACACAATCGTTTTGACCGGTAACACACCAATCAAAGATCCGTTGCTGAGCATGCAGGTCGCTGTAGATTGCCCCTACACGCCAAATCTATCCAGACAGTACACAATGATTGTCGATCCGGTACGTCCCGACGCAACCACCCGTTTCGCTGTCGTATCGAAGACCAACAGTGCCGGCGCGCCGACACAGCGAACGGCATCGATTGAGCAACAGCCGCGTGCGGCCGCTGCACCAGCACGGACAGCAACCAACGAAACCACATTCAATGAAACACCAATTGCCGCTGAAACTGAATACGTGGTCCAGGTCGGCGACTCAATTTCCGGCATTGCCTCACGCATCGAGAACCGTACGATCGGGCTCTGGCCAGCTATCAGTGCCATCGTTACAGCCAATCCGGGTGCATTCATTGAAGGTGATCCAAACAAGCTGATGGCAGGATCAGTTTTGATCATTCCCGAATTGACCGGAATTCCGGTTGCGGGTGAACTGCCTGCCGAACTGCGCGCAGCTGACGCTCCGCAACAATTTGACGCGGTGGAGCCAGGTTCCTTCGAATCAGACGTTGTCGTTGCTCTTCCGGATCCTCTTCAGCAACCTGTTGTGGCTGCATCGGTTGAACCTGTCGCAGAGCCGACAGACTCAACCCAGGCATTTGCACCAATTGAGCCGGTTGCCGTTATCGAAGAAGCTGTTGTTGCTGCGGCTATTGGTGATGAAATATTTTTCGAAGACCCGATTTCTGAAGAAATCGGAAATGCCAGCAGTGCCGATGACCCCGGACTTCGTCCCGGAGACATCATTGTTTCAACCGAATCGTCTGGCACCGGAGACGCAGCGGTTGCGCCCGTCGTCAACAGAGCAAGTTCATCCACAACATCGACATCAGGTGCGTGGTCATGGCTTATCTGGCTGGGCGGAAGCGGCCTGGCGATTATCGGTGGACTCTTTTTGTTCGGCCGGAAGCTCAGAGAAATGTTCGGTTCTGTCGCCGTTGGAGCGCCACAGGAATCCGTCGTACCCGCGGACGAGGAACCCACGCAAACGAATCCGGCGATCACTGACGTCGATTTCCAGTTTGACGATGTAGTTCCGCAAGACGCGATCTCGCTGGACGCGGATCTGGATATCGGCACGGGACTGCAGGACAGCTCAGAAATCGACGTTGCCCAGGACTTTGGATTTACTGACTCGGGCCAGGTCGATAACAAGATCGACCACGAGTTTACCGAGGAAGCGGCCCGCGAAATTGAGGAAGAGCCAACCGACATGATATCGCCGAGCCATCGTGAAGAAGAATCTTCTATTCTCGAGACTGAAATATCATCTGAAGACGACGACTACGATATGTCCATGATTGTCGATGCAACCAAGCAGAGCATCGACGAATTTGATGCAACGGCGAAAGACCTGCAAGCAGTTCAGATTGGCGCGCCCACTGAGGATGAATACGTGGTGAGTGACAATACGCTAAATCAGGATGTCGACCTGCAGGTTCTTGAGCAAGATTACGAAGATGAATTCACGGCAACCCAGGCACTGAATATCGAAATTGAAAAGGCGGCGGCTGAGCTTGTTAACAACATGGAAGAACACGAATCGGCCGTATCGCCGGAGGCACTGGCGCTCGAACCAACTGCCGAGATGCCGGCGCGGTCGCATGATCCCGAAATTACGGCAGAGCTCACCGCTAATATCCCCGCCGATATTGAAGCGGTAAATGACGACGATGCGATTCAGCGCGATCCTGACATCACCAGCAAGTTAGCGGCAGCTGGCAGCGACATTACCGTCGAAATGCAGGTCGAATCCGGAAAGGTCGATACGAAGAAGAAATCCTAGGAAGATTGCTCCGGCACTTCGGCGATCAGTCTTTCAACCTTGCGCCAGCCTTTAGGCAGCATAGTCCCCCGGAGCGCACGATCGCCGTAGTAGTGATCAAGGTCACTCCATTTTAGCGTCATCTTGCGGGTCCCTGTATAGACCTGGAGATTGCCGTCCTCCGGAATAACGCATGCCGCAACCAGTTGCTCTTCCCCATCCTTGTACTTTTTGGCCGGCACGTTCAATAGCTTGTTGCCTTTACCCTTGGCAAGCTCCGGAAGCTCATCCATCTCAAAACAAAGCAGGCGGCCGATCGAAGAAACGGCAGCGATCAGGCATTCAAAATCACGCGGTACAGGAGACGGGACGATTGCTTTGCCGCCCTGCGGCACCCGCAAAATCGATTTGCCAGCCTTATTCCGGGAAACCAGATCCTCAAGCCGGGCGACAAAACCATAGCCCGCGTCACTGGCGATCAGGTAGCGATCATCGGGTTCGCCAATCATCGTGCCACAAAATTCTGCGCCGTCAGGCGGTTTGAATAGTCCTGACAATGGATCGCCCTGCCCGCGCGCGGACGGCAAAGTCTGCGCCAGGCAACTGTACACGCGACCGGTGCTATCGATGAACATTGCCAACTGATTGCTGCGTCCCTGCGCTGCAGCCAGGTATGCGTCTCCCGATTTATAGCTCAACGCGAACGGGTCGATTTCATGCCCTTTCGCTGCCCGTGCCCACCCGCGTTTCGATAACACCACGGTAACCGGCTCACTTGCCACAAGCTGTGTTTCGTCCATAGCCTGTGCGGCTTCGCGCTCAACGATCAGTGTGCGGCGATCGTCGCCGTAGCTTTCGGTGTCTTCCAGGATTTCATTCTTAATAAGAGTCTTGAGGCGCGCCGCACTATTGAGTGTCTTTTCAAGTGTCTCGCGTTCTTCATTAAGTTCCTGCTGCTCTCCGGTAATTTTCATCTCTTCCAGCTTCGCGAGATTTCTTAATCGGAGATTGAGGATTGCTTCTGCCTGGATGTCGGACAGTTTGAATGCCTTCATCAGAACCGGTTTCGGCTTATCCTCGGTCCGGATAATTCTTATGACCTCGTCAATATTGAGATAAGCAATGAGAAGCCCGTCAAGAATATGCAGGCGATCCAGAACGATCTGAAGTCGGTGCTTGAGCCTTCTTTTGACGGTTTCCTTGCGGAACTTAATCCATTCAGACAAGAGGCCAACAAGATCAAAAGTCCGGGGCCGGCCGTCGAGTGCGACGATGTTCATATTGACACGCACCGTGCGCTCGAGCGACGTCGTCGAAAACAGGTGAGACATCAACTCATCGACATCGACCTTTTTAGACTTAGGTGTAATTACGAGCCTGATTGGATCTTCATGGTCTGATTCGTCGCGCAGATCTTCGACCAGCGGCAACTTCTTGTTGCGCATCTGGGCTGCAATTTGCTCGAGCACTTTGCTGCCGGAAACCTGGTGCGGCAAAGTATCTATAATAATGTCGCCGTTTTCGAGCTTGTAGGTGGCCCTTAACCTCAGGGTCCCGCCACCCGTCGTATAAATCTGCTTGATGTCAGCGCGGGGCGAAACAAGTTCGCCGCCTGTGGGAAAATCAGGCCCCTTGATGTGTTTCATTAATGTCGCCACGGTGGCCTTTGGATCATCAATCAGACGAACCAACGCGCTGGAGACTTCCTTCAGGTTGTGTGGCGGCACGTCGGTGGACATTCCAACCGCGATACCTGTCGTACCGTTTAGTAACAAATTTGGCAGCCGGGCAGGCAGAACCACCGGTTCATCCATCGTGCCATCAAAATTCGGTGTCCAGTCGACGGTGCCGTGACCAAGTTCAGACAACAAGGATTTTGCATATGGGCGCAAGCGCGACTCTGTATATCGCATGGCTGCAAATGATTTGGGATCGTCCGTCGAACCCCAGTTTCCCTGCCCGTCTACAATGGGATAGCGATAGGAAAACGGCTGCGCCATCAACACCATCGCCTCATAGCAGGCCGAATCGCCGTGCGGGTGAAACTTGCCGATCACATCACCGACTGTGCGGGCGGATTTCTTGTGTTTCTGGCCGGCTGAAAGACCGAGCTCGCTCATCGCGAAGATAATGCGACGCTGTACCGGCTTCAGACCATCGCCAATTTGCGGCAACGCGCGATCGAGGATGACGTACATCGAATAATCGAGGTAGGCCTTCTCGGTGTAATCCTTGAGCGCCTGTTGCTCGACGCCTTCGAGATTCAATTGGTTCTGCATTGCTTCTCCGTACCCATTGATCCAGCCAGATCAGACCTCTGCGAGGTTCCCTTTCTCTTCGAGCCATTTACGCCGGTCGCCTGAACGCTTTTTCGCGAGCAGCATGTCCATAAGCTGATCCGTCTTGTCCGTGGCGCTGATGGTCAGCTGGACCAGACGGCGCGTGTCGCGATTCATCGTTGTTTCCCGAAGCTGCCCGGGGCTCATTTCCCCGAGACCCTTGAAGCGAGTCACCGATACCTTGCCCCTGATCTTTTCTGCTTCGATCCGGTCGATGATCCCCTGCCGCTCGGATTCATCGAGGGCATAGAAGACATCTTTGCCAACATCGATCCGATAAAGCGGGGGCATCGCCACATAAACATGGCCCGCCAGCACCAGTTCGCGGAAATGCCGCAGGAACAACGCACAAAGCAGCGTTGCGATATGCAGCCCATCCGAATCGGCGTCGGCAAGTATGCAAACCTTGTGGTAACGAAGGCTATCAACATCCGGGTTGCCCGGGTCCACGCCGAGCGCAACGCTGATATCGTGGACCTCCTGGGAACCAAGAATCTCTCCGGCGTCGACCTCCCAGGTATTCAGGATCTTGCCCCTGAGCGGCATGATCGCCTGCGTGTTTCGGTCACGTGCCTGTTTCGCAGAACCGCCGGCAGAATCGCCCTCAACAAGAAAGATCTCGCAAAGCTCAGGTTCCTGCGATGTACAGTCGGCCAGCTTGCCTGGCAAGGCCGGACCGGAAACAATTTTCTTGCGGACGACCTTCTTTGCCGCTTTGAGGCGTTTCTGCGCCTTGCCGATCGCAAGTTGCGCAATGGAATCGCCGGTCTCCGGATGTTGATTCAACCACAGCGCGAAACTGTCTTTGATGACACCCGATACGAAAGCGGCTGATTCGCGCGAAGACAGCCGTTCCTTCGTTTGCCCGGAGAACTGCGGGTCTTCAAGTTTCGCGCTTAAAACAAAATTCAGACCGTCCCACACATCTTCAGGCGCAATCTGGACGCCTCGTGGCAACAGGTTCCGGAAATCGCAGAACTCCCTGATGGCATTCGTCATTCCGGTCCTGAGGCCATTGACGTGCGTACCGCCCTGCGGTGTAGGCACCAGGTTGACGTAGCTCTCAGTAACGCCCTGACTGCCGTCAGCGTGCCAGGCGAGCGCCCAGTCAACTGCCTCATGATTGCCACTCAAGGCGCCGGAAAACGGTTCGGCGGGCAGGTGCTCTCCTTTCCCCATAGCCTCCAGCAGGTATTCCTCCAACCCGCCTTCGTAGCACCACTCAATCCGTTCTTTTGGTTTCGCGATCCTGAGCTTTACCATCAACCCGGGACAAAGCACGGCTTTGGCCTTCAACGCATGCTTCAGCTTGTTGACCGAAATCCTGGCCGAATCAAAATACTGTGGATCCGGCCAGAAACGGATCGTCGTACCGGTATTTGCCTTGCCGACCTTGCCAACGACTTCCAGCTTGCCGCGTTTCTTGCCGCCCGCAAAACTCAGGTTGTATTCCTTGCCATCCCGGCGAATCCAGACTTCAAGGTTCTTCGACAACGCATTGACGACAGATACGCCGACACCATGGAGGCCGCCGGAATACTGGTAGTTGTCCTTGTTGAATTTTCCGCCGGCGTGCAGCCGCGTCAAAATAAGTTCGACGCCCGGAATTTTTTCCTTCGGATGTTTGTCGACCGGCATTCCCCGACCATCGTCCTGCACTTCGACCGAGCCATCCGTGTGCAGAGTGACTTCGATCTTTTTGCAATGGCCTGCAAGCGCCTCATCGACGCTGTTATCGACCACTTCATGTGCCAGGTGATTCGGTCGGGATGTATCTGTATACATTCCCGGTCTGCGCCGTACTGGCTCGAGACCACTTAAGACCTCGATGTCGGCGGCATTGTAACGTTTGCTCACTACTCGTTTGCCCCAAGCGAAAGCAGAATTTTGCCCGCAGGGATTCTAACGTAAATTTTTGCCACGCGTCCTGCCATTTCTGGCGGCACGGCAGGAAAAGTGATTTCGCCGAATAGCGGCGCCTTCAGTCGAGATCTGCGAGAAGGGCGTGGCGAATATTCTCGGCGACGGGTCGAATTTCGACCTTGTAAACGTCATGGTCAATACCGGCGGCCAGCGGCGCCCCGTCTTTCAGCGCCTGCACCTGCTCCGCATTCAGTTCGAAACGCAGAAAATGTACTGCCGAGGTTTTCTCATCGTCCGAACGTTCGAGATCCTCGTCCGCGATGGGCCGAACGGGTTCCAGCTCGCCAACCTGCAACCAGACTTTGTCCTCGATGCCGACGAGCCGGGCCAGCATGGCCTTGCGCTCCTCAATTTCAGGAAATTCGACCATAAATGTGGCCTTCCAGTTGGAGCCGTCCGGAATCAGCGGATTGTAGGCATCGAGCTCTTCCTGGATGCCAGCCGCCTCGAAGATCCGTTCGATACGCAACATCTCCTGCACCTGGTACTGCATTGTCATCCTGTCTTCAAAATACAGTGTGGCATTGGTCCCCAGCGGCAGTCGGCGATTTCGCTTGTGTACCATCACATCGTCACGAAAGCGGTCGCGGAGCCCGGAATATTCTTCCAGGCTGTAAAGTGAATCTCTGCTTAGTTTTTCCACTGATTTAAATCTCGTATGCGCTGCGCAGCAGACTGAAAGGGTTACCGGCGGCCTGATCTTCCAGACCGCCTGCGATTTGTTCTGCCGCCATTGGACAGTCGCTGATGAAATGATCGGGCTCCGCTTTCTTTACTTTGCTAACAACGGGCCGTGCGATCTTTCTGGAAATTTCGTGAGTTTCCTTTTTTACTGCATAGGTCCCATCGTGTCCGGAGCAACGCTCGATCGCTGTGACCTCTGTATCCGGAATCAACTGCAATAAATCGCGGGTCTTCAGACCAATATTCTGAACCCGCAGGTGGCATGGAACCTGGTAAGCAACTTTGCCGAGAGACTTGCCGAAGTCAGTCTTCAGTTTGCCTGCCTTATGCCGAAGCATCAGGTATTCGAAGGGGTCGTAGGTTGCATCCCTGACCTTGATGACGTCCGGATCATCGGGGAACATCAACGGCAGTTCCTGCTTGAACATCAGGGTGCAGGACGGAACTGGCGTAACAATGTCCCAACCCATGTCGACCCAGTAAGCAAGCTCAGGAATATTTACTTCTTTGGCCTTTCGCACTGCCTCCAGATCGCCGAGCTCCAGTTTCGGCATTCCACAGCACACTTCATTGGCTGTCATGGCTACCGGGATTTCATTGTGTTCGTAAACAGCGACCAGGTCTTCAGCCATTGATGGAAGATTGTGATTTCCGTAACAGGTGGTAAAGAGAACCACCTTGCCACGCGTCTCATCAGTGGCTTCCGCCCGCTCGCCCTTTTCGGACTGCAATACATGCAGACGCTTGCGTGCGGTTTTGGAGTGGTACTCGGGAACCGGTGCATTCCTGTGGACACCCAGCGTGCTTTCGAGCACCTTGCGGCCCAGTTTGCTGCGGTTGACTGCATTCACGGTCTGCGTCACGACCGGAATTCCTGCCAGCTTGCCGACCGTGTCGGTCGAGGTCAGTATTCGATCCCGGGTGCTCGCACCGTCTTTCCTGAAGCGAGTCGCCTTTGCTCTCAGCATCAGGTGCGGAAAATCGACGTTCCACTCGTGTGGCGGCACATACGGGCATTTCGTCATGTAACACATGTCACACAGATAGCAATGGTCTACAACGTCCCAGAAGGCAGACTTCGGAACTGTATCGAGCTCCATGCTCTCTGATTCATCGACTGCGTCGAAGAGCGTGGGAAAGGAATTGCAGAGATTGAAACAACGGCGGCAGCCGTGGCAGATGTCGAATACCCGTTCGAGCTCGGTCATCAGCGAGTCCTCGTTATAGAACTCCTCTGACTGCCAGTCGAGCGGGTGACGTGTCGGCGCTTCGAGGCTGCCCTCGCGCTTGTCGGTTGGTGTTGCCATTGCGTAAGAAAAAGGCCGGATCAATCATCCGGCCTTTTCAGTTTCCTAATCGTCGAGCGTGTCTAGCGCTTTCTGGAAACGGTTGGCGTGTGAGCGCTCGGCTTTAGCCAGCGTCTCAAACCAGTCCGCAATTTCCTCGAAGTCCTCGTCGCGAGCCGTTTTGGCCATGCCCGGATACATATCGGTGTACTCGTGAGTCTCGCCCGCAATCGCGGCAGCGAGATTGTTCGAAGTCGAGCCGATCGGCAAGCCGGTGGCCGGATCGCCTGTCTCTTCCAGGTATTCCAGGTGGCCATGAGCGTGCCCGGTTTCACCTTCGGCGGTCGAACGAAAAACTGCGGCAACGTCGTTATAACCTTCTACATCCGCCTTCGCTGCGAAATAAAGGTAACGCCGGTTGGCCTGCGATTCCCCGGCAAATGCTTCTTTAAGATTATCTTCGGTTTTACTGCCCTTCAACGACATGTTTAGTCCCCTCAATGCATCTGATTCTTATTTAGACTGAGTCTAAAACGAACCGGAACTCTAAGCCCGAATGCCCGTCATGTCAACGTAAACGCCCACCGTTGACCACGTTCCAACTCCGCTGTAGCGTAGCTGTCCACAAGGTCACTCAATCCGGAATTGCCGCGTATGACTGCAAAGAAATCATTCAACCTCGAAAAGTCCCTGGCCGATCTCGAGTCACTGGTCGAGGAACTGGAGAGTGGCGACCTGCCGCTCGACAAGGCCATGAAGAAATTTGAAGAAGGAATCAAGCTGACCCGCGGTTGCCAGGCGGCGCTAAAGGATGCTGAACAGAAAGTTGAGATTCTCTTGCAAAGCGCCGGCGGCGAGGAATCCCTGCAGGAATTTACAGCGAAAGACTAGCGTACTGCCTACTGCCCAAGCTGGAAGGCAATCAAGGCGCCGACGTAACCAAGCCCGGTCATATACAGCCACGCAAAAAGTGGCCACTGCCAACCACCGGTCTCACGTCGAATCACGGCGATCGTCGCAGCACACTGCAAACAACAGGCGTAGAAAATCAGCAGGCCAATTACCATCGGCAGTGTGAACAGCGGTGAACCATCCGGATGCGTCGCCGACGTCAGTCGCTCCGTAAGTGTCGCTTCATCAGCTTCATCCCCGACTGCATAGACCGTACCCAGAACGGCCACGACAACCTCGCGGGCAGGAAAGCTGGCGATGACAGCCGCGGAGATTTTCCAGTCCCAGCCAAGCGGTGCGAAAACGGGCGCCACGACTTTGCCAGCTCTGCCCAGCAGGCTTTGCTCAAGTTGAACGGCGGCGTTTTCGTTATCAAGCTGCGCAATTGCGAGTTCCAGCTCCTCCCCGGTCAGGGTCTGTGCAGCAGAAGCTCGAAGATCATCGTATGTCGATGCAATTTCTTCCGATCTTGGATAATAGGCCAGTGCCCAAATGACAACCGCAACAGCAAAAATTACGGTTCCGGCCCGTTTGAGAAATATCTTTACCCTTCCCAGCAACTGCATGAGGACCGTCTGCATATTCGGCCGGCGAAACTCCGGAAGCATAAGCGCAAACGTTGGCTTCGGACCGTGCAAAGCGGTTTTGCGAAGGAGTAAGGCGGTTAACAATCCTGCAACAATACCGAGCATGTAGAGACCGAACAGGACGATTCCCTGCAGGTTCATGAAACCCACTTCCCGGGCCGGGACGAATGCGGCGATCAGCAAGGCATAGACGGGCAACCGTGCGGAGCAGGTCATAAAGGGCGCGGCGAGTATGGTCGCAACTCGGTCCCGGCGATTAGGAATAACCCGTGTCGCCATGATTCCAGGCACGGCACAGGCAAAACTGGAAATCATCGGAATGATTGACTGTCCCGACAAGCCAACAGAACGCATCAATCGATCCATCAGGTAGGCAGCCCGCGCCAGGTAGCCGGAATCTTCGAGGAAAATGATAAACAGGAACAGAATAAGAATTTGCGGCAGGAAAACTATGACACTGCCAACGCCGGCTATTACCCCATCCGCGACGAAACTTGCCAACGCGCCGTCTGGTAGCGATGCCTGCACGAATCCACCAAGCGCCCCGGTGCCGGCATTAATGGCATCCATTAACGGTGTTGCCCAGGCAAAGACCGCCTGAAATACGATCGCCATAACGATAAACAGTCCAAGCGTTCCGGGGACCGGCCGGTTCATGAACATCGCCATTCTCGAGCCCCAGGTCGTAATGACAGGTGCCGCATGTTGCACTTCAGCCAATACATCCCGCACCCAGGTATAGCGTTTGCGGGCTTCACTCGCGAGCGGTGGCTCCGAGCCGAACAGCCGATCCCGATAAATCTCGAGTTTTGCTTCGCCGCCTTCGCCAAGGTATCCGGCTACCTCAGCCGCGAGTTCGCTGTCGCGATCAATCAATGCCCGTTCTATTTCGATCCGTGGAACAGTTGCCGGAATGCCACCAGCCAATTCCTCAGACGCGGCGCTGAGCTCTTCCCAGAATTCCGGTGGGTCAGGCTGCGGCATCTCAGTCAATTCGGCGAGAGCAAGCCTGAGGTCATCGAGTCCCTGCCCGGTTGTTGCAACGACCGGACAGATCTTGACACCACCCAATCGACGCTTGAGCGCTTCTGCGTCCACGCTAAGTCCGCTGGCCTCCGCCGCGTCAGTCATTGTTAGTGCAACGACAACGGGCAAACCAATCTCAAGAAGCTGTTGCAACAGGTACAGGCCCTGGTAAAGATGGGTGCTATCCACAACGGCAAGAATGCCGCCGGGTCGCGGAACGTCCGCGATACGTCCCAGCACGACATCCGATGCTATTCGTTCTTCAAGTGAATGCGCAGAAAGCGCGAACATGCCTGGCAGGTCAATGAGCTCCAGGCTGGCATCGCCAACTTTCGCGATACCGATGTGTTTTTCAACCGTAACCCCGGGATAGTTTCCGGTTTTCTGCCGCATACCGGTCAACCGGTTAAAAAGCGTGCTTTTTCCGGAATTGGGGTTACCGACAACCGCGATACTTGCCGATGGCTTTCGGCGTATGGATATCTGGTCAGCCGGTACGAGGGTGACTGCTTCCTTACTCACCAAGTCCTGCGGGAGAAACTGCGAAATGCCTTGCCTGCTCGCGCCGCAATGAAATTGCGTTGCCGAACATCCTGAATTCCATCGGATCACCACCAATTGCAGAACTCGCAAGTTCCACTTCCGCACCTTCAACCAGTCCGAGGACCATCAGGCGCTGCACGTCCGGATCGGTGGCGTCGACTCCATCGATCACGTACTTTAAACCGCGCTGTAGTGATGCAAGCGTCATGATGGGAGAACCCCTTATGCTATCTATAAGCTGAAGTGTACAGAAATGCGAATGATTCGCAATAGCGTTTGGTAAGTAATAATACTTAGGGCATAGTCCAGCAGCAGCGACAATTCACTGACATGACCGCGGAGAAAAAAATGGTGGGAAAAACGTGGAGAAATTCAGCAATCAACGTATCCGCGTTAGCTGCGTTATTTCTGTTTTCATTACCGGGCAACGCGCAGGAAGAAGAAGAGCATGCCCACACAAAGTATGCAATTGCGGCGTTTGTCGGTGGCACTCATGTTAGCGGCAGCAACGAATTCACGCTTGGCATTGAAGGCGGATACGCCATCAACAGCACGTGGAGTATCGGTGCTGTTCTCGAACGCTCTGAAAGACGGAAGAGTTCTACGCTATTCCTTCTCGGTGTCGGCTGGCACCCACTCGGTCCCGCTTTTCGGCTGCAACTCGGTTTGGGAAGGAAGGACCCGTCTGGTCATACCGAGAATGTCGTCAGAACAGGCGTTGCCTATGAACTCGAATTGGAACACAACTGGTTTATCAAACCCTACCTGGCCATTGATTTCATCAGCCACGAAGAAAACGAAGAGGTCTTCGGGATTTACGTCGGCAAGGGTTTTTGAGGTCAGCGAGAAGCTTTAGCGAGCGAACATATCCAATCAGGTATGAGCGCTGCCATCGCCCTGCAACCTGGTAATCAGCGACCGCAGGAAAACTTTGTTGAACCGGAGCTGGCAAGCCTGTGAGACCTGTTCCATCAATGTCGAACTGACACGTAGAATCTGGATAGCGCCGTTAGCAGTAATCGAAGCCGTCCGCTTGGCGCCGCGCACGTAACTTGTCTCACCGAAACAATCTCCGTTGGACAAGACACCGAGTTTCTTGCCATTGGCCTCGACGTTCGCTTCTCCTGATACGATGATATAGAAACGGTCGTCCATCTCACCCTCGCGAACAATGTCTTCGCCATCCTGGTATTCGTGCCAGTCCGATGCGCGAAGCACTTCCCAAATCTCAGCATGCGAGAACTCATGGAAGAATGTGAGCGTACGCAGGAGATCGAAATGTTCCTGGTTGTCGAGGCTGTCGTATTTGGTTCGCAGGTCCTGATGAACGCGAGTCAGGTCAGCGGCCAGCGCATTACCGTTGGCGCAACGCTTGCCCGGTTCCTTCTGCATCGTCATCGCGACGACATGCTCAAGTTCTTCGGGAAGATCGTCACGATAAGTATGAATCGGCGGCGGCGTCGCGTAAACAATCTGGTGCAGCAGCTTTGAAAGGTTGTCGGCACGAAATGGGCGAAAACCAGTTAGCAACTCATACAGTACGGCCCCCAACGAGTAAATATCAGAGGAATGCGTCAGGTCCTCTGACTGAACCTGTTCCGGCGACATGTAGCTTGGTGAGCCAGCAATGCCTTCAATCCTGGAAATGTCGGCGTCTGCGCAAATTGCGATACCGAAGTCGATAATACGAACATCGTTGTCAATGGTCAGCATGACATTCGATGGTTTTATATCCCGATGAATAACACCTCTGCCGTGGGCATAGTGCAACGCTTTTGCACACTTGTAGATAGTTTCGACGACGTCATCAACGCGTAGAAGATTGTCGGGTCGGCAGTAAGCCGCGAGGGTTCGGGCACCCTGAATGTGCTCCGTTACGACGTAATATTTACCGTCTTCTTCACCCGCATCATAAATTGGCATGATGTTCGGATGTTGCAACATGCCGACCATGTGCGCTTCGTTAAAAAACATCTTGCGGGATACGCGGGCGCGATCTGCGTCGGCGTCTTCCTCAATGTTATAGACCTTAATGGCGACGTCACGACGATAGTAAGGATCGTGTGACAGGTAAACCATGCCCGTACTGCCTTTACCGATTTTGTTGATAATGACGTACTTACCGATCTTATCGGGGACATCGTTAGGACGCTGCAATTCAGTGACGTTCCGTGCCATTTTTTTTCGCTTCTCTCTAGCCTATAAAGTGCCCCCAAAAAGCCAGTAAAACTGCGGCGTACAGGGCGGCAACCAGGTCATCCAGCATAATTCCCGTGCCTCCGGCCAGTCTGTGATCCAGGTCCCGAATCGGCCATGGCTTCCAGATGTCGAACAACCTGAATAGCCCGAATGCCAAGGCCCACAGCGCTATCTGGGGCGGAGCGACCAACAACGTCACGTACATGCCGGCGATCTCGTCCCAGACAATGCCTGGATGGTCGTGAACACCTATACGCCTGGCGCTTTCACCACAGATCCAGATTCCGGCGGCGATAAGGCCGGCGGCAATCATGATTCGCCACTCGAATGCGAGCGGCAAAGTCAGCCAGGCGAGCAGCACTCCGGGAAGCGACCCCACTGTGCCGGGCGCCTTTGGTGCCAGACCGGTACCAAAACCGAACGCCAGCAGGTGCACCGGATCCGTCAGAATCCTGCGTGCGGTAACCGGATTGTTGGTCGAATCATTCAATGAAAATGCCTGTAGCCATCATCGCGATAATCATACGCCTCACCGCCCAGCGTACACGATAAGCCCTGCCCTTCCAGGACACGTCCTATCTTTGTAACCGGAGTCTTCAGGTGCTCGCCGATTCCGATGACAGAAGCACCACTCGCGGTGATGCACAGCTCATAGTCATCTCCGCCACCGAGCGCATAGCGCAAGGCGTCAGTTCTGTCGACAGCGCGCAGCAAAGCGTCCGATAGTGGAATGTCATTTAGTTCAATCACTCCTGCTACGCCGCTTGCGGCGAGCAACTTGCCAAGGTCCGCATACAAACCGTCAGACAGATCGATTGCCGCGCTTGCGACAGGCGCAATTGCCTGACCGAGCTGGAGCCGCGCATCCGGGCGATTGAAGCGGCCAATCAGGTACTCGGACCCGGCCAATTGAGTATCGCCGCTTTGTATGAGTGACAATCCCAAAGCAGCGTCGCCAGGCGAACCGCTGACATAAATGCTATCGCCCGGACTTGCGCCGCGCCGGGTCATGACGAGACTGGGTTCGACATCGCCGGTTATTTGTACAGAAATTACAAATTCGCTGCCGCGGGTAATGTCTCCGCCAACCAGTTCAACGCCAAAAGCACTCGCTGCAGAAGCAATTCCGGAAGACAATTCTTCCAGCCAGTCCTGGTCGGCGTTGTCCAGCGTTAGTGCCAACGTCATCCAACGAGGCCTGCCACCCATCGCAGCAATATCGGACACGTTGACGGCAACTGCACGGAAACCAATATCTGCCGGATTCAGGTCTTCCGGAAAATGCACGCCAGAAACCATTGTGTCGACAACCGCAACCAGGTCACGCCCCGCATCCGGACGTAATATGGCCCCGTCATCGCCGACGCCGATAATGACGCTGTCACTTGTTTTGTCCGGCGTAAAGAGACGACGAATGATCTCGAATTCGTCCATAGCCAGGCCTTACGTCAGGGACGTAGTTTCTCAGCCGCTCGATCGAGCAGCGCGTTGATGTATTTGTGCCCGTCAACCGCACCAAATCGCTTTGCGAGATTCACAGACTCGTTGATAACAACTTTGTATGGCACGTCCGGTTTTGACTGCAACTCATAGAACCCAAGCAACAAAATGCCGCGCTCAACCGGATCAAGTTGCGCGATCGGACGATCCGCCAGTTCATCGATGATTTCCTCAATGGATTCGCGATTCTCGCAAATCTCTTTGAGCGCCTCATCGTAGTACTTCTTGTCGACCCGCTTGTAGTCCGGACGGTCATGAAACTGACGCAGGAGCTCAACAACATCGTGGCCGGTAATCTGTTTCTGATAGAGCGTTTGCACGATCAGTTCACGCGCGCGGCTGCGACCGCCTTGTTTGTCCTGTTTGGTCATTTTTGTACCTGAACGGAGCCACGTTGCCGACGGCGGGTCGGGCGCGGATCAGACAAGGCGAAAGTGCTCGAAGAAACGGAGTGTACACGACAGTACACGAGCACTCTGAGACCGCTTTCAACGCGGTATGGTCCCGCCTGGGTCAGCGTCAATCCAGCTGCCTCAGAAGATTCACCATCTCGATCATGGCTAGCGCCGCTTCCTCACCTTTGTTGCCTGCCTTGGTGCCTGCACGCTCAATGGCCTGCTCGATGGTGTCCGTCGTCAATACACCCATGCCGATGGGCACGCCGTGCAGCCGGCCGGATGCGGCTATGCCCCGCATACACTCCCCGGCAACGTAGTCGAAATGCGGCGTACCGCCGCGAATGACTGCACCGATTGCGATAATTCCGTCAGCGCGGCGGGCAGCTGCAATTTTTTCAACGGCAAGCGGCATTTCGTAGGCGCCCGGCACACGAACTAACTCGATGGCCGAATCCATAGCGCCATGCTGGCGCAGACAACGAATTGCGCCTTTTATCAGCGACTCAACGATGAGTTCATTGAAACGGGCCGCAACAATCGTCACGCGCATATCACGCGCAATGAAGTCGCCTTCAATCGTATTAATCTTGTCCATCAATCTTCAACATATTCCGTTACTTCAAGCTCGAAGCCGGAGATACCATACATCTGTTTCGGCGCTGAAAGTACCCGCATTTTTTTGATACCCAGGTCGCGGAGAATCTGTGCGCCTACACCGTAGGTTCGCAACACAGAATCGCCGGTTCGTCGGTTTCGCAGATCATCGTCCTGCCGGGAAAGGGCTTCAACGGTTTCCATGAGGTCGCGTGAAGATTCCTGCTCACGCAGCACAACAATGACTCCTGACTCCTCTTTCGCAATTCGCTCGATCGCGCTGCTTATGGGCCAGCCGAGACCTGGGCTTTGAATGCCCAGGGTGTCGCCAAGCGTATCCTGAATATGAACACGGACCAGCGGATCGTCCGCCTCCGCAGGATCACCCTTCACCATTGCTATGTGCACACTCTGATTCACGTGATCGTCGTAACAAAGCATCGTGAATTCGCCATGCGCAGTCTGCACTTTCTGCTCTGCAATACGCTCAACATTGCGCTCTTTTTCAAGTCGATAGGCGATGAGATCTGCGATTGTGCCAATCCTGATTCCGTGCTCTCGTGAAAAGCGCTCGAGATCCGGACGCCGCGCCATGCTGCCGTCTTCGTTCAGGATTTCGACAATGGTTGCCGCCGGCTCGAGACCAGCCAACCGTGCAAGGTCGCAGCCGGCTTCGGTGTGGCCCGCCCTCGTCAACACTCCGCCTGGTTGCGCCATAACAGGAAAGATATGCCCTGGCTGGCTTAGATGCTCGGGCCTGGCGTCCGCCGACACAGCGATCTGCACGGTCTTCGCACGGTCATGTGCGGAAATGCCTGTCGTAATGCCCTCAGCGGCTTCGATTGAAATCGTAAAGTTTGTCGAGTGGCTCTGATCCGTATCCGCGACCATGAGTGGCAAGCGCAGCTGGCCACATCGTTCACGCGTAATTGTCAGGCAGATCAGACCACGGCCATAGCGGGCCATGTAGTTAATATCTTCCGGTCGTACCCGTTCGGCGGCCATCAGCAGATCGCCTTCGTTCTCGCGATTCTCGTCGTCAACCATGATGACCATCTTGCCTTCACGAATATCGGCGATGATGTCCTCGATATCACTGAAGGAGGCGCCAGCGGCGCTCGGATGTATTGTTGTTTTTTCAGCCATAACCATGTGCTCGCAGGAAATCTTTCGTAATACCTTTGTCATCGTCGCTTGTCAGGAGTCGCTCGAGATAGCGCGCGACCAGGTCAACTTCGATGTTCACTTTGGTACCTGTTTTGTAACCGCCAATAATCGTCACTTCAGCGGTGTGCGGAATGATATTAACGCTAAATGTATCAGCAGATACCTCATTGACGGTAAGGCTGACCCCATCTATGCAGACTGAACCCTTTTTAGCGATGTAACGCCGGTATTCACCAGGCACTGCAAAAACGAACCTGATCGAACGGGCATCCGACTTGCGGGCATTTACGGTGCCTATACAGTCGACATGACCACTTACCAGGTGGCCGCCGAGACGCTCACCCAAACTGATCGCAGGCTCAAGATTAACTACCATGCCTTCCACCAGAGCACTTAACGCAGTAACGTCAAGTGTCTCCAGCGATACGTCTGTTACGAACCCGTCGTCATCGAGACTCACCGCGGTCAGGCACACACCGTTAACCGAGATGCTCTCGCCCACATCGAATTCATGCCATGGCAGATCGGGAGACGTTACCGTGAGGCGCAAGTCCCCGCCCCGACGTTCCATTCGGCTGATTTTGCCTTTTGCTTTGATGATTCCGGTAAACATATTTTTATTTTGCCGGCCTCGCCGTCACGACCATGTCGCGACCGATTATTGAGGCCTCCGTGATCTCCAGCTCAAACCGCTGATCCAGATTTAGCCAGGATGGCGTTTTCACCATGCCACGGGTTTCGCTACCCATGATATGGGGCGCCTGATAAATAACAAGTTCATCGACCCGCTTCTCCATAAGAAATGCGCCCGCGAGCGTAGGCCCGGCTTCAACCAGCACATCATTAACCCCGAGTTCCGCGAGATTTCCGAGGATTTCGTCGAGATCCGGACGGCCGTCCTTCCCTTTGACAGCTTTTACCGTCGCCCCGGCCTGTTCCAGTGCCTCGCGATTTCTGTCGTCAACGCAATAAATGATCGTAGTGCCAGGCAACTCCAGCATCTTTGCCGATGTCGGGGTGCGCAGGCTCGAATCCAGTACAACCCGCAGCGGCTGGGCAACGATATCCGTCGTGAATTCGCCGCGGACCGTGAGGGACGGATCATCCTGCAACACGGTTTCAACCCCGGTAAGGATCGCGCCGGAGGAAGCACGCAGCCTTTGAACATCGCGCCGCGACTCCTCGCCGGTTATCCATTTGCTTTCGCCGGTCTTCATTGCCGTCGCGCCGTCCAGGCTGGCCGCGATTTTCAATCGCACATGCGGGACGCCCCTGGACATTCGCGACACGAATCCTTCATTAAGGGCGATTGCTGCATCCTGCATGAGACCGGTATGCACTTTGATATCTGCAGCGCGAAGAGCCTTGAGCCCGTCGCCCGAAACCAGTGTGTTTGGATCCTCCATCGCAACAAATACTTCCTTGACGCCAGCTTGCACGAGCGCATCCGCACAGGGCGGAGTTTTGCCGTGATGGGAACATGGTTCAAGCGTAACGTACGCAATGCTGCCTTCAGCCGCATTGCCTGCATCGGCCAGTGCGTTGATTTCCGCATGCGCTTCTCCGGTCTTCTGATGCCAGCCTTCGCCAACGATCTCACCGTCCCTTGCCAGGACGCATCCAACCCGCGGATTAGGATGTGCGCTGAACATTCCGCGGCCCGCCAGGGTCAGCGCACGCATCATCATCTCGGAATCTGTCGAAGTGAATTCCGACATCGTTACTTTTTCTTGCCAAACAGGTCTGGCAGCAGAGACATTTGTTCTCGCGCAGCACCGGCATCCGAGATTTCCTGCAGCCGCTTGATTTCATCCTGAAATTCAGTGACATCCTGAAAACTGCGATAAACGGATGCAAACCTGACGTAGGCGACTTCGTCGAGCTCACGGAGCTCTTCCATCACCATTTCGCCAATCAGGCGCGAAGGCACTTCACGCTCACCCATTGTTCTTAGCTTATGAATCAGGCGACCGATCGCCTGTTCAAAGTCGTCCGCTGACACGGGACGTTTCTCGAGCGCCCGGACCATACTGTTTCTGATTTTGGATTCGTCAAATGGCTGGCGACTACTGTCGGTCTTTACCAACCGCGGCATGACCAGTTCAGCGCTTTCAAAGGTCGTAAACCGTTCGTTACAGTCCAGACACTGACGGCGACGCCTGACCTGCCGGCCTTCGCCCGCAAGACGCGAGTCTATGACCTTGGTTTCTTCGTGCGCACAAAAAGGACAGTACATGGGATGCTACCGAACGGGCTTTGCAATCAGGATAGCACTCTTGTTCTTCTCAGGAGTAGACAGGGAAACGCTTGCACAATTCGAGCACCTGCCCTCGCACGCGCTGAATCATGACATCGTCGCTGATGTCCTCGAGAATGTCGCATATCCAGTTGGTCAGTTCGCGGGTTTCATCCGTGCCGAATCCGCGGGTGGTTATTGCGGGCGTTCCCAGCCGAAGACCACTGGTAACAAACGGCGATCGCGTGTCATTCGGTACCGTGTTCTTGTTCACCGTAATGTTGGCGCGACCAAGAGCGGCATCTGCTTCTTTTCCGGTGATGTCCCGGCCGAGAAAGCTCAGCAGCATCAGGTGATTTTCGGTGCCGCCGGAGACAATGTCGTAGCCACGTTCGACAAACGTCTTCGCCATTACACCGGCGTTCTCAACAACCTTGCCCTGATAGTCCTTGAAGTCGGGGCTCATGGCCTCGAGGAACGCCACAGCCTTTGCGGCAATGACATGCATCAGCGGGCCGCCCTGTGTACCCGGAAAAACCAGGGAATTGAATTTCTTCGTCAGCTCGTCGTTTTCGCGCGCCAGGATCAATCCACCACGCGGGCCTCGCAGCGTCTTGTGTGTCGTGGTTGTCACTACGTCTGCGACAGGAACAGGGTTCGGGTAGTGTCCTGTGGCAACCAGGCCGGCAACATGCGCCATGTCGACCATTAGATACGCACCGACAGAATCTGCAATATCGCGGAATCGCTGCCAGTCGATTATTCTTGAATAGGCTGAAAAACCGGCGATGACCATCTTCGGCTTATGCTCGTTTGCAAGCCCCTGAACCTCGTCATAGTTGATATAGCCGGTCTTTGAGTCGACGCCATACTGAGCGGCATCAAAATGTTTGCCGGAAAAATTCACTTTAGAGCCGTGCGTAAGGTGACCACCATCTGAAAGGCTCATGCCCAGGATCGGGTCGCCCGGTTCAAGCAATGCGTAAAAGGCTGCAGCGTTCGCCTGCGATCCGGAATGCGGCTGCACGTTCGCATAGTCAGCGCCAAATAATTTCTTCGCCCGATCTATGGCCAGTTGTTCAGCCACATCAACGTACTCACAACCGCCGTAATACCGCTTACCCGGATATCCTTCTGCGTACTTGTTTGTCAGAACCGAACCCTGAGCTTCCATGACCCGCGGGCTCGCGTAGTTTTCCGAGGCGATCAGTTCGACGTGTTCTTCCTGGCGGCGCGCTTCGTCAACGATGGCGCGGAATAATTCACTATCAAAGCTCTCGATCGACGTTGTTTCGACAAACATGCTGAAGGATCTCTCCGGATTGCTCCCGGGCCAGGGAATGAGGGGGGGCCCAAAAATGGCGGCATTGTACATGAGGTCGGCGGACGGTTGATACAGACCTGCCCGCCCTCATTCATTCTGCGAATGCCTGGACCACGCGGGTCCACGCACGGGCAAGGTTTTGCCGGTTATACCCACCTCCACCGGTGCCGATCATTCGCCCATTGCAGTGTTTATCGGCAAGTTTTCGCAAATCCGTTGCCGCCCTGGCGTGAGTATTCTCGGTAAATCGGAGGTGCGTAATTGGATCACCGTCCAGGCTGTCGGCGCCACACTGCATGATGATGAACTCGGGTTTTGCCTCGTCTACGTATGACAGAACTTTTGGCCAGACATCGTCGAACTCAGTATCGCCAGCACCGGGCGGCAAAGGCACGTTCAGCTTTGTGCCGGACGCGCGCCCTTTCCCGGTTTCATTCGCCGCGCCGGTGCCGGGATACAGGTAGCGGCCGTCTTCATGGATGTCGGCAAAAATCAGATCGGGGTCGTCCTCGAATCCGTAAAACACGCCATCGCCGTGGTGAGCGTCTATATCAACATAGGCGATCCTCTTGAGGCCGTGTTTGCTCCGCAAATACTCTGCCGCAACGCCACAATCATTAAACACACAGAAACCCGCGGCGTGCCCCCGGCCCGCATGATGCAGTCCGGCTATCGGGACAAACGCCCTTTCTGCTTGGCCTTCCATGACGGCATCCACCGCAGCCAATGTCGTCCCCACTACGTCTGAGGCAATGTCGAAAACGCCAGGAAACGCCGGCGTGTCGCCGCCATCCAGGAATCCTTTGCCTTCTGATGATTTTTTCGAGACGAAATCGATGTAGTCGGGGCTGTGAAAGAGCGCCAGTTCGTCAACTGTTGCGTGGCGTGGAGATGCATAACGTACTGCGTCCCCCAAATCGGCTTCAGCGAGTTCCCGGTGGAAGGCGTCGTGACGGTCCGGGCCGAACGGATGGTGATCACCAAACCCGTAGCGAGCCAGCTCCTCACCCTTGTATACAAAGACCGACCCTTTTTCTTTTTCGGTCACCTTGAAACGGATCCCTGCCCGGCGTAAAGAGAATCAGAGCTTACCTGAATTTTCCCTCTATAATGCCCGCTTGATTTTCCTAAACTACTGACGCATGGCCCAATACATATACACAATGAATCGGGTGGCCAAGATCGTGCCACCCAAGAGATTCATCATTCGCGACATTTCCCTAAGTTTTTATCCCGGCGCAAAGATCGGTGTGCTGGGTCTCAACGGCTCGGGAAAATCCACGCTTTTGCGCATAATGGCCGGGCTCGACAAGGAATTTGACGGCGAAGCAAGGCCACAGCCCGGAATCAACATCGGCTATCTGCCCCAGGAGCCGGAACTGGACCCGGACAAAGACGTTCGCGGCAATGTCGAGGAAGGCGTTGCCGAGACCAAAGCTCTGCTCGATCGATTCAACGAGATCAGCATGGCTTTTGCGGAACCCATGGACGACGACCAGATGAACGCACTGCTCGAAGAACAGGGGAAATTGCAGGATTCGATCGACTCCGCGGGCGGCTGGGAGCTGGACAGAAAACTGGATGTGGCGGCCGACGCATTGCGGCTTCCGCCGTGGGATGCTGATGTCAGCAAGCTGTCTGGTGGCGAAAAACGCCGTGTTGCA
This sequence comes from uncultured Woeseiaceae bacterium, assembly GCA_905480255.1. Classification (GTDB taxonomy): domain Bacteria; phylum Pseudomonadota; class Gammaproteobacteria; order Steroidobacterales; family Woeseiaceae; genus SZUA-117. Next base: position 20,962 of record CAJQPR010000036.1, on the reverse strand, counting down.
CTGTGTCGCCTGCTGCTGTCGGAACCGGACATGCTGCTGCTCGACGAACCAACCAACCACCTGGATGCGGAATCGGTTGCCTGGCTGGAACGCTTCCTCGAGGAGTATCCAGGCACGGTAATTGCCGTTACCCATGATCGGTATTTCCTGGATAACGTTGCGGGCTGGATTCTTGAACTCGACCGCGGACATGGTATTCCGTGGGAAGGGAATTACTCGTCGTGGCTGGAGCAGAAAGAGGGTCGTCTGAAACAGGAAGAGTCCTCGGAAAAAGCGCGCCAGAAGGCGATGCAGTCCGAACTCGAATGGGTCAGATCCAATCCGAAAGGCCGGCAGGCAAAATCCAAAGCCAGGCTTCGACAGTTCGAGGAAATCTCTTCCCCCGGCTATCAGAAACGCAATGAGACTAATGAAATCTATATTCCACCCGGGCCGCGACTTGGCGACCTCGTCATTGAAGTTGAGAACCTGAAGAAGGGCTTCGGCGACAAACTCCTGATGGAGTCACTCAGCTTCTCGCTACCCGCCGGCGGTATTGCCGGAATCATCGGGCCAAACGGTGCCGGTAAAACGACATTGTTTCGGATGATTGCCGGAACCGAGCAAGCAGATTCCGGATCGATTCGACTTGGCAAGAGCGTACAGATCGCAAGCGTCGATCAGTCACGTGACAGCCTGGACGACAAGAAGACTATCTGGGAAGAGATTTCCGACGGCCAGGACCTGATTACTGTCGGCAAGTACGAAACGCCGTCGCGGGCTTACGTCGGTCGATTCAACTTTCGCGGAACCGAACAGCAGAAGAAGATTGGCTTGCTCTCTGGTGGCGAAAGGAATCGGGTCCATCTTGCGAAGATGTTGAAGACGGGCGGCAACGTGCTGCTCCTTGATGAACCAACCAACGACCTTGATGTTGAGACCCTTCGCGCGCTTGAGCAGGCACTGCTTGAATTTCCGGGATCGGCGGTCGTGATTTCACATGACCGATGGTTCCTGGATCGCATCGCAACGCATATTTTGGCGTTCGAGGGAGACAGCGAGGTCACCTGGTTCTCAGGCAATTATACGGAGTACGAGGAAGACCGTAAGAAACGGCTCGGCGCGGAAGCGGACCGGCCGCATCGAATCAAATACAAGAGAATCGATGCCTGATGGCATTACTGGTCGCCATAAGTCTGATTTCGGCGTTCCTTACGTTCCACTTCCTGTTCCGCACAATGCTTTGCATACGGCGTCGACGGATCATAAGAGCCGGCGGTTCAACCGTCGGCTGTTTCGTCTCTGCAGCACTTGCAGGTGCTGGTGCGATGTTACTGCTTGGGTATCTGAGCTACGGACGGCTGATCGAAGAACAGCTGGTCTCCCGGATTGAGTTTCGACGGGTCTCGCCGGAGGAATTTCAGGCAAGACTGATGATTGCCGACAAAGAGGACCAGTTCTTTCTCCTGCATGGCGATGAGTGGCAGATGGATGCCAAAATCATCACCTGGAAGCCGCCGATGACCGTCCTCGGACTGGATCCCATTTACCAACTGGATCGACTAAGCGGACGTTATGCCGAGATCGGTCGTGAGCGAAGCGAAGCAAGAACAGTTCATTCACTTTCGCGTGAAACGCCCGCAGACGTCTGGAAATTTGCGCGCCGATTCCCGATCTTGTTACCGGGTGTGGATGCCCACTACGGCACCGCCACTTACGTACCCATGGCAGATGGCGCAAGATACGAAGTTTCCATGAGTCGTGACGCTTTGATTGCACGGCCCGTAAACGACGAGGCGCGGAACGCTGTTGGCAGCTGGAGCGCGCCAGGCAACTAATCATGGCCGGATTATGTCCAACCAAATAGGGTTCGGAACCAATCTGAGGATATACTGCTAACGCGCTGTCTGTACTAACTAAATGAATAAGCAGACGGGGCAGGAAGGAAACGATGGCGATCACCATTGAGCGAGACAAAGGACTACAACGCCAGGCCGGCGAGCAATTCGGCCTGGAATGCCCCTATTGTGGCGTGTACTCCCACATGACGCCGGAATCAGTGCCTACCTTCGAAGGGCTGATGAGGACCCGACCCAAACATGTTGGTGTCGTTTACCAGTGCGATGCCTGCAACGCGCCAGTATTCCTGCGTTTCGCCGTCAAGCAATACCATGAGAACGAAATCGACCTGTATCAAAACTTCATTGAGCTCGAACGGCCAAAGGAGCGTTTTCAGTTTTCTTATCTGCCGAAGCAGACCGAGGGCCTTTTTCGTGAAGCGCTGTCCTGTTACTCCGGCAATAATTTCAATGCATTCGCGTCGATGTGCCGTCGCGCGGCGCAAAGCTCGTTTAGCGCCCTCGGAGAGTCAGGCAAACTGCGTGCGTTTGATGAAGTAATGGCTGCCCAGGACATCGCCGAGATAGACGACGACAGCTTCGAGCCGATCAAGAAAGTGATATTTGAATCAGGCCGGGAAGACGACCTGCCACTGTTGAACCGCGCCCAGGCGGGCATCCTCCTTGAGGTCCTGAAAGACATGTTCTATCAGTGCTTCGTGCGCCGCGGGAAACTGACTCGCGCGATCAAAGTCCGGCGTTTCTTCGTTCAGGATGGCAATGAAAACCTGAAGTCTTCCGCTTAACTGTTAGTTAATCTCCGGAGTATCAGACTCGGGAATTTCGATGTCCTCTGCAGGCGTCAATGCGCCTGTGTCGTCTGCCGCTTCGTCAGCACCGGAACTCGGTACCCAGCAAGTCCAACCCATGTCCTCGAGCTTCTGGACCAGTTCCGCGGCTTTCGCTTCGCAATAACCTTCTTCGGTGGAGGCGCTCCAGAGAACCTGCACTTCTCCGGGCATTTCGGTGTCTTTGAAATAGTGGACTTCGCAGGGCACCGTCACACCAGGCTCATGAAGTATCTCTATACGTCGCGTCAGTTCATCAATAGAACATTGATACTTGCCTGGAACTTGCGCAAACAAGGCGAGCGGAAACAACGTCATTCCCAATACGATTAGTATCTTCTTCATGGTGTGCCCCCTTAATCCCGTCCAGGGATTATATCAATCTTGCCAGTACCGATGGTCGTTCGGGTGTGTTTCTGAAATTCAGTGTAGTAGCCGGCATAGAGTAATGAAACCACGACGGCTGCGGCACCCGCAATTTCAGGGAAATGTGCCCATTTCTGCAGCTTGTCCAAAGGGCTCAATACCTCCAGCTGGTGAGGTCTGCACCTTCAGGCGCCGTTGTCAGTAAACGTTCGAGAATCTTCGGCACATACATCGTGTTGTATCGCAGGCGCGAAATGTACATTGGATTGTCGTGGTCACCATTCCAGCAGTGCTCCTGCCGATCACCATAGTCAACGGTTCCGTTGTAGTAGGGATCAGTGGTGCGCTCCAGAAAATCCTCAAGCAGATAGACCGCGTTATTCAGGTGATAGTTGTCCATGTCGCCAACCATGACGTTAAGCTTGCCTTCGAGCTTCGGTCCGAGCGTTTCCCAGTCACGCTCCAGGATATGGCGCATGTCGTAATTTTCCCGCCAGTGTTCCGCGACATCGCGATTGATCTCACCGGTCTTCTTGTCCCAGATACGCATCGGGTATCCATCTTCACCCATCGGCGAGTAGATCGCTTCCCAGATATCCCATTGCCCGCCTGATCTGCCCTTGTCTCCAATCACGAGTTCCATGTGATTCTCGTCTTCCATCGTCACGGAGATATTGCCGAGGTAGTCCCGGTAGGCAGGTCGTTCAACCGTCGTGAAATCGCCCTTCATACGATAGGCATTTTCGTCATCGTAAATATTGACTGCCGAATAGTGTCGAAAATCGAGTGAGTCCGGGCATGCCGCGAAAGTGCCGTTGAATTCATCGGGGTATTTGACCTGGACTCCGAAAGCTTCCCAGCCACCGGTCGAACCTCCGTAGAGGAATCGAGCCCACCCTTCACCGATGCCCCGGAATTGCTCTTCGATATACGGAATTAACTCGTAGGTAATCGCATCACCATAGGGCCCAAGGTTCGCTGAGTTCACCGCGTAGCTGTCGTCATAGTACGGATTCGCGTGCTGAATCTGGATAATCAGCATTCTCGGGAAGTCCGGTCCAACCCACTTTTGATAGAAATCGTAGGCTTCTTCCTGCCTGATGCGGTTGTAGCAAACGACATCACCACTCTGCTGGCATTCCAGTTCTGCATCGGGAGGTTCTGCCCGGAATCCGGAAAAATCGGCCGGAAAATGGCCGTGAAAAACGGCCAGCGGATATTCTGCTTCGGGGTGTTCATCAAATCCGGAAGGCAACAGCACGTGCGCACCGAGATACATATCCCTTCCCCAGAACTCGCTCAGCATTTCGCTTCTTATCCTGACGTGTTTGATAAATTCCGTATCCTCAGGCGGGACGATCGGCTCAATTACCCTGTCCATCACGATCCGGCTCGGACCGGTCCCGGAGCTCACCCGGACCATTCGTGGTTCGCTGTAGATATTTCCCGGCGACTCTGCCCACTGCTGACCCTCACCCTGGTCCATGGGGAGTTTGACGGTTTTTCCATTGCCGAGATTGAAGGTGTCGTATTTATGCAGCAGTGCCTGCACAAAGTATTCGCCATCCGGCACGTCGGCGAGGCTGTCCTGTGGATAGCCAAATACCGAATCATCAACAACGACTTCCTGCCCGGGCTGCATCGCCTCGACGTTAACGCCAAAGATCTGCACAGCGCGAACTCCAGGCCTTACCTGGAATCTCGGCTCTTCGTCGTCACTTTTTGAGAGGATCAGGATAATGCGTCCGTCGAGCATTTCATCCGCGGCATTCGCGGTAAACGAGACGGCAAAGGAGGCGCTCGAAGGCTCAGCTTTGTCCACCTGCGAACAACCGGCCATTAAACAGACAATAAGCCCTGCGACTGACACTATGTAACTTGAAGATTTCGTATTCATTTTTCTTCCTGCATCTCAGTAATTCCGCCAGCCCAAGGCCAACGATGATCGACAACAAATTCATCAGGAATTCGAACAGTCCCAGCAATCACACCTGCTCTTGATTTTCACAAATTATACGGAGTTGGCAGGTCTTTTTTGCCAATACCAGTAGAACGGCAGTCCTGACAATACGATCCCAACACCCACCAGCACCTGGAACGGCCTGGTCACAATGAGATTGCCCAGGTAGAAAACTGAAACCAGGAGAAACACGGCCGGTGTGAACGGATACCCCCACACTTTATAAGGTCGTGGCAAATCAGGTTCGCGAATCCGCAAAACAATAACCGCCAATACGGCGAGGCAGATAAAGAAGTGAATAACGAACGCCACGTAACTCAGAATGAGGGCGTAGCTTCCTGTCAGCGCAAAGAGCGAAGATAGTAGACCGACAAGTATGATGGCAACGGCCGGGGCCTTGCTCTTCGGGTTGATTGCCGCGACCTTTGAAAAAAACAGTCCGTCCACTGCAAGTGCAAACGGAATTCTCGGATAGTTCAGCAGTTGCGCGTTCAAAACACCAATCGCCGAACAAAAAACAACCATAGACGTTGCCAGGGACCCGGATGGTCCAAGCAACCTGCCCATCAGGTCTGACGCGATTCGTTCCGACGCAACAATTTCCTCGAACGGCATGACCGTGACATAGATTGCGTTGATCGACAGGTAGACCGCAAGAACTACCAGGAAGCCGCCGATAATTGCTTTCGGTATGTTTCTTTGCGGATCTCTGATTTCTTCTGCAACGTGAGTCACGAAGTACGCGCCGTTATACGAAAACAGGCAGACTACGAGTGCTGTGCCAACATTCCGGAAACTGTCGACCGGACCCTGAGGGTCGGGAACCGGTGCGCTCAAACGACCGAACTGAACATCACCGAGCAATACCGGCACCGACATCAGCGCAGCGATAAGCCCGATCTTCATGAATGTGATGGCATTTTGTGTAAGGCCGCCCTGACGAACACCCCGGGAATTCAGTACGGTGAGAACGGCAATCAGAATTACTGCCGTTATTGCAATCCGATCACCTTCAAGGATGCCCGCAGCCTGCAGCACTGGCATGAGAAAGGTTGCAGCCATGATCGCAACAACTGCGATCGCTCCTGTTCCGTACGCAAAACACATCATCCACGCGAAACTGAATGAGACCAGGTCGGAGCCGTATGCACGCCTGAGAAAAACATAGGTGCCGCCGGTCCTGGGCATTGCAGCGGAGAGTTCTGCAAAACACAATGCTGCGGCTCCGGCAAGAAGACCTGCAACCAGCCAGGTGACGAGCACAAGTAGCGGACTGCCCACCGTCGCCGCAATTTCGCTCGTGATCAGAAAAATAGACGTACCGATGATACCGCCCGCAACCAGCGTCGTGGCCTCGAGGCGACCGAGTCCACGCACCAGTTTTTTATCGAGATCGGTCACCGAATCAGGAAACGGCAACTCTTGCGTTTCTGAACATGCGCAACCACGGTCCGTCGTCACCCCATGAATCCGGGTGCCAGGAGTTTTGCGTCGTTCGTGAAACGCGTTCGGGATGGGGCATCATGATTGTTGCTCGACCATCATCACTCGACAGGCCACAAATTCCGCCCGGTGATCCATTCGGGTTAGCCGGATACCGGCTGGCAATCTTGCCGTAGCTATCGACATAGCGAAGTGCCACCTGGGCCTTGCCGGAAGATTTGGCGTTGTCGAAAAATACCCGACCTTCACCATGCGAGGTTGCGATCGGAATGATCGATCCGGCCATTGCAGACAGAAAAACCGACGGGCTATCGTTCACCTCAACGAGATTGACGCGGGCCTCGAATTGTTCCGACTTGTTGCGCAAAAATCGTGGCCAGTTTTCTGCACCCGGAATCAATTCCTGTAGTTGTGAAAACATCTGGCAACCATTGCAGACACCGAGTGAAATTGTGTCCGGGCGCTCGAAGAATGCCCGAAATTCGTCGCGCAATCTCGACTGGAAAAGAATCGATTTGGCCCATCCACCACCCGCGCCGAGTACATCGCCGAATGAAAACCCGCCACAGGCCACGATGCCCTGGTACGCAGCCAGGCTGTCACGGCCCGAAACCAGGTCGCTCATGTGCACATCCACTGCATCGAATCCGGCACGTATGAAAGCTGCCGCCATTTCGTACTGGCTGTTCACTCCCTGTTCGCGCAAAACCGCCACTCTTGGATGGTTTCCACCAATAAATGGCGCCGCGATGTCTTCGTCAGGATCAAACGTTAATTGCACGCTCAGGCCCGGATCGTCTGCGTCCAGGATTCGATCGAATTCTTCGAGTGCAGTTTCGGGATTGTCTCGCAATGCCTGCAGGCGGTAGGTCGTTTCTGACCATGATCTCTGCATGCGCGTTCGGTCAAGACGCAAGATGACTTCGTCGTCGTTGTAGATCGTCAACTGGTCATCCGGCTCAACCATGCCAATATCGACCCAACTTGCACCACAGGATTCGAGCACTTCGTGTGCCTCTGCAAGCTTGCTTGCCGCCACCTGGATGACGCCGCCGAGTTCCTCACTAAAAAGCTGTGCCAGGACATCGTGCTCTGACCCAGGCAATTGCAGTGAGGCGCCAAGACGACCGGCAAACATCATTTCGGCAATCGTTGCCAGCAACCCGCCATCCGAGCGATCGTGATATGCGAGAATTAGTTGTTCTCTGCTAAGTAATTGAATTGAATTGAAAAAACATTTCAATCGGTCAGGAAAATCGAGGTCTGGCGTGATTCCGCCCGGCTGGTCAAACACCTGGGCAAGACAGGAACCCCCGAGACGATTGGCCCCTTCACCGAGGTCGAGCAACAGCAGGTGGCTCGCCTCATCAATTTTCTGCAATTGTGGCGTCAGGTGACGCCGGATATTAGAAACCGGGGCGAATGCCGTGACGATGAGCGACACTGGCGCAACTACCTGGTGCTCGCCGTTTTCATCCTCCCATCGCGCGCGCATTGACAGCGAATCCTTGCCGACCGGAATCGCGATCCCAAGATCACGACAAAGCTCCAGGCCGACTGCTTTGACCGTGTCGAACAGGTTGGCGTCCTCGCCGGGATGGCCGGCTGCTGCCATCCAGTTTGCAGACAACTTGATTTCGCCAATGTCGTCGATTGCTGCGGCCGCGATATTAGTGACCGCTTCACCTACAGCCATGCGCCCCGAGGCCGGCGCATTAAGAGATGCCAGTGGCGTTCGTTCACCCATCGACATTGCTTCGCCCGTCGTGGATTCGTAACCACTCGCGGTGATCGCGACGTCGCTTACCGGCACCTGCCACGGCCCAACAAACTGGTCACGAACACACAAGCCGCCGACTGTTCGATCGCCAATATGAATCAGGAATGTTTTGTCAGCGACCGCGGGGAACTGAAGCACGCGAAATATTGCGTCTTCGAGTTCGATGCTGTCGAAATCAAGTTCAGTTGACGGTCGTGCCACGCGCGCGACATCGCGTGTCATTTTTGGTGGTTTGCCCAGCAACATACCCATCGGCATGTCGACAACAAGATTTTCGAATTCGTTATCGTGAACAACGAGTTGCTCCTCTTCCGTTAGCTGACCGATAACGGCGTGTGGACAGTTTTCTCGCTCGCAGATCTGTGCGAATTCCTCCGCGCGCTCACGGGCAACGATCAGCACATAGCGTTCCTGCGCTTCGTTGCACCAGATTCCCATAGGAGACATTCCGCGTTCTGCGTTGGGCACACTCCTGAGTTCGATCTCGGCACCGTGCTTGCTGTGATCAACCGCTTCGGGTACAGCATTGGATAGTCCGCCAGCACCGACGTCGTGGATCAGGAGGATTGGATTGTCGTCCCCCATTGCCCAACAACGGTCGATGACCTCCTGTGCCCGGCGTTCCATTTCCGGATTGCCACGTTGTACGGAGGCGAAATCAAGGTCTTCACTGCTCGTTCCGCTTGCCAGGCTGGATGCGGCGCCACCTCCAAGTCCAATCAACATCGCCGGCCCGCCCAGGACGATGATGTCGGCGCCTACCGGAACGTCAATTTTTAATGCGTGTTGATCACGTACGTTGCCGACGCCACCCGCAATCATGATCGGTTTGTGGTATCCGCGAATTTCGTTGTCCGGCAATCCCGGCATTCGGGCTTCGTAACTCCTGAAATAGCCGAGTAAATTCGGCCTGCCGAATTCGTTATTGAAAGCCGCGCCGCCGATAGGCCCTTCAAGCATGATCTGTAATGGCGTAGCCATGCGGTCCGGGTGCGGGAAATCACTCTCCCACGGTTGCTCCATGCCGGGTATTCGCAGATGTGAAACGGAAAAGCCGGTTAGTCCCGCTTTGGGTTTCGCACCGAGCCCGGTCGCACCTTCATCCCTGATCTCCCCACCTGAACCGGTGGCAGCACCGGGAAACGGTGAAATTGCCGTTGGATGGTTGTGCGTTTCAACCTTCATCAGGATCTGGATTGCTTCGTCCGAGTAATCGAACTGGCGGTCTCCTGACCGTGGCATTAACCGCTCACCCTGCCAACCCTTCATGACCGCAGCATTGTCAGAATAAGCAGAAATGACGCCATCGGGGCTGGCTTCAGTGGTGCTGCGAATCATGCCGAACAACTTTTCAGACTGCCGTTCGCCGTCGATTATCCAGTCCGCGTTGAATATCTTGTGCCGGCAGTGCTCGGAGTTCGCCTGTGCAAACATCATCAGTTCTGCGTCCGTTGGATCCCGCCCGATGTCGCGGTAGTTCCGCTCCAGGTAATCGATTTCATCGTCCGACAACGCCAGTCCCAGGTCACGGTTCGCCTTTTTCAGCGCCACAGATCCGTCTGCGAGCAATGGAATGACTTCGAGCGGCATCGGCGCGTGTTCTTCAAACAGAACGCTTGCCTGCCCGCCACTCGCAAACTGGAACTCGGTCATCCGATCGAAAAGCAAAGTGCCCAGGCGCATGAGCTCCGGATCTTCCGGTTTGCACGTGAAATCGAGGCCGTAGCAGACTCCGCGCTCGATCCTTTGCACCTGTTCAAGGTGGCAGGCCTGTGCAATGTCCGTAGCCTTGCTTGACCAGGGTGAAATCGTACCGGGCCTGGGTGCCGTGTAGATCAACCGGGCATCGGCAGGGAAGTCAACGACCGGTTCGCCGGATAACAACAGCGCGTCAAGACGTCCGCGCTCTTTTTCAGGCAACGGTCCATCGAGATGAACGAAATAGGAGAATCGGGCACATAGCCCGCTTACCCGGTCATCAATCTTTTGCAGATCATCGAGTAATTTCGTGAGGCGGAACGCCGACAACGCGGATTGACCCGGCAATTCCAGAATCGTGGTGGTCGAGTCTGCCGGCAGGTCAGTCGCTGTTGTGGACAAGCTTTTCCCTGGTTTGGAAAGATGAGGCGTTTCAGGTGACCGCGATGATACCGGACGTCTGGTACGGCGACCAGCAGAAATGCAGGTCTCAGTTTACTTCTTGTTGCCTTCGCCGGGCGTGTAAACGGGCATCGGAAACTGCGCGACGTTACCGCCTTCAACTTTCGATATCTTGCTAGTGCCTTGCTTGTCGACTTCGTCGATTCGCACTACCGAATGCATCGGCAGGTAGGTACGACGGACACCATTGAATTCCGACTTGATCTTTTCTTCTGACGGATCCACTACCACTGTGGTCCGTTCGCCAAAAACCAGTTCCTCGATTTCTACGAACCCGAACAGCGAACCATGACCGACACCGCGAGCGTAGATTTCGTAAATCTCGCCCTGGTTCATGAATATGACTTTGTAGAGTTTCTCGTCTGTCATGGTTTATGCCTGCGTTGTCCGCTGCTGCATGCTAGCGGGCGGCCAGTGTACCCAAAATTGTCGCTGGAAACCGCCCGTGAACCCGGTTCTCCAATATTCCTGTATATGGTCTATATCGCGCATTTACCAGACAGCATCTCAAGCGCCGCAAATTGATTTATGTGAACTAATAGGCAGCGGCAAGAGTGTTACAGGCGGCAATATCAGTCGCTACGACCGGTAATACGTTAACTATGCCGGTGAGACCAGATTCTGAGAGTAGAAATGCCGCTGCAACTTGAAATCGTAAGTGAACACAAGGAAATCGTCGCAGACGACCATGTCCGTGTATTTCGCGAGGATGGCGGCACAATCGGACGCTCCCTGGAAAATGACTGGATATTGCCCGATCCGGACAGATTCATATCCGGCAAGCATGCAACGATCGATTTCCAGAGCGGCGCCTACTATCTTGCGGATGTCAGCACCAACGGTGTCTACCTGAACGAGGATGAAGAGCCACTCGGGCAGGGTAATCCGCGACGCCTGTTTCACGGCGACAGACTCCGCATGGGTGATTTCGAATTTGAGGTGACGCTTGACGAAGGTCAGGATCTTGAAATGCCGCCTCCCTTACCGATGACTGTGGTTCCCGATCACATTGAGCAACTCGTGGATGAGGCGTCTCTCAAGAGCGGCATCCAGATGCTCGATGAAGAGGAAATTACGGGCGGTGACGCGTTTCAGGCTGCTTTGTTCGGAGAAACAGTCAAGGAAGATGACGCCCCACAGAATGAACAGGTGAATGACCAGCCGAATCCGTTTGAAGCGGGTCCGAGCAAGGAAGAACAGAAGATGATCGACGCAGCACACCTGCTCGACTCTTTCATGAAAGGACTCGACATCAGCAGGGCCGAGATACACCCTTCAACCGACCCGCTCGAAGTCATGGAAAACGCCGGCAGGGTTTTGAAGGAATTTGTCGACGGTACTTCAGACCTGCTTGCGAGCCGGACCTCCCTGAAAAGCATGTTCCGCCTCGACCAGACCACAGTTCTGCCGCGCCACAACAATCCCCTGAAGCTCGCCGAAAACACGCGCGACTCAATGATGCAGTTACTGGTCGGAAAGGAAGGTGAATATCTCTGTCCGGTTGACGCCGTTCGCGAAGTTTGCCGCGATCTGAAATTTCATCATGACGCCGTTCTTGAGGCCATGATCGGTGCCTACCAGGAATTTGCAGACCGCTTTGACCCGGATGAACTACAGCAGAATTTTGACAAGACGCTGGATGGAAAACCGATATTCAAGAAAATGAATCAGCTAAAGTACTGGCAGCTGTATTGTGATCTCTATCCGATCATGACTCAGCCTGGCTCAGGCAGATTTCCCCACCAGTTCAGTGAAGAGTTCGTTCGTTGCTACGAAAAGCAGCTGGCCGAGTTCAAGCGCCTGGACAGAAATGGCAACAGCCAGAAATCCCGGAAACCGCAAAGTGACCTCCCGCCTTTACCCGCCAATGACGATGGGGAACTCGTCGATCAGACCGATGAAGCGACCTACGCCGACCAATTCTAGCGGTAACTGAAACCGTCTCCACCCGAGGGAATTTAGTTAGCGGTTTTTTCGGTTATCGACCAGGTCGGCCACGACCGCCGGATCAGCAAGCGTTGAGATGTCCCCAAGATTCTCGTAGTCATTCTCTGCGACTTTTCGCAGTATCCGACGCATGATCTTTCCGGAACGTGTTTTTGGCAAACCCGGCGCCCATTGAATGAAATCGGGCGTAGCGATTGGACCAATTTCCTTGCGCACCCATTGCCGCAGTTCCGCGAGCAACTCATCAGTTGCATCCACGCCCTCCATCAACGTCACGTAGGCGTAGATTCCCTGCCCTTTGATCTCATGCGGGCATCCAACCACTGCTGCTTCCGCGACGTCCTTGTGTGCAACGAGCGCGCTTTCTACTTCCGCTGTACCCATGCGATGTCCGGACACATTCAGAACATCGTCAACTCTTCCGGTTATCCAGTAGTAGCCATCCTCGTCGCGCATTACGCCATCGCCTGCGAAGTACATACCTTCATACGTTGCAAAATAGGTATCGACGAAACGTTGATGATCGCCATACACCGTGCGCATTTGCCCCGGCCAGCTGTCCAGGATGACGAGATTACCCTCCGCTTTGCCATCGATGATGTTGCCGTCACCATCGACAACTGCCGGCTGAATACCGAAAAACGGCTTCGTTGCCGAACCTGGCTTTAGTGCTGTTGCGCCCGGTAGCGGAGTGATCAGGATGCCGCCCGTCTCTGTCTGCCACCAGGTATCGACAATCGGACAATGCTCGTCGCCCACAACATGGTAGTACCACTCCCAGGCTTCCGGATTGATTGGCTCGCCGACTGAACCCAGCAGGCGCAGGCTCTTTCGGGACGTCTTCTTGACCGGGCCATCACCCTCACGCATCAATGCCCGTATGGCGGTTGGCGCCGTGTAACAAATATTGACCTGGTGTTTGTCGCAGATTTCCCAGAACCGGGATGCGGTTGGGTAGTTCGGTACCCCTTCGAACATCAGGGTCACCGCACCATTGGCAAGCGGCCCATAGACGATATAGCTGTGACCGGTAACCCAGCCCACGTCGGCTGTGCACCAATAAATGTCACCGGGATGGTAGTCAAATACATATTCGTGGGTAATCGCGGCGTAGACCATATAGCCGCCCGTTGTATGTAAGACGCCTTTCGGCTTCCCTGTCGATCCTGATGTGTAAAGTATGAACAGCGGATCTTCGGCACTCATCTCTTCGCACGGACAATCCGCATCCACTTCAGCTTCAAGCTCGTGCAGCCACGCATCACGACCGTCGAACCATTCAACATCGACCCCGGCGTGCCGGACAACCAGTACCTTCTCAAGCGTTGTGACGTCCGGGTGTTCTGCGGCCCTGTCAACATTCGCCTTAAGCGGAATTGCTTTGGCGCCACGAACACCCTGATCCGCGGTTATGACGATGTTGGATTCGCAATCGTGGATTCGACCTGCCAAAGCATCCGGTGAGAACCCGCCGAATACCACCGAATGCACGGCGCCAATACGCGCGCATGCCAGCATCGCAACCGCGGCCTCGGGAATCATCGGCATATAGATAGTAATCCGGTCGCCCTTTTTCGCACCAAGGCCTTTCAATGCATTGGCAAACCGGCAAACGCGCGCATGCAATTCACGGTAGGTAATTTGCAGGTCTACAGAAGGATCATCACCTTCCCAGATGATCGCAACGTCATCGCCCTTCGCTTCCAGGTGTCTGTCGACGCAGTTGTAACAAGCATTTAGCGTACCGTCGGAGTACCAGCGAATATGCAGATCGTCCTTTGCGAAGGACACGTCCCGCACTTCGGTAAACGGCTTGAACCAGTCGAGACGCCCGGCCTGCTCCGCCCAAAAACCTTCGTTATCTTCGATAGATCGCCGGTACATGTCTTCGTAGCCGGACTCGTCGATCAGTGCGCGGCTTGCAACCTCAGCCGGAACTTCGTAAACCTTCGTCATCACTTCCCTTTATCGCTGTTTAAGTCGCGCCGCTGTTTCAAGAATTCTTATCGCCTGTACGCAATGCGGCCGATCGATCATTTCACCGTCCATGCCCAGCGCACCAACATCCGGGTTAGCTTCAAACAGGTCGACAATCTTCTGCGCCCGCGCTATCTCCTCGCTGGAAGGCGCGAATGCGTCGTTTATTGCCGCAACCTGGTCGGGATGGATGGCCAGCATTCCTTCGAAACCGTCGCGGCGGGCGTGCCGGGCATAGTGTGCCAGACCATCTATATTCCTGAAGTCCGTATAAACCGTGTCCACTGCAGGAATATTAGCCGCGGCCGCTCCGAACAGGCACAGAGAACGGGCGAGTTCATAGGGCGGGAGCCAATGGCCATTCTCGTCCCGACTCGCTGTTGCGCCAACCGCGGTACTCAGGTCTTCCGCACCCCATGTAAGGCCAGCCAGCCTTGGCGTCGCATCTGCATATTCGTGCATGCGAAAAAGAGCGGCTGGCCGTTCAGTCGCAATCGGCAATATCCTTGTCCCGCCGGGTGGCAGACTGTTTTCCTGTTCCAGTACGTCGAGAAGTTTGGCGAGTTGGTTCGCGTCCTTCGCACTCTCGGGCTTTGGCAAAACGACACCGAAAGGCGCACCCGGAATGATTGCGCGCAAATCCTCCAGCGAATCACTCGTATTCAGAGGATTAATTCGAACCCAAAGATCTGCATCGGCGCCGGATTGCAGATACTCCCTCGCGATCTGCCTCGCGGCGGGTCTCGAATCAGCCGCAACGGAATCTTCGAGATCCAGAATCAGCGCGTCTGCGCCAACACCACCCGCTTTCGCCAGCTTCTTTTCGCTATCCGCTGGAACAAAAAGAAAACTCCGGGTCACTTTGGCTTCCGCAACATCAGCGCCGATCGTTTGCAGTCGCCAACCAGTTCATCTTTCTGGTTATATGCGCGATGAGCAAATGTGACGATGCCATTGTCAGGCCGTGATTTGCTGGCGCGGACCTCGAGCACCTCGGTCTCGACGTGAATGGTGTCGCCGTGGAAAAGTGGCCGCGGAAAACGGACCTCGTCCCAGCCAAGGTTAGCGACCGTGGTGCCAACCGTCGTATCTCCCACCGAGATGCCCACCATAAACCCCAGCGTCAGACAGCTATTGACGATCGGCTTGCCATATTCGGTGCCCTTCATGTATTCGGCATCGAGATGGAGCGGCGCAGGATTGTGTGTCAGCGCGCTGAACCACACGTTGTCGGCCTCGGTGATCGTCCTGGTAATGCCGTGCCTGAATGTCTGCCCGACGGTGAATTCTTCGAAATAGAGCCCTGGCATTTGCCTGTCCCCTGCAATCAGAGCCTGCATAATAGGAAAACGCCCGCCCTGTCACCAGAGCGGGCGTCATATTAGTTTTTCGCCGGTCTACGCCGAGGGCAAGGCGTCAACATATTCGGCCATCCTGCGCCGGGTGACTTCGTCCGGCAAATCGCCGAAAGCCGCACCGATGTTGTCGAGCATATTTTTTGGCTTGCTGGTTGCCGGCGTAACGCAGGTCACGGCCGGATGGGCGGCAGCATACTTGATAAAAAACTTGCCCCAGGTGTCAGCGCCGAACTCCTGCGCCCATTGCGGTACCTCACGACCTTTGACGCGAGCCCACAGGCGCGTCCTCCCGAACGGCACATAGATCAGCACTGCGATGCCGAGCTCCTGTGCAAGCGGCAATATGGTCTCTGCAGACTCACGATTATCCACCGCATAATCCACGCCGATAAAGTCAGGCTTCCAGTCCCGCATGGCTTTGGCCAGGTCCGGGTAGCGCCGGGTACTTGTGGAAGTTACGCCAATATAGCGAAATCTTCCCTCTTCCTTGAGTTCCTGAATGATTGGCATCTGCGTCGCGAGATCCGCCAGGTTGTGAACCTGCATCAGATCAATCGGGTCCTTGCCAATGTGATCGAACGAGCGAGCAATCTGCGCGCGGGCCGCGTCGGCATCAGCCGAACCTCCTCCCCGCGGCGCAACATTCACTTTGGTCGCCCAAAAAACCTTTTCCTGAAAGCCGAGGTCCTGGACGATTTGTCCCGCAACTTCCTCCGAGGCGCCATAGGATGGCGCGGTATCAAACACGGTGCCGCCGTTGTCAATAAGTGTCTGCAGGACACCCTGCAATGCGGTTACGTCTTCGCTCTGTGCAACCGTACGGAATGTGGCGGAACTGCCCAGGCCGACAATTGGCAACTCCTCACCGGTGCCAGGTATTGCACGTTTGATGATGTCACCTGATTCGAGAGCCTGTAGCAGGCTGGTCGGAACCGCACAGGCAGCGCCGGCCAGCGCCGAGTATTTGAGGTAATCGCGTCTTGTCAGCATTGTGTACTCCATCTATACCGGCATCATTGCAAACGAGATGCCATTTGTAGCCCTAAGTGTCATCGACAGATGCCACTTAGGCAAGTTCCACCCTGCAGGGTTTCGTCAAGAAATGTCAGCCAGTTTGCTGCAAAGACATGACAAAAGGTTCGAGCTTTCCAATCGTGACGTGCTCCATCACAACAATCTTGTACCAGGCCGGATTTTCGTGGTCGTCGGGCACCAGCCAGTGACTCTCCGCCAGCTCTTTGCTAATTGATCCGCTTCTGAGCGTTACAATATTCGAGCACGGATGCCGATAATAGTCGACGCCACTTTCATCAAGTTGAGCACACAACCACTGGGTACGCTCCTGCAGCAAACCAATTTTGTCGCGCCAGCCTTGCGGACCGTTCTTCATCAGAATCATCCAGACCGCGATCGCATTGGCGCCAGACCGACTGCCAATCAGCGTGTAGTCCTGACCCTCAACGTAGCTCGCCTCTTTGGTCACCGCATATTGCATCAATCCCTTCCTGGCCAGGAACACACCGGTGCCATAGGGAGCCTGAAGCATCTTGTGAGCGTCGAGCGTCACTGAGCTTATATCGGGGTTTGAAAAATTGAGGTTGACGCCTCCATCCGTGAACGGACAGTAAAATCCACCGAACGCACCGTCTACGTGAATTCGGAATTCACCCCCCGACTTTTTGATCGCATCGACGTAGCAGTTTACGTCATCAACCGAACCGAACATTGTCGTCATCATGTTCACGATCACAATGAAATACTTTTTCCCGGCATCCACCAGCTCTTTTGCGATTTTCTCGACAGCATCCGCAGGCACAATCCTGGTTGCTTCATCGACCTGAATTCGTGCGACGTCGATCGACAGGAGGTTGGCTGCCTTGTCGATGCAGTAGTGAGTGTCACTGCTGCAAATGATGCATATGTCATCCAGCGAGGCGCCGTGATCGGCGACGAAAAGGTTCCGGTAAATCCAGATCGCCTGGATGTTTGCCTCTGTACCGCCGGACGCAACATAGCCGTCCTGCTGTCCGGGCTGTCCCTGGAGAATGTCGCACGCACAGATATCGATCAGCTCGCGTTCGATTTCCTGGGTGCCTTCAAAAAACGGTTCAGACAACTCGAGCGTATGACAACCAATGTGATTCGGATTTTCCATCAGCGTGGACAGGAACGGTGCGTCTTTCAGAAATGATGCGTTCTTGTAAAAGACTTTTTCATCGAGCTGCGACGCCGGCACGCCGAAAACGTTCTGATCCTGATAATGGACGTTGCGTGAAAGCGCATCGAAAACACGCTCTTTCAATTCGCCGTCTGTTTTTTGGGTCCAGAAAGTGGTCATCGGGTTCAGTATTCAGAAGTAGATCCGGGAGCGGGATTTTGTTGACGCAGTGGACAATGCGCCCCGTAAAAGATTGTAGCAACTACAGTGGCGCCTGCGGCGCCGCCTCACCAATTGTGGGCTAGGTCGCTCGCGTGGATAGATGCGTTCTCATGCGTTACTCGCCTCACCGGCAACCCTCTTCATCTCACTCATGAGGCCGGCTTCGTCCGACAGGCTGTGCAGCAGGTAAATGGGTTGTTCCCGGGCCTCGGTCTCGTCGATACCTTTGCGGAGATCGACCGCGATGCTCGGCATGACGCGGGCCGGCCTGTTGGCCCACTGACATTCAACCAACCAGTGGACATGGCCGCAGATCAGCCCAACGACCTGGGGATGACGGCGGACTATGTCGGCAAACGCCGCGGCCTCCTCGGGCCGTCGGTAGCCGCCGACGTAATGATCATCGACATCGAACGGTGGATGGTGGATGAATAGGAGGGTCGGCCGATTCGGCTCATTGCTCAGCACCTCGTCGAGCCAGGCCTGGCGCAGCGGGCAGAAGACGCCCTTGCGCTCGCCGGGCGAGGTTGAATCGAGGGCGACGAGTCGCATGTCATAGTCCTCGATCACGTAGTGCAGGAAATCGCCGTTCGCGGGCAGGTAAGACAGGTCATCGAATGAGTGGCGCAACGCGCTTTTGTCATCACGATTACCGGGAACCAGGTAGAGCGGCGGTTCCAGCGGCGCCAACAGCTCCCGCAAGCGAGCGTATTCTTCCGCCTGGCCAAACTGCGTCGTATCGCCGGTGAAGATCACCGCATCCGGTCGCTGGCGATTGACGTCCGCGATGCTGCGCCGCAGGCAGTCGGCCCGGAAGTCCGCAGCGGGATGATCCGACCCGTGGGCCAGAATGTGGGTATCGCTAATTTGCGCAATGAGCATTCGATCGAGACCGCGCGTGACTTCAGGTCACGGTAAAGGCTCCGTCAATAAACATCGTCAGTCGACGATGTGATAGACGGGCGCCTTGTCCATTGTCCATTCACCGGATTCCCGGTTGAATTGGGAAAATGTTAAGAATATTCTGTTTTTCTAATTTGTTGTTTTTAAAACGTACGGATCGCCCTGTCAATCAGAATTATTATTAATGGCCGTTCTGCATTGAGCTGCAGACTACCTGATCAGCATGAGACCGCCGATCACAAACACGGCCAGAAAAGCAGTCTGAAGTACCATAACGCCTATCGGTGCAGGGCCTACGTCGGCCAAAGCCTTAAGTGATGTTTTGACGCCAAGTGCCGCGACGGCCGTGAGCAGGCACCAGCTCGAGACTGGCGTCAGCATCGCATGTGCCTCTGCCGGGATCCAGCCCAGGCTGTTGACGATGACGAGCGCAATAAAAGCGACGAGGAACCCGGGCAGCAAGGGCACATTGCCGGATTTTGGGGAACGGCCGCGCCGCATTGCCAGCGAGATCGCAACAACGACCGGAACCAGGCAGGCGACGCGGATGAGTTTTACGAGTGTGGATATCTCGCCGGTTTCGTCGGAGATCATGTAACCGGCACCGACCACCTGCGCGACATCGTGAATCGTGGCTCCGAGAAAGATGCCTGCAGTCGCGTTGTCATAGTGGATATAGGTGACCAAAACCGGGTACACAACCATCGCGATCGTGCTGAGCGCAGTAACTCCGGCGACAGTCAAAATTGTGTTCCGCTCATGATCCTTGTGCGACGGCAGGACTGAAGCGATTGCAAGCGCCGCGGACGCACCGCAAATCGCGACGGCGCCGGCCGAGAGAATGGACTGGTCGCCTTTCAGGCCAAAGGCTCGTCCTATCAGGCTGCCGATCAGAACCGTCGCCACCACGCTCGCCACGATCAGGGCAACCACCGGCCAGCCAAGCTCCATCACTTCGCCCGTCGTAATGCGCAGACCAAGCAGCGCGACGCCGATGCGGAGAATGTTGCGGCTCGCAAAACGGATACCGCTTGCGAAACGCTCATCCTCGGTGAGGAAATTGAATGCCATCCCAAATAACAGGGCATACAGCATCGCAGGACCGCCAAGCCGGTCACTAACGAATCTCACGGCGAGTGCGATGGTCGCACTCAGGAGCAGCCCGGGCATTGCGTCCCGCAGTGTATCAATCGTCCTGGTCATTCGGAATTACTCATGTGGGCGGCAGGAACTTCCTGGCGAAATCGTATTCAGGCGAAAAATATCATGCCACTACCCGGGCCGGGAGTATCTCCGTAATTAACGAACTGTCTCAAGGCAAATGATCTTGAGATACATGTCCTATGCCTCGATACTATCCGACCGTCAAATCATTCGGTTTGATCGAGTTCAATATGGATTGGAAAAGGTGAACACAGACGAAATACAGGCTCGCCTGGACGACTTCGCGAAGGAGCGGGACTGGGAGCAATTCCACAGCCCCAAGAACCTCAGCATGGCGCTGGCCGGCGAGGCAGGTGAACTGCTTGAGGTATTCCAGTGGCTGACTCAAGAACAGTCCCAGCTAGCATCACTTTCCAGCGATCAACTCGAGGCGGCTACAGAGGAACTGGCCGACGTTTTGATATACGCCTTAAGGCTGGCGGACAAACTGGATATCAATCTTCAGGGCGCGATCTCGAAAAAAATCGACAAAAACGCGTTGAGATATACCGTCGAAGCATCGAAGGGAAGCACCGCCAAGCGTTAAGGCAATCCGGCGCAATTGCTAAGGAATTGATCGAACAGGGCTCGAATTCCCAAGCGCACTTTCCGTAGTGGTAATTTACTTGTTAATAGCTTGATCCCGCACGACGGCTAATCGAGTTGGCTGCAGGACCTAACGGACACAGGATACAATCTGCGGATCACCAAACCGATTACCAATATGACGCACCCGCTCACGAAACTAAAACCATCATTGCCCTCCGCGTGGTATTACGACCCGGCGCATTATCAGCGAGAACTGGAAGCAATCTGGTAT